>CAXTPG010000006.1:76798-79467 GCA_964246015.1 uncultured Acetobacteraceae bacterium
GTCCGGGGATGACGTACTTGGGGGTCCGGGGATGACGTACTTGGGGGTCCGGGGATGACGTACTTGGAGGTCCGGGGATGACCTACTCGCTTGCCGTGCCTCGTCCCGGCGGCCTATTTGATCCCGGTGATCGAATGCACCAGCGTCCGGGCGTCACGCACCGGCCAGCGGCCGCAATCGACCTGGACCAGGAAGGCGCCGACGAGGCGGTTGAATTCGTCGGGGTCCTCGATGTTGATGGTGTGGCCGCAATTGGGCATCACGGCCAACGCGGCGGTCGGGATGGACTGCTTCATCAGCAGGCCCGGTTGCAGGCAGGGCCAGTCCTCGTCGCCGGTCAGGACCAGGGTGGGGACGGTCAGCGCCTTCATCTGGTCCACCAGCTCGTACAACGAGGGGCGTTCGGCCTGGACGCCGAGCTGCGTGTTGGCGGCGCCCAGGGAGGAGTGGTCGGCCAGTTGCCGCGCGAACTCGGCGAAGCCGCGGGGGTCCTTGTTCTCGAACTGAACGCGGGTGGGGCCGTAGGCGTATCTGGCGGCGAACTTCTCCATTCCCTGCTCCAGCAGCGCGGCGGCGATGGCGGCGGCCTCGCCCTTGAAGCGCTCGCGCTGGCCGGGTTCGGCACCGTAGCCGCAGCCGCCGACGACCAGCGATTTCGCGCGGGCGGGGTGGCGGAAGCCGAAATGCAGAGTCGCGAAGCCGCCCATGGACAGGCCGACGACGTGGGCCTGGTCGAGTCCCAGATGATCGAGCACGGCGGCGATGTCGTCGGCGGCGCGGGCCTGGCTGTAGCTGGCCGGGCTTTCCGGCACGTCGGAGGGGGCGTAGCCGCGGGCGTTGTAGGCGATGGCGCGGTAGCGTTGGCCGAAATGGCGCATCTGCGGTTCCCAGCTTCGCATGTCGCCGGCGAACTCGTGGACGAAGATGACGGGCGTGCCGCGTCCCGTCTCCTCGAAATAGAGTTTCACCCCGTCATCGGCGGTCGCGTGCGGCATTCGGTGTTCTCCTGTGGCGGGGGATGTTCGCGCGATCCTGGCCTGGGTCAAGGCGTTGCGCGGGGCTGGGGTGGGGGCTAGCGTCGGAAGCATGACCGACACGTTCGACTACGTCATCGTCGGTGCCGGAGCCGCGGGCTCGGTGCTGGCCAATCGCCTGACGGAAGACCCGGGCGTCACCGTCTGCGTGCTGGAGGCCGGGCCGCCCGATCGCAATCCGTGGATCCACATCCCGGCGGGATTCACGAAGACGCTGTTCGACCCCTCCGTCACCTGGCAGTTCAAGACGGAGCCGACGGCGAACACGGCGGGCCGGCGCATCGCGACCACGCAGGGCCGCGTGCTGGGCGGCAGCAGCAGCGTCAACGGCATGATCTACAACCGGGGGCAGCCCGCGGACCTCGACAACTGGGCGCAGCGCGGCAACCGCGGCTGGGGCTATGACGACATGCTGCCCTACTATCGCCGCACCGAACGGCGGATCGGCCCCGGCGACGACAGCAAGCGCGGGCGCGACCAGGGCATCCCCGTCACCGACATGGACTGGATCCACCCGGTGTCGGAGGCGTTCATCGCCGGCTGCGTGGGGGCGGGCATCCCGCGCAACCCCGACTACAACAGCGGGGACCAGGCGGGCGTCGGATATTTCCAGCGCGCGATCGAACGCGGCTGGCGGGTCAGCGCCTCCCGCGCGTTCCTGAAGCCGGCGCAAAGCCGCCCGACGCTGGAGGTGCGGACGGATGCCCGCGCGACCGCGATCCTGTTCGAGGGCAAGCGCGCCGTGGGCATCCGCTATGCCCGCGCGCAGGCAGGACCCACGACGGAGGTGCGGGCGGCGCGGGAGGTGATCCTGTCGGCCGGGACCGTCAACACCGCGCGGCTGCTGCAGATCTCGGGCGTGGGACCCGCCGCCTTGCTGGGCGAATTGGGCGTGCCGGTCGTGCACGAGGCGCGGGGCGTGGGGCAGAACTTCCGCGACCATTACGGCGTGCGCTGCGTGATGCGGGCGAAGCCGGGCACGACGACGCTGAACGAGCTGTCGCGGGGGCCGCGGCTGGCCGTGCAGTTGGCGCGCTGGGCCACCGGCCGGCCCAACATCCTGGCGACGGCGCCGAGCCAGGTGCACGTGTTCTGGAAAAGCTGGGAGGGGGCGGACGCGCCGGACCTGCAATGCGTGTTCACGCCGGGCAGCTACACGCCGGGCAAGACCTATATCCTGGACGACTATCCGGGGATGACCGCGGGGGCCTGGGCACACCGGCCGGAAAGCCATGGCCATGTGCATGCCGTCAGCACGGACCCGTGGGTCGATCCGGTGATCCAGCCGAACTACCTGTCCGACCCGCTGGACCGCCAGGTGACGATCGGGGGCATTCGGCTGATCCGCCGCCTGCTGTCGACGCCGGAGCTGGCGCCGTTCGTCGACGCGGAGACGCTGCCGGGGGCGGCCGTGCAGTCGGACGACGAGCTGCTGGGCTTCGCGCGCGAGCACGGCGTGACGTGCTACCACTTGATCGGCACCGCCAAGATGGGGCCGGCGAGCGACCCTGGCGCGGTGGTGAGCGACCGGCTGCTGCTGCACGGGATGGAGGGGCTGCGCGTCGTCGATGCCAGCATCATGCCGAGCATGACGAGCGCCAACACCTATGCGACGACGCTGATGATCGCGGAGCG
>CAXTPG010000007.1:0-78976 GCA_964246015.1 uncultured Acetobacteraceae bacterium
GCCGACGCGGAAGCCCATGGCGCCGAAGATGGCGGCCATTTCCTCCATGGTGCGGCTGATGGGGTGGATGGCGCCGCGCGGGGGGGCGGGGGCGGGGAGGGTGACGTCGATGCGTTCGGCGGCGAGGCGGGCGTCGAGGGCGGCGGCGTCGAGTTGGGCGCGGCGGGCCTCGATGGTGGCGGTGAGCTGGTCGCGGAGTTCGTTGAGGGCGGCGCCGCGGGTGCGGCGTTCGTCGGGGGGGACGGCGCCGAGCTGTTTCAGGAGGGCGGTGAGGCGGCCGCTTTTGCCGAGGACGGCGACGCGGATGGCGTCCCAGGCGCGCAGGTCGGTGGCCGCGTCCAGCGCCGCCTCGGTTTCGGTGCGGAGGGCGTTCAGGTCATCGGTCATGCATGCACCTGGTCCCCTCTCCCGCGGGGCGGGAGAGGGTCGGGGTTCGGCGGATTATGCCGGGGTGACAGCCGTCGGGTTTTCGGTCAGGGCGGCGAGATCGGCCACGGTCGCGTCCTCGGCGGCGGCGTGGGCGATGACGGCCTTGACCTGCTCGACGATGACGGCGAAGGCGGCCGGGTCGTCGTAGGCGATGGCGGAGAGGATCTTGCGGTCCATCTCGATGCCCGTCGCCTTTACGCCGGCGATGAAGCGGGAATAGGTGAGGCCGTGTTCGCGGACGGCGGCGTTGATGCGCTGGATCCAGAGACCGCGGAAGTCACGCTTCTTCTGACGCCGGTCGCGGTAGGCGTACTGGAGCGACTTCTCGAGGCGCTGCAGGGCGATGCGGTAGTTGGTGGACGAGCGGCCGACGAAGCCCTTGCTGGCTTCCAGGACCTTCTTGTGACGGGCGTGCGTTGTGACGCCCCGCTTGACGCGTGCCATGGTTCAGACCTCCTTCAACCGATACCGTAGGGGGCCCACTGCTTGACGGTGAGGCCGTCGGCGTGGGTGAGGACCTGGGTGCGGCGGTTCTGGCGCTTCGCCTTCTGGCTGCGGTTGATGAGGCCGTGGCGCTTGTTTCCGGCTCCGGCGAGGACCTTGCCGGTGGCGGTGATCTTGAATCGCTTCTTGACGGATGATTTGGTCTTCAGCTTGGGCATTTCGGTCTCCTGGCTTGGGCTGCGCGGGGGGCCGGGATGGCGTTCGCGCAGGCGTCGCGGCCGGGCATGCCCTGATCAGGCCCGGCGCGCAGACGGGGGTCCTATAGGGGAGGAGGGGGTGGGGCGCAATGGCGGGGGTGTGCGGAGCGGCGGCGGTGTGGGTTGGCCGGGCCGGCGGGACGCCGGCGCTACGGGGGAGGGGGGACCTTCGGGGCTATGGGGTTCTGTTGGGTTCGGCGGTGAAGCCCAGGGCGCCGCGGCCGCCGGTTCGGCCTTTGCTTTCCTGTGAGAGGAGGCGGAGCAGGGCGTCGGGGTCGGTGGCCACGTCTTCCACGGCGGCGCGGCGGCGGACCAGGGCGAAGTCGGAGGGGGTGAGGGTCCGCAGCGCGTCCAGGGCTGCGGGCGCCGGGCAGCCGAGGAGGGTGCGGAAGGCGAGGCGGGCCTGGGCGGGGGTGAGCCAGTCGAAGCGGAGCTTGAACAGGAAGCGCCGGAGGCTCGCGCGGTCCAGGCGGTCGATCAGGTTTGTCGTGCAGGCGAAGGGGAGGGGGTGGGATTCCATCCAGGTCAGCATCTCGTTCACCTGGCTGACTTCCCAGCCGCGGACGGCGTCCGCACGTTCCTGCAGGAGGCTGTCGGCTTCGTCGAAGACCAGGAACGATTCCGTCTCCCGGGCTTCGGCGAAGGCGGCGGCGATGTTGCGCTCGGATTCGCCCACGTAGGCGCCGAGGAGGTCCGAGGCGCGCTTCTGGACGACGGGCAGGCCGATCTGCGCGGCGAGGTGGCGCAACCAGGCGCTTTTGCCGGCTCCGGGGGGGCCGGAGACGAGGAAGGACACGTCGCGCGGCGCGCCGGGCCGTTGCAGGGTCGCGACCAGGGCGTCGAGGTCGGAATCGGCGTTGAGGAGGGCCGGGTCGTAGCGGTCGCCCAGCGGTTCCGGCGGGGGCAGGGCGCTGCCGCGGACGGCGCGGGCGACGCCCTCGACGATCAGCCGCGCGGTTGCCGCGTCGCCGGCTGCGAGGCGGGTGGCGCGCAGGGCGGCCGCGGCGACGGCGGGGGCGGCGGGCACGAGGCGGGCCAGGTGCGCGGCATCGGCGTCCTGGAGCGCCACGCCCTCGGCCTCGCCCATGCTGCGCCAGAGGCGCGCGCGGGCGGGCAGGGCGGGGACGCGCAGTTCGATGCACATGGTCATGCGGCGCAGCACGGCGGGGCCGAGGACGCCGATGTCGTTGGCGGTCCAGATCACCGGGGCGGCGCCTTGTTCGAGCACGCGGTGGACGAACACGCGGGAGCTTGCCACGGCCTCGTCGCCCACCATGGCGCGTCGTGCGAAGAGGTCCTC
The DNA here is from genome assembly GCA_964246015.1 of uncultured Acetobacteraceae bacterium. Classification (GTDB taxonomy): domain Bacteria; phylum Pseudomonadota; class Alphaproteobacteria; order Acetobacterales; family Acetobacteraceae; genus JBBROS01. Next base: position 2,431 of record CAXTPG010000007.1, read on the forward strand.
GGCCTCGTCGAACAGGAGCAGCGTCTCGCCGGGGATGGCGAGGCGGTGGGCGAGGCGCAGGGCGGACAGGCGCTCGCCGCGTTCCGGCTCGTCGCCGTCCCATCCGCTTTCGCCGACGGGACGCAGGGGGGCGCCCACGCGGGCGGCGAGGGCGGCGGCGAAGGAGGTCTTGCCGGTGCCGGGTGCGCCGTGCAGCAGGATGCCGACGCCGCGCTCCCGCCCGGCCAGGGCGGCGCGGAGGACGCGGACGGCGACCTCGGTTTCCGGGCCCAGATGGTCGAACGCGGTCCATGGCAGCGCCGGGTCGGCGAGGCGGCCGAGGAGTTGCCCGTGGATGTCGGCCTCGGGGGGGACGTCCTGGCGGAGGAGCGACGTCAGGCCGTAGAGGGGCTGCAGCACGCCGTTGCGGGTGAGCGCGAGCATCCCGCCGGCGAGCAGGGGCGCCGTGGATTCAAGTTGCGCCGCGATGTCGGGCTGCGGCAGGGCGAGCAGGAGCGCGAACAGGGCGGGGTTGCGGTGCAGGCGGTCGGGGGCGCCGCGGCAGGTGCTCATCTCGTCGAACAGGCGTTCGACGCGCAGGTCGGTGTCGTAGCGGAGTGCGAGGTCCAGCACGGCTCGGCCGGCCGGGGCGAGCGCGAGGGCCGCGCCGACCGCAGCCACCCACTGGTCCGTCACGTCCGGCGCGGCGCCGGCCGCGCCTTCCGCGGCTGCGGCGATGGCGTCGCCGATACGCCGCCAGTCGTCGAGCGGCAGGCCGGCGCGGGGGCGCGGGCGGTCCTGCGGCAGTTCCGGCAGGGCGTCGTCGACGAGGCCGAATGCGTCGGCGCCCTGCGCCAGCCAGGTCGCGAGGGCCACGGCCTCGGGCATGCGGCGGTCGAGCGCGGCGAAGACGTTCTGCGCGTAGGCGAGCGCCGCGCGGCAGGAGCCGTGGGCGGCGCCGTGCCCCTGGCCGTGTCCGGGGCCGCGCAGAAGCAGGGCGCGCCGCTCCATGGGGGCGTTCATCGTGTGCTCTCCGGAAACCGGATCGGGGGGGCGGACGTGGGGTCCGGCGGGTCAGGCGAGGCGCGCGGCGCCGTCCTGGGACCCGGCGCCGGGCCGGAATCGGGCAGGGCGGGCTGGCAAATCGGTGTCTCCGGGTGTCGCAAGGGGCGGGTTCGTAGCGCGCCGGGAACGATGGGTCAAGCGGGGGTTTCGGCCGCCGGCCACAGCCAGGCGGCGCCGCGGACCCCGCTGCTGTCGCCGTGGAGGTTTGGGAGGACGGGGGTTGCGGTCACGTCGCTGAAGACGTGGCGGGCCATGAGGGCCGGCAGCCGGTCGTAGAGGTGGGCCATGTTGCTGAGGCCGCCGCCCAGGACGATGACGTCGGGGTCGAGCACGTTCATGATGACGGCGAGGCCGCGGGCGAGGCGGTCGGCGTGGCGGTCGAGCGCGGCGATTGCCCGGGGGTCCGCGGCTGCTGCGCGGGTGAGCACGGCCCGGGCGTCCGGGGCGTCGCAGGTCCGGGCCAGGCCGGGGCCGGAGAGGTAGAGTTCCAGGCAGCCGTGTTGCCCGCACCAGCAGCGGGGGAGGGGGGTTTCGTCCTGTCGCGGCCAGGGGAGGGGCATGTGGCCCCATTCGCCGGCGATGCGGTTGCGGCCGGCCAGCACGCGGCCGTCGACGACGATGCCGCCGCCGCATCCGGTGCCGAGGATGACGCCGAAGACGCAGCGGTGGCCGGCGCCGGCGCCGTCCGCGGCCTCGCTGAGGGCGAAGCAGTTGGCGTCGTTCTCGACGCGGACGGGGCGGGAGAGGGATGCGGCGAGGTCCTGGTCGAGGGCGTGGCCGATCAGGGCTTGGGTGTTGGCGTTCTTGACGAGTCCGGTGGCGGGGCTGAGGGTTCCGGGGATGCCGACGCCGATGGTGGCAGTGACGGCCAACGTGGATTCGGCGGCGGCGACCAGGTCGGCGATGGCGTGGACGATGCCGTCGTATGTGGCGGGGGTGGGCGCGCGGCGGCGCCAGGCGATGGCGCCCCCGGGATCGAGCACGGCGGCCTCGATCTTCGTGCCGCCCAGGTCGATGCCGATGCGATGGCGCATGCGGTGGGGATAGCGGGTGGGCGGTGCCGGCTCAAGCCGGGGCGGCGTGGCCCCTGGCGGCGTGGGGCGGCAACGCCTAGGGTCGGGGGGAGCGAAGGGGGCGGCATGAGCGAGACGTTGCTGGACGTGAAGGGCATGTCCTGTCCGCTGCCGGTGCTGCGGGCCAACAAGGCGCTGCGGTCGATGAAGCCGGGCGAGAAGCTGCGGGTGCTGGCGACCGACCGTGCCGCCGTCGCGGATTTCCAGGCGTTCTGCCGGGAGACGGGCCACATGCTGACGGCGCAGGGCGAGGAGGCGGGGGTGTTCAGCTTCACCATCCGCAAGCGCGCGGAGCTGTTCGAGCCGAAGGACACGCCATGACGGCAGTGGCGATGTTCACGCATGCGGATTGCCTGGGTCATGACACCGGGGCGCACCATCCGGAATGCGCGGAGCGGTTGCGCCGGGTCATCGGGGCGCTGGAGCATCCGGACTTCGTGCCGCTGCTGCGGGAGGACGCGCCCGAGGCCACGCCCGAGCAGCTTCGTCTTGCGCACCCGGCCGGCTATGTCGACGCCATCCTCGACATTCGTCCGGCGGAGGGCGAGAGCGTCTACATCGACGGCGACACGCTGATGAGCCATGGCAGCCCGGCCGCCATCCGGCGGGTGGCGGGTGCCGCGATCGCCGCCGTCGATGCCGTCATGGAGGGGTGGGCGGGCGCCGCGTTCGCGGCCGTGCGCCCGCCCGGGCACCATGCGGAGCGGGCGCGGGCTATGGGGTTCTGCCTGTTCAACGGTGCCGCCATCGCCGCCCTGCATGCGCGGGCGCGGTGGGGGCTGCGGCGCGTCGCGGTCGTGGATTTCGACGTCCACCACGGCAACGGGACGCAGGATATCTTCGAGAACGACCCGGACCTGTTCTATGCCAGCAGCCACCAGTCGCCGTGCTACCCGGGGACGGGCGCCGCGTCGGAGCGGGGTGTGTCGGGCAACGTCGTGAACATGCCGCTGCGGCCGGGGACGGACGGGGCGGGGTTCCGGGCGGCGTGGGAGTCGGTGGGGCTGCCGGCGTTGCTGAGCTTTGCGCCGGAGCTGCTGGTCATCAGCGCCGGGTTCGACGCGCACCGGGCGGACCCCCTGGCCAACCTGCGGTTGGGGACCGAGGATTTCGGGTGGATCACGGACCGGCTGCTGGCGGTTGCGGACGAATGCTGCCCGGGGCGGGTCGTGTCGATCCTGGAGGGGGGCTACGACCTGGATGCGCTTGCCGCGTCCGCCGCCTTGCACGTTCGGCGGCTGATGCGGCAATAGGGGCGCCGGAATAGGGATACGCGCATGTCGGACAACATTGCCGGCCTGTCGTTCGAGGACGCTCTGGCGGAGCTGGAGACGATCGTGCGCGGGCTGGAGGGCGGCCAGCAGAAGCTGGAGGACGCCATCACCTGCTACGAGCGGGGCGCGCTGCTGCGGCGGCACTGCGAATCGAAGCTCGCGGAGGCGGAGGCGCGGGTGCAGGCGATCGTGGAGCGGGCGGACGGGTCGTTGGGATTGAAGGTGATGGAGTGAGCGTGACGGCGTTGCGGGTGGACGTGCCGGGGGCCCTGGCGGAGCAGGGGCGGGTGGTCGAGCAGGCGATCGACGTGCTGCTGCCGCTGCCGGACGGGCATGAGCGGCGGCTGGTGGAGGCGATGCGGTATGCGACGCTGGGCGGAGGGAAGCGGCTGCGCGGGTTCCTGGTGATGGAGGTCGCGGGGCTGTTCGGCGTGAACCAGTCCTGCGCGGCGCGGGTGGCGGCGTCGGTCGAGATGATGCACGCGTATTCGCTGGTGCATGACGACCTGCCGGCGATGGACGACGACGACCTGCGGCGGGGGCAGCCGAGCACGCACAAGCGGTTCGACGAGGCCACCGCGATCCTGGCGGGCGACGCGTTGCAGGCGCGGTCGTTCGAGGTGCTGGCCGAGCCGGACACGCATGGCGATCCGCTGGCGCGGTGCGAGCTGGTGATGGCGCTGGGCCTGGCCAGCGGGGCGCGCGGCATGGCCGGGGGGCAGATGATCGACATGGCGACGGAGGGCATGGCGTTGACCGCGCCGGAGGTGGGCCGGTTGCAGGCGTTGAAGACGGGGCGGCTGATCCAGTACAGCGCGGAGGCGGGGGCGATCCTGGGCCGGGCCGCGCCGCAGGTCCGGATGCAGGTGATGGCGTACGGGCGGGATCTGGGCGCCGCCTTCCAGATCGCGGACGACGTGCTGGATGCGATCGGGACGACGGAGGGCATCGGCAAGACCGCGGGGAAGGACGAGGCTGCGGGCAAGGCGACGCTGGTCGCGCTGCTGGGGGTCGATCGCGCGCGCACGCAGGCGGAGATGCTGGCCGAGCAGGCTTCGCTGCACCTCGATGCGTTCGGGCCGGAGGCGGACCGGCTTCGGGCCCTTGCCGCGTTCGTCGTGCAGCGGAACATGTGAAGACGCGCGCCGACCAGGCGCTTGTGGATCGCGGGCTGGTCGAGAGCCGGACGCGGGCGCAGGCGCTGATCCTTGCGGGCAAGGTGTTCACGGGGGACCGGCGGGTCGCGAAATCGGGCGATCTTCTGCCGGAGAGCGCGCCGCTGGAGGTTCGGGGGCAGGACCATCCCTGGGCGTCGCGCGGGGGCCTGAAGCTCGATCACGGGCTGGCGCATTTCGGCCTTTCTCCGGCGGGGCGCGTGTGCCTGGACGTGGGGGCCAGCACGGGCGGGTTCACGAGCGTGCTGCTGCATCACGGGGCGGCGCGGGTCCATGCGGTCGATGTCGGGCATGGGCAGCTTGCGTGGGCGTTGCGGACCGACGTGCGGGTGGTCGTGCATGAGCGGACGAATGCGCGCCACCTGACGGCGGCGCAGGTGCCCGACCCGATCGAGGCGCTGGTGTGCGATGCGAGCTTCATCGGGTTGCAGACCGTGCTTCCCGCGGCGCTGGGGTTGTGCGTGGCGGGGGCGTGGGCGGTGGCGCTGATCAAGCCGCAGTTCGAGGCCGGGCCGGGGCAGGTGGGGAAGGGGGGCGTGGTGCGGGATCCCGCCGTCCACCAGGCGGTGCAGGACCGGATCGGGGCGTGGTGGTCGGGGCTGGCGGGGTGGACGGTGCTGGGTATCGTGGAGAGTCCGATCCGGGGGCCCGAGGGGAATGTCGAGTTCCTGATCGGCGCGCGGAGGGGGTGAGCCTTTTGCCGCCGGCAGGGGTGCGGATGGGGTTTAGCGTTTCATGCGGGGTGTGCCCGCATCGCTGCCCGGACGTCTGGCGCGCGGGGAATGGGGGGGACTGCGCCGTATCCCTGCGTCGACAGCGCGGCGGCGCAGGCGGCGTAGCGGGCGGCCGGGTCGGGTGGGTCGCCCGCCAGGGTGCGGGCGAGGAAGGCGCCGCAGAACGTGTCGCCGGCCCCGGTGGCGTCCACGGGCCGGCATGGGAAGGGCGGGATGCGCACGCGGCCATCCGCGGTCGCGAGCAGCACGCCGGCCGCGCCCATCTTGAGGACGACCACGGGCGGGCCGAGGCGGAGATAGAAGTCCGCCACCGCGTCCGGGTCGGTGAGGCCGGTCAGCGCCGCCGCGTCGTCCAGGCCGGGCAGGGCGATCGTGCTCATTCCGATGGCGGCGTGGATCACGGCCGCGGCGCGGGGTGCGGGCCACAGGCGTGGGCGGTAGTTGGTGTCGTAGGCGACGGCTGCGCCTGCGTCCCGCGCCAGCCCGATCGCCTGGAACACGGCGTCGGCGGCGGGGGCGGAGATGGCCTGGCTGATGCCGGACGCGTAGACCATGCGGGCGCCGCGGATGAGGGTTTTGTCCAGGTCGGCGGGGCCGAAGGCGCTCGCGGCGGAGCCGTGGCGGTAGTAGTGGAAGCTGTGGCCTTCGGGGCCGTGGTGCACGAGGTAGACCGCGGTGGGGCGGCCGGTGTCGCGCCGGACGCCGCTGGTGTCGATGCCTTCGGCGGTCCAGAGGGCCATGAAGCCGTCGCCGGCGGAGTCCGTGCCGATGGCGGTGAGGTAGGCGACGCGGGCGCCCTGCCGGGCCGCGGCGATGGCGGCGTTGGAGGTGTCGCCGCCGTGGGCCTGCAGGAACAGCGCCTGCCCGCCGGGCCCCGGCGCCTGCTGGTTCAGCTCGATCATCGGTTCCCCGATGCAGACGAGCTCGGGCGTCATGCCAGGGCGCGGGCGGCCGCTTGCTGGATGGACGCCTTGTCCCCGGCGGCGATGCGGGCCGGGTCCACCATCGCGCCGCCCATGCCGACGAAGCGGGCGCCGGCGGCGAGGTAGGGGCGGACGTCGGCGGGTCCGATCCCGCCGGTGGGACAGAAAGCGACGCCGGGGAAGACGCTTGCCAGCGCCTTGACGTGGGGCGGGCCGCCTGCGGAGCTTGCCGGGAAGACCTTCACCACGTCCGCGCCGGCCGAGAGCGCGGCCCGCACTTCCGTGGGTGTCATCGCGCCCAGCATGAGCAGCGCACCCGCGTCCCGGCAGGGTGCGGACAGCGACGCGTCGATCCATGGCGCCACCAGGAAGCGGGCGCCGGCCGCGAGGCACGCCTGTGCCGCCGCGGCGTCCGGCACCGTGCCGGCGCCCAGCAGGAGTCCGGGATCGGAGGCCAGCGCCCGGATCAGCGCCGGGGCATCGGGGACGGTCATGGTGATCTCGAACACGCGCACCCCGGCCTCGTGCAGCCAGCGCACCGCCGTTTCCGCCAGGGCGGCCGTCGCTGTCCGGATCACGGGCACGACGCGCGCCGCTTCCAGTTGCGCCATCACCGTCACAGGATCACCCGGCCGCCGAGGGCCAGCACGACCGAGACCGAGACGAGGCAGACCACCACGATCACCGACAGCACCCAACGCAGCCCCATGTAGCCCCCCGGCACCAGCCCGGCGCGGGACGCCCGCGATTCGGCGATCGTCGTGACGACGAAGCCCGCGACGAGCACCAGCAGCCCGGTCTTCGGGAGCCCCACGAACGTGACCAGCAGCCCGGTCCAGCCGATCAGGGACGGGACGACGCCCAGCCCGAACCGCGACCGCTGCGCCCGCACGGACTGGTCCACCCCGGCCGCCAGGCCCAGGCCCCAATGGACGCCCCCCAGGAACGACAGGATGACGGCGCCGTAGGCGGACAGGCCCAGCAGCGCCATGCGGGCGCCGTCGCCCTCCAGCGACAGGGCGCCCAGGCTGCCGAGCACGAACGGGATCAGCCCGGCGGCGCCGAGCAGCAGGGCGATGGGCGGCAAGGAGCGCATGCACCGCTCCTAGACCCGGCAGCGCTGCACTGCAACTTTGCCTCGGACCCGGCTATGGTGGGGCATGGGCCTTGGTCTCGAACTCCTCCTCATCCTTCTTCTCATCCTTCTCAACGGCGTATTCGCGCTCAGCGAGCTGGCGCTCGTGTCCGTGCGCCGGGCCAGGCTGGTGGTGCTGGAGCGGCAGGGCGTGGTGGGCGCCGCGAAGGCGCGGGAGCTTTCGGAGGACCCGCAGCGGTTCCTGCCCGCGGTGCAGATCGGGATCACGCTGGTCAGCGTGCTGGCGGGCGTGTTCGGCGGCGCCCGGGTGACGGCGCGGCTCAATGCGTGGTTCGCGGAGATTCCCACGATGGCGCCGTTCGCGGAGAGCCTGTCGCTGGCGATCGTCGTGGTGATCACGACGTATCTGACGCTGGTGTTCGGCGAGCTGGTCCCGAAGCAGCTTGCGTTGCAGCAGCCCGAGCGGGTGGCGTCGGCCATCGCGGGGCCGTTGTCGACGCTGGCGCGGGTGGGTGCGCCGATCGTGTGGGTGCTGGGGAAGTCGTCGCACTTCGCGCTGCGGCTGTTCGGCCTGCATGGCGACGAGCGTCAGGGCGTCACGGAGGAGGAGCTGAAGGCCGTGCTGGCCGAGGGGCACGAGGAGGGCGTGCTGGAGACGGAGGAGCGCGCGATGATCGAGCGGCTGCTGCGGCTTGCGGACAAGCCGGTGCGCGCGATCATGACGCCGCGGACGGAGCTTGCGTGGATCGACCGGACGGACCCGAAGGCGGACATCGCCGCGACGCTGCGGGAGGCGCCGCACAGCCGGTTCGTGGTGTGCGACGGGAGCGTCGACAACGTGGTGGGGGTGGTGCAGGCGAAGACGATCCTGGACCGGATCCTGGCGGGGGGCGAGCTTTCGATCGCGGACGCGTTGCAGAAGCCGATGGTGATCCCGGATGCCGCGACCGCCCTGGATGCGCTGGAGCGGTTGAAGAGCGACCCTATCGGATTGGCGCTCGTCATGGACGAGTATGGCAGCTTCGAGGGGGTGGTGACCGCGGCCGACGTGCTGGAGGCGATCGTCGGCGACCCGACGACGCCGCCGGCGGACCCGCTGGCGCCCGACGCGACGGCGGGGCCGCTGCTGCTGGAGGGGGCGATGCCGGTCGACGAGATCAAGGCGCGGCTGGAACTTCCGGATCTGCCGTCGGAGGGCAGCTATCACACGTTGGCGGGGCTGCTGCTGGCGTTGTTGCGGCGGGTTCCGCGGGCCGGCGACCGGATCGTGTTTGCGGGGTGGCGGTTCGAGGTGCTGGAGATGGACGGGCGCCGGGTCGCGCGGGTGCGGGCGATGCCGGAGCCTGCGGCGGCGGACTCGTAGGGGGCGGTTTGCCAGCATCCCACCCTCCCGGCGGAGCCTTTGCCGGCTGCGGATGGGCTACCCGTCCGAGCACGGAGTCGCTGCAACGCTCGTTCTCTGCCGGCACGACACACCCCCCCCGGCCCCTCCCTGATCTCAGGGAGGGGGGAAAATGTGTGAACACCTTCGCCCGAGGGGATAGGGCGTTCGTCTTGTGCGGGCGCCGTGCGGTTTCGGGCTTTCAGTATTTCCGGAGCAGGGCGACCAGCTTTCCCTGGACCTTCACCTGGTCGGCCGGGAGCACCTGGACGCGGTGGGCCGAGTTGGCGGGTTCCAGCGCGATCGAGTTGCCGCGGCGGCGCAGGCGCTTGAGCGTCACTTCGCGGTCGTCGACCAGGGCGACGATGATCTGGCCGTTCTCGGCCGTGTCGCTCTTGCGGATGATGACCGTGTCGCCGTCGAGGATCCCGGCCTCGATCATGGAGTCGCCGTCGACTTCCAGGGCGTAGTGCTCGCCGTTGCCGAGCATGGCCATCGGGACCTCGATCTGCGCGCCGTTGTCGCGGAGGGCCTCGATGGGGAGGCCGGCGGCGATGCGGCCGTAGAGGGGGAGCTGCACGGCGCCGGCCTCGTTCGCGGCGCGGACGCCGGGGAAGCGGGACGTGAAGTCGCCCCGGATGACGTTTGGAGAAAAGGCGGATGGGGAGAAGGCGGGCGAGGGCGGCGGCGCCGTTTCCAGGCGGAGCGGCTCGTTCGGGAGGCGCACGACTTCCAAGGCGCGGGCGCGGTGGTGGCGCCGCTTCAGGAAGCCGCGTTCCTCGAGCGCCGAGATCAGGCGGTGGATGCCGCTTTTCGAGCGGAGCTGCAGGGCTTCCTTCATTTCCTCGAAGCTCGGCGAAAATCCGGTCGCCTTCAGGTGACGGTCGATGAAGGTCAGCAGCTCGTGCTGCTTGCGGGTCAGCATGGGTGAGCACTCCGTAGTCCGGAACAAAACCGGAAACCACGAAATGTTCTAATTAGGTTCTCCGCGTCGCGTCAACCGGTTGCAGGCTCAGATTGACAGAAAATCCAAGCGGATGATGCGGACGGGCGCCCCGGCGTCGAGGGCCGGGGCGTGGGGGGCGCGGAGGATGAGGGCGCCGGCGCGGTGGAGCGTCCGCAGCATCGAGGAGTCCTGCTTCGGGAAGGCGGTCACCACGGGGATGGCGTCGGGCGAGTCGTCGAGCGTTGCGCGCAGGTGGTCCGCGCGATGGTCGTTGGCGGGCAGGGCGCCGCCGAGCCGGGCGGGAGAGGTGGGCGGGGCGTCGCCGGGGAGCCCTTGCAGGCGGTCCAGCATGGGCAGGAGGAACAGCACCGCGCAGACCAGCGCCGAGACGGGGTTGCCGGGGAGGCCCAGCACCGCCGTGGGGCCCAGGCGTCCGGAGATCAGCGGTTTACCGGGTCGCATCGCGATCTTCCAGAAATCGAGGGCGAAGCCTTCCCGGGCCAGGCCGGCCTGGACGAGGTCGTGCTCGCCGACGCTGGCGCCGCCGGTCGTCACCAGCACGTCGAAGCCGCGTGCGGCCACGGCCGCGGCGGCGACGGACTCGGGCGTGTCGGCGGCCACCGGCAGGATGGTCGGCAGTCCGCCGCGGGCACGGACGAGCGCGGCCAGGGCGTGCGCGTTGGAGCTTACGATGCCGCCGGGGGGGATGGGCTCCCCGGGCATCGCGATCTCGTCGCCGGTTGCCAGGATGGCGACGCTGGGGCGGCGGTGGACCGCGATCCAGGGGTGGTTGCCGGCGGCGGCGAGGCCGACGCCGCGGGCATCGAGGCGGCGGCCGGGCGGGATCAGGAGGTCGCCCAGGGCGAAGTCCTGCGCGCGGCGGCGGATGTGCGCGCCCGGGCGGATGGGCGCTTCGGGGGTCAGCCGGTCGGCTTCCGTCCGGGCGTCTTCCTGGATGAGCACGGCGTCGGCGCCCCGGGGGACGAGGCTGCCGGTGAAGAGGCGGACCGCCTCGCCCGGGCGGACCTGGCCGGCGAAGGGGTGGCCGGCCGGGGCGGCGCCCACGATGCGCCTCGGGCCTTCGTCCTCGGCGCGGAGGGCGTAGCCGTCCATGGCGGAGACGTCGGCGGGCGGCTGGTCGAGCCGTGCGTGGATCGCCGCGGCGGTCACGCGCGACCAGGCCTGGGCGAGGGCGACGATCTCGGGGGCCGTGGGACGGAGGGGGGCGACGATCCTCGTTCGTGCTTCTTCTACGCTCAGCATGGGGAGCCAGGCTGGCCGGGCGAGTGTGCCAGGCCCCCATCCCGGCCCTCTCCCGGGGGGAGAGGGGGCAGGCTTTGGGTCATGGCTGGGCGAACTCGCCGGATTTGCCGCCGGACTTGTGGGTCACGCGCAGGTTGTCGATGACCATGGCGCGGTCGACGGCCTTCAGCATGTCGTAGACCGTGAGGGCCGCGACGCTTGCGGCGGTCAGGGCTTCCATCTCGACGCCGGTCCGGCCGGTGGTGCGGACCGTCGCCGCGATCTCGATGCCGGCGTCGGTCAGGTCCAGGTCCAGCGTCACGGCCGAGATGGGGAGGGGATGGCATAGGGGGATGAGGTCCGCCGTGCGCTTGCTCGCCATGATGCCGGCGAGGCGGGCGACGCCCAGGACGTCGCCTTTCTTCGCCGTGCCGTCGGCGACCATCGCCCGGGTCCCGGGCTGCATCCGCACCAGCACGCGCGCGGTGGCGGTGCGGTCCGTCTCCGGCTTGGCGGAGACGTCGACCATGTGGGCCCGGCCGTCGGCGTCGAAGTGCGTGAGGGTCATGCGCCCAGCAGCGCGCGGGTGGCGACGCCGATGTCGGGCTGCTTCAGCAGGCTTTCGCCCACCAGGAAGCACCGGGCGCCGGCGTCGCAGAGGCGGCGGACGTCCTCGTGGGTGCGGATGCCGCTTTCGGCGACCAGGAAGCGGTCGCTCGGGACGTGCGGGGCGAGTTCGGCGGTGGTGGCGAGGTCGGTCTTCAGGGTCTTGAGGTTGCGGTTGTTGATGCCGATCAACTGCGTCTGCAGGCCGAGCGCGCGGTCCAATTCCCGCCGGTCGTGGACCTCCGCGAGGACGTCCATGTCGAGGGCGCGGGCCAGTTCCTCCAGCTCCCGCGCCAGGGCGTCGGTGAGGGCGGCCATGATGAGGAGGATGCAGTCGGCGCCCATGAGCCGGCTTTCCAGGATCTGCCAGCGGTCGAGCATGAAGTCCTTCCGCAGCACCGGCATGGGCACGGCGGTCCTTGCGGCGCGCAGATGGTCGGCCGAGCCCTGGAAGTGCGGTTCGTCGGTCAGCACGGAGAGGCAGGTGGCGCCGGCGTCGTGGTAGGCGCGGGCGATAGCGGCCGGGTCGAAGTCCGGGCGGATCAGGCCGGCGGAGGGGGACGCCTTCTTGATCTCCGCGATGAGGCCGAGCCGGCCTTCCGCGACGGCGTGCGTCAGGGCCGCGCCGAATCCGCGCGTGGGGGGGGTCTTGCGGCCGAGGAGGCCTTGCAGTTCCTCCTCCGAGGTTTCGGCGCGGCGGCGCGCGACCTCCGCCAAGGTGTCGGCGCAGATCCGTGCGAGGGCGTCGGGGAGGGCTTCGATCTCCGTCAGGGTGTCCATCATGTCTCCGTCGCGTTCAGGCCGTCGCCCGGCGCAGGGCGTCGAGGGCTGCGAGGGCCGCCCCCGTATCGATCGACTCCGCCGCCTGCGCCACCCCGTGCCGCAGCCCGTCCGCGCGTCCGGCGACGATCAGTCCGGCGGCGGCGTTCAGCAGCACGGTGTCACGATAGGCGCCGGCTTCGCCGTGCAACAACGCGAGAAGGGCCGCCGCGTTCACCGCCGCGTCGCCGCCGGCGATGGCGCTGACGGGCGCGCGTCCAAGGCCCGCGTCTTCGGGGGTTATAGTGAAGGCCTCGATGGCGCCCGCGTCGAGCGCGACGACCTGGTTTTCCCCGGCGACGGAGAGTTCGTCCAGCCCCTGGCCGTGGACGAGCCAGGCGCGTTCGGTTCCCAGCGCCTGGAGGGCCTCGGCCATCGGGCGGGCCCAGCTGGGGTCGAAGACGCCGGTGAGCTGCCGCCTGACGCGGGCCGGGTTCGCGAGGGGGCCGAGGAGGTTGAAGATGGTGCGGGTTCCGAGTTCGACCCGGGGGCCGGCGGCGTGGCGGAGCGCGGCATGGTGGCGCGGGGCGAACATGAAGACGCATCCGGCGGCCGCGAGCACGGCGGGCAAGCGGTCGAGGGGCACGTCGACGTTGACGCCGAGCGCGCCGAGCACGTCGGCGCCGCCGGTCCGGGAGGAGAGGGCGCGGTTGCCGTGCTTGGCGACCGGGACGCCGCACCCGGCCAGGACGAAGGTGACCGCCGTCGAGACGTTGAGCGAGCCGGCGTTGTCCCCGCCGGTGCCGCAGACGTCGATCGCGCGTTCCGCGACGGGGTGGGGCATGTCGACCCGCGTCATGCGGGATAGCATCGCGCGGACGGCGCCGGTCAGCTCGGCCACCGTTTCGCGGCGGACGCGCATGGCCATCAGCAGGCCGGCGATCTGGGCCTGGGTGGCCTCGCCGGACATGACGATGCCGAAGGCGGCCTCGGCCTCGTCTTCGGACAGGGTGGCGCCGGTGGCGAGGCGGGCGAGGGTTGGCTTGAGGTTGTTCATGCGGCGGCGGCCGGGGCGTTGCGGCCGCGCGCGATGGCGAGGAAGTTGGCGAGGAGGGTGTGGCCGTGCTCGGAGGCGATGCTTTCGGGGTGGAACTGGACGCCGAAGATGGGGAGGGTGCGGTGGCGCATCGCCATGACGGCGCCGTCGGCGGTCCAGGCGGTTGGTTCCAGCGCGTCGGGCATCGTGTCCGGGGCGACGACCAGGCTGTGGTAGCGGGCGGCCTGGAAGGGGGTGGGGACGCCCTCGAAGATGTCCGTGCCGTGATGGGTGACGGCGCTGACCTTGCCGTGCATCGGGAGCGCGCCGCGGACGACCTGGCCGCCGAAGGCCTGGCCGATGGCCTGGTGGCCCAGGCACACGCCGAGGATGGGGACGCGGCCGGCGGCGGCGTGGATGAGGTCGAGGCATATGCCGGCCTGGGTGGGCGTGCATGGTCCCGGGGAGAGGACGATGGCCTCCGCGCCGCGGGCGAGGGCGTCTTCGGCGGAGATGGCGTCGTTCCGCACGACGTCGCAGCGTGCGCCCAGGTCGCCCAGGAGGTGCACCAGGTTGAAGGTGAAGCTGTCGTAGTTGTCGATCAGCAGGATCATGGTTCAACGCCGCCCAAGGTACGTGGCACTACGACAGGATGGTGGTGGCGGGGGGCGTCACGCCCTGGCCGCGAAGCGGACGGCTTCCTCGGCGGCGCGGAAGAGCGCGCGGGATTTCTGCCGGGTTTCCTCGTATTCGCCTTCGGCGGTGCTGTCGGCGACGACGCCGCCGCCGGCCTGGACGTACATGGTGCCGTCCTTCACGACGGCGGTGCGCAGGCCGATGCAGGTGTCCATCGTGCCGTTCGCGGCGAAGTATCCGATGCAGCCGGCGTAGATTCCGCGGCGGGTCGGTTCCAGCTCCTCGATGATCTCCATCGCGCGGATCTTGGGCGCGCCGGTCAGCGTTCCCGCGGGGAAGCCGGCGATGAGGGCGTCGAGGGCGTCGAGGCCCGGCCGCAGGCGTCCCTCGACGGTGCTGCTGATGTGCATGACGTGGCTGAAGCGCTCGATGGCGAAGCTTTCGGTGACGCGGACGGAGCCCAGCTCGGCCACGCGGCCGACGTCGTTGCGGCCGAGGTCGAGGAGCATGAGGTGCTCCGCGCGCTCTTTCGGATCGGCGAGGAGGTCCTGTTCGAGCCGGTCGTCCTCTTCTTTCGTGGCGCCGCGGGGGCGGGTGCCGGCGAGGGGGCGGAGGGTGACGATGCCGTCGCGGAGGCGGACGAGGATTTCGGGGGAGCTGCCGACGACGGCGAAGCCGCCGAAGTCGAGGAAGAAGAGGAAGGGCGCGGGGTTCACGCGCCGGAGGGAGCGGTAGAGGGCGAAGGGCGGCAGGGCGAAGGGGACGGAGAAGCGCTGGCTGGGGACGACCTGGAAGGCGTCGCCGGCGGCGATGTATTCCTTCATGCGTTCGACGATCGCGAGGAACTCGGGTTTGGTGAGGTTGGATCGGGGGTCGGGCTGGGGGGGGAGGGCGACGGGGGGGACGGCGTGGGGGGGGGGGCGTTGCAGGGCGGCGGCGGCTTCGGCCAGGGCTGCCTGTGCGGAGGCCCAGGCTTCGGCGCCGGCGACGCCGGGCTGGGGGTAGATGGGGGCGGCGAGGGTCAGCTCGTCGCGCACGTTGTCGAAGACGGCGAAGAGGGTGGGGCGCGACAGGATGGCCTCGGGGACGCCCAGCGCGTCGGTGTTCCTGGCGGGCAGGCGCTCCATGAGGCGGACCATGTCGTAGCCGAGGTAGCCGACGAGTCCGCCGAGCATGGGGGGCAGGTGGTCGGGGGTGTCCATGCGGGTTTCGTCGATGACGGCGCGGAGGCTTTCGAGGGGCGGGCGTTCGTCGGGGACGAAGGCGTGGGGGGCGCTGCGGGCGTGGCGGTTCAGCTCCGAGCGGCCGTCGCGGCAGCGCCAGACGAGGTCCGGCGCCATTCCGATGATGGAGTAGCGGCTGCGGGAGGAGCCGTTCTCGATGCTTTCGAGCAGGAAGGAGTAGGGGCGTCCGGCGGCGAGCTTCATGTAGGCGGCGACGGGCGTTTCGAGGTCGGCGACGAAGCTGGCCCAGACGAGGGTTCCGCGGCCGGCGGCGTAGGCCGCGAGGCACGACGCCTCGGATGGGGACGCGACGGCGTTCATGGGGTCGGGGTTCGCGGTTGCGGGGCGTGCGCCGTCACTGGCTGAGGCTTTCCAGGAGGGTGCGGTTGACCCGGGGCTTCGCGCGTTCCCGCAGTGCTGCGGCGTAGGTCAGCTCGATGTCCTGGGCCAAGGCGGCCGAGAGTGCGGAGCGCATCTGGGTTGCGGCCGTGGGGTCGGCGGCGGGGTCGGGCGATTCGACGCTGGCGAGCTTTGCCACGACGAAGCCGTCGGGCACCTCGACCATCGTCGCGTCGCCGGGTTTCAGGGCGAAGACGGGTTCGACGAGTTCGCGCGGGACGCCGTCGGTCGGGCTGGCGCGGAGCATGGGGGGCGTGCGTTCCGCGCGCAGCCCGGCGACGACGGCCGCGTCGTCCAGCGATCCGCCGGCCTTGACGGTGCCCAGGAGCCTTGCGGCCACGACCTCCTGCGCCCGGCGCCGCTGGTCGCGCAGCCAGTTCTCGCGCACCTGGTCCGCCACGGTTTCGAAGGGCTTCACGGTGGAGGCCGTCTCGTCCTCGACCACCAGGGCGAAGTAGGACTGGTCGGGGCCTTCGGTCATGCGGGGCGCGTCGGCCTTGGCCGCCGCGAATGCCGCCGTTATGAGCGCCTGGCGCTGTGCGGGGGTGCCGGGGATGGGGGCTGGCTCGTTCTCCCTGGTCAGGCCCTTCGCATCCAGCGTTCCCGCGATCGCGGCGACGCCGAGGTCGGCGGGGAGGTCGTCGAGCGCGGTGCCTGCCGAGAGCGCGTCCTCCAGCTTGTTGGCGCGGGCGTAGACCTCGTCGACCGCGCGTTCGCGGGCGATGCGGGCCCGGACCTGGTCGCTTACGGCGTCCAGGGTCTGCTCGCTGCCCGGGGTCACCTTCCGGACGCGGAGCACCTGGAAGCCGAAGGCCGACTTCACGGGGCCGGTGACGGTGCCCTCTGGCGCGGCAAAGGCGGCGTCGGCGAGTTCCTGGCCGGGGATCTCGGTCTTTGCGGCGTCGTCGAGCTGTGCGGAGGACGCGCCTGCGTCGGCGGCGGCCTTCTGCATCGCGGCCCAGTCGGCGCCGGTGATCCACTGCGTCGCCAGACGTTGGGCTACGGCCTCGTCCTGGGCGACCAGCACCTCGATCGTGCGTTTCTCGGGTCCGCCGAACTCGGTCCTGTGGGTCTCGAACCAGGGGGCGAGGTCCGCGTCGGCGACCTGGATGTCGCGGGCGACGGTGTCGGGGGAGAGGATGACGGCCTTGATCCGGCGGTAGGCGGGTGCGCTGTAGCGGGCGGGGTCGTCGGCGTATGCGCGCTTGAGGTCGTCTTCGGTGGGGCTTGGGGGTTCGGGGGCGGCGCTGAAGGGCAGTTCGACCAGTTCGGCGATGCGGGTTTCGCGCTGGAAGGCCCAGACCTGCTGCAGGAGGGTCTCGGGCGAGGCGGCGCCGACCTGCAGGGCCTCCATCAACTGGCGCTGCCCGAGGTCGGAGCGCATGAGTTCGAGGAAGCGGCCCTCGGTGAGGTTGTTCTGGCGCAGGACGGCTTCCAGCTGGGCGCGGTCGAAGGCGCCGCTGCGGCCGCGGAATGCAGGGATTTCGAAGACGGCGCGGCGCAGGGCCTCGTCCGGGACGACGAGGCCGAGGCGCTTCACCTCCTCGGCGATGGCGGCCTGGATGATGAGCCGGTCGAGCGTCTGCGCCGCGATGCCGCGGCGCATGGCGGGGGTTGGTTCCGTGCGGCCGCCGAGCATGCGGCTGATCTGGCCGACCTGCTGGCGGAAGGCCTCCTGGAACTCCGGCGGCTCGATCTTGCGGTCGCCGACGGTGGCGACGGCGGTGTCGCCGCCCATGTTGCGGGCGACGTCCGCCACGCCCCACATGACGAAGGGGATGATGAGGACGATGAAGAACAGCCGGGCGGCGCGGGTGTTCAGGAACTTTCTAAACTGGCCGAGCATCGATCATGGGTGTCCGTGAAACGGCGCGCACCATAGGCAGCGCGGCCCGGCTTGGCCAGCGGCGGCGCGCGCCGCTATACCGGCGGCCTGGGAGAAGCAGATGCGTCAGTTGATCGCGGGGAACTGGAAGATGAACGGGCTGCGCGCGCCCGGGCTGGCCCTGGCGGCCGCGGTGCGGGATGGGATCGCGCGGGGCGGGGCGGGGTGCGACCTGCTGCTGTGCCCGCCCGCCACCATGCTGGGGCTGGTTGCCGACGCGATGGCGGGGACGGCGGTCATGGTGGGCGGGCAGGACTGCCACACGCGGTCGGGGGGGGCCCATACGGGCGACGTGAGTGCCGCCATGCTGGCGGACGCGGGCGCGACGTGGGTGATCGTCGGGCATAGCGAGCGGCGGGCGGACCATGCGGAGCCGGACCCGCTGGTGCGCGCGAAGGCGGAGGCCGCGATGGCGGCCGGGCTTACGCCGATCATCTGCGTGGGCGAGACGGAGCAGCACCGGCTTTCCGGCAATGCGGAGGTCGTCGTTTCCGCGCAGATCGACGGCAGCCTTCCGCCGGGGTTCCGGGGGGTTGTGGCGTATGAGCCGGTCTGGGCGATCGGGACCGGGCGGACGGCGACGGAGCAGGACGTGGTCGCGATGCACGCGGTGATCCGGGCGCAGCTTGTGGGATCGCTGGGGGAGGCGGGGGCGGCGATCCGGATCCTGTATGGCGGGTCGGTGAAGCCGGGCAACGCCAGGGCGCTGCTGTCGCTGCCGGAGGTCGGGGGCGCGCTGGTGGGAGGCGCGAGCCTGGTTGCGGCGGATTTCCTGGCGATCGCGTCGGCGGCCGGGTAGGGCGGGCTTACAGGAGGCGATGCGGCAGCCGGTTTCCCTGCGGCAAGCACCCTCACCCCGGCCCTCTCCCAACGGGAGAGGGAGTCGTGAGTCGTGCCGCTGAGGGATTGCGCTGGGGCGGGCCGGCCGCCGCTTCCCTTCCGGCCGGGCCCCCGCTAGAACCCGCGGCCATGACAACCGTGCTGCTCATCATCCATCTTTTCGTCACCCTGGCCCTGATCGGCGTCGTGCTGATCCAGCGCAGCGAGGGCGGCGGGCTCGGCATCGGGTCTTCGCAGGGCATGGGCGGGTTCATGTCGGGGCGGGGGACGGCGAACCTGCTGACGCGGACGACGGCCATCCTGGGGACGATCTTCTTCGCGCTGTCGCTGACGCTCGCGCTGCTGAACCGGGGGACGGTCGGGGTCGGGCGCAGCCTGCTCGACAATCCGCCGGCGTCGACGAGCACGGTGCTGCCCGAGTCGCCGACGACGCCGGCGCTGCCAGCGGGCCCTTCCGTCCCCACGCGATAAGGGTTTCCCGTGGCGGGCTTTCCCGGGCCGCGTCCCTTGCTGTATCAGGGGCGTCCATGACCCGGTTCGTCTTCATCACCGGCGGCGTGGTGTCCTCCTTGGGCAAGGGCGTCGCCTCGGCCGCGCTCGGCTCGCTGCTGCAGCTTCGCGGCTACCGCGTGCGTCTTCGCAAGCTGGATCCGTATCTGAACGTGGATCCGGGGACGATGAGCCCGTATCAGCATGGCGAGGTGTTCGTCACCGACGACGGGGCCGAGACGGATCTCGATCTCGGCCATTACGAGCGGTTCACGGGCGTGCATGCCAAGAAGAGCGACAACGCGACGACGGGGCGGATCTATTCCGAGGTCATCGCGAAGGAGCGGCGGGGCGACTACCTGGGCGCCACGGTGCAGGTCATTCCGCACATCACCGACGCGATCAAGGAGGCGATCACCGCGGACACGGACGACATCGATTTCGCGATGATCGAGATCGGCGGCACGGTCGGCGACATCGAAAGCCTGCCGTTCCTGGAGGCGATCCGGCAGCTGGGCAACGAGCTGGGGCATGAGCGCTGCATGTTCGTGCACCTGACGCTGGTGCCATACATTCCCAGCGCCGGGGAGCTGAAGACGAAGCCGACGCAGCACAGCGTGAAGGAGCTGCAGAACGCGGGCATCCAGCCGCAGATGCTGCTGTGCCGGTGCGACCGGCAGATCCCCGAGCCCGAGCGGCGCAAGATGGCGAATTTCTGCAACGTGCGGCCGCAGGCCGTGATCGCGGCACTGGACGTCGACACGATCTATGCCGTTCCCATCAGCTATCACGAGGAGGGGATGGACCGCGAGGTGCTGCGCCATTTCGGGCTGCCGTTCGACGAGGAGCCGGACCTTTCGCCCTGGCAGCGCATCGTCGACATCGTGCGGGCGCCGGAGGGCGAGGTCCGCATCGCGGTCGTCGGCAAGTACACGAGCCTGCTGGACAGCTACAAGAGCCTGGCGGAGGCGCTGACGCATGGCGGGGTCCGCAACCGGGTGAAGGTCGTGCTGGACTGGGTCGACAGCCAGGTGTTCGAGCAGCCGGACGCGGTGGCCCGGCTGGAGGGCGTGCACGGGATCCTGGTTCCCGGCGGCTTCGGCGAGCGCGGGACGCCCGGCATGATCGCCGCGGTGCGGTTCGCACGGGAGCGGCGGGTGCCGTTCTTCGGGATCTGCTTCGGCATGCAGATGGCGGTCATCGAGTGCGCCCGCAACATGGCCGGCCTGCCGGACGCGTCCAGCACGGAGTTCGGGCCGTGCGAGACCCCGGTCGTGGGGTTGTTGACGGAGTGGGCGCGGGGCAACGAGATCGAGCGCCGGGCCGAGGGGATGGATCTGGGCGGCACGATGCGGCTGGGGGCGTATCCGGCGGTGTTCGACCCGGCGTCGCTGATCAGCCGCGAGTATGGCAGCACGCGGATCGAGGAGCGGCACCGCCATCGGTACGAGGTGAACATCCGCTATCGCGACACGCTGGAGGCGACCGGGATGCGCTTTGCCGGCATGTCGCCGGACGGGGTGCTGCCGGAGACGATCGAGCTGCCGGGGCATCCGTGGTTCATCGGGGTGCAGTATCATCCGGAGCTGAAGTCGAAGCCGCTCGACC
Source organism: uncultured Acetobacteraceae bacterium (assembly GCA_964246015.1). Taxonomy (GTDB): domain Bacteria; phylum Pseudomonadota; class Alphaproteobacteria; order Acetobacterales; family Acetobacteraceae; genus JBBROS01. The sequence continues at coordinate 22,800 of CAXTPG010000007.1, forward strand.
CGCACCCGCTGTTTGCCGGGTTCATCGGCGCGGCTGTCCGGCAGTCGCGCCTTGTCTGACCATCCGGAGGAGATCCCGCCGGGTCCGCGCGTCGTGCGGGTCCGCGACATCCGGGTCGCGAACGACCGGCCGTTCGTGCTCATCGCGGGGCCCTGCCAGATCGAGAGCGAGCAGCATGCGTTCGAGATGGCGGACGGGCTGGTCTCGATCTGCGCCGTCGCGGGGATTCCGCTGATCTACAAGTCGAGCTTCGACAAGGCCAACCGCACGAGCGGCCGGGCCGCGCGGGGCGTGGGGCTTGCGAAGGGGCTGGCGATCCTTGCCGCCGTGCGCGAGCGGTTCCGCGTGCCCGTGCTGACGGATGTGCACGACACGGCGCATTGCGATCCGGCGGCCGAGGCGGTCGACGTGCTGCAGATCCCGGCTTTCCTGTGCCGGCAGACGGACCTGCTGCACGCGGCGGGGGAGACGGGGCGGGCGGTCAACGTCAAGAAGGGGCAGTTCCTCGCGCCCTGGGACATGGCGCACGTGGCGGCCAAGATCGCGGAGACGGGCAATGAGAGCATCCTGCTGACCGAGCGCGGCGCGAGCTTCGGCTACAACACGCTGGTCACGGATTTCCGCGGGCTGCCGATCATGGCCCGGACCGGCTACCCGGTGGTGTTCGACGCGACGCACAGCGTGCAGCAGCCGGGCGGGCAGGGCGCGTCGTCCGGCGGGCAGCGTGAGTTCGCGCCGGTGCTGGCCCGCGCGGCGCTGGCCGTGGGGTGTGCCGCGATCTTCATGGAGACGCACCAGGACCCGGACGCGGCCCCCAGCGACGGGCCGAACATGATCCCGCTGCACGAGATGCCGGCGCTGCTGACCCGGCTGAAGCAGTTCGACGACCTCGCCAAGGGTGGGTGAGGCCGGCGCCCGCGGCGCGGGCGTGCCGCGGGGACGACCCGCCCGCCGCACGATCGGGACGGAATTCGCGAGGAACCGCAACGGGTTCGACCTGCTGCGCCTGCTGGCTGCGCTGCTGGTGCTTGCCAGCCACGCGTTCGTGCTGACCGGCAACGCCGGGGACGAGCCGGTCGCGCCCCTGCTGGGCCACGTGACGGATGGCGGCGGCCTGGCGGTGGGCGCGTTCTTCGCCCTCAGCGGTTTCCTGATCGCCCGGTCCGCCCAGGTCCATCCCGTTCGGACCTACATCAAGGCCCGCGTCCTGCGCCTGTATCCCGGGTTCGTCGCGGTCCTTCTGCTGCAGACCTTCGTTCTCGGCCCCATCGCCACCAGCCTGCCCGCCGGTGGCTACCTGAGCGACCCGCAGACCTGGTTCGCGCTGGCCCGCGGCCTTGCGTTCAGCCCGCCACCCGGTCTGCCCGGCGTGTTCGGGTCCAACCCGCTGGCGGACCAGGTCAACGGGTCGCTCTGGACGCTTCGCATCGAGGTGCTCTGCTACGCCGGGCTGCTGGGGCTGCACCGGGCGGGGCTGCTTCGGCCCGGGCGCGTCGCGCTGCCGCTTGCGGGCGGGTGGGGCCTGCTGGCCGCGGTCCTGGCGGCGCGCGCCGGGCTGCTTCCGGCGGGCCTGGCGGGGTCGGCGGTGCCGGCCATCACGGACTGCGTCCTTCACTTCCTGATGGGCGCCGCGCTGTGGTGCTGGCGCGACCGCGTGCCGCTGCGCTGGAGCTGGGCCGTCGCAGCCATACTGGGGTTTGCCGCCACCGCGCGGACGCCGCTGGGGCCGGCGATGCTGCATGTGGTGCTGCCCTATCTCGTGCTCGGCTTCGGCTTCATCCTGCCCCCGGCCGGGCGTATGATGTCGCGGGTCGGCGACATATCCTATGGGACCTACCTGGCGGCCTTCCCGATCGAGCAAGGAGTGGTGGCGATGACCTGGCCCGGCCTGACCGCATGGACGCTGATCGCCTGCGCGGCCCCGCTTGCGCTGCTGTACGGGCTGCTGTCCCGCCATTTGGTGGAAGTCCCGTTCCTGCGGCTGCGCACGCCCGTGCCCTGCCGGGGCGGTATCGAGGAGAGGCGCCCATGAGCATCACGATCGAACTCGCGACGTCGCCGACCGACGACGTGCGTGCGCTGGTGGCCGAGCTGGAGGAGGTGCTTTCCGCCGAATACCCGCCGGAGCAGCGGCACGGCCTGTCGCTGGACGCCATCTTCGCGCCGCATGTGCGGTTCTTCGTGATCCGCGACGGGGGCCGGGCGGTGGGGTGCGGCGGCGTCGCGTTCTATCCCGACTATGCCGAGGTGAAGCGCATGTATGTCCGCGACGCCGCGCGGGGGACGGGGATGGCCCCGGCCCTGCTGGCCCGGATCGAGGCGGATACCCGCAACGAGGGGCTGACGCTGCTGCGGCTCGAGACCGGCACGCGGCAGCATGCCGCGCTGAAGATGTATGGCCGCGCCGGGTTTCGCCCCACAGGTCCGTTCGGCGACTATGCGCTGATGCCGGCGGAGGCGATCGCGACCAGCGTGTTCATGGAGAAGGTGCTCGACCCGGGATGAGCGGGGGGTTCGGCGCTCGATGTCCGCCCCGCTCCGTATCCAAACCGGCGGACTCCTGCTACCCACCCGCCCGCAACAAGCCGGAACCGCCCCATGAGCGCCATCGCCGACATCGTCGCCCGCGAGATCCTCGACAGCCGGGGCAACCCGACCGTGGAAGTGGACGTGGTGCTCGACAGCGGCAGCATGGGGCGGGCGGCGGTGCCGTCGGGCGCCAGCACGGGGGCGCACGAGGCTGTGGAGCTGCGGGACAACGACATGTCCCGGTATGGCGGCAAGGGCGTGAGGACGGCGTGCGGCAACATCGAGGGCGAGATTTTCGACGCCATCGGTGGCATGGACGCGACCGACCAGTTGAAGCTGGATCAGCTGATGATCGACCTGGACGGGACGCCGAACAAGTCCCGGCTGGGCGCGAACGCGATCCTTGCCGTCTCGCTGGCCATCGCGAAGGCGTCCGCGGACGATTACGGGCTGCCGCTGTATCGCTACGTGGGGGGCGTGTTTGCCCGCACCTTGCCCGTTCCGATGATGAACATCGTCAACGGCGGCAAGCACGCGGACAATCCCATCGACATCCAGGAATTCATGGTGCAGCCGGTGGGGGCCGCGACCTTCGCCGAGGCGGTGCGGATGGGGTCCGAGGTGTTCCAGGCGTTGAAGAAGCAGCTGCATGACGCCGGGCACAACACGAATGTGGGCGACGAGGGCGGGTTCGCGCCGAATATCGGTTCGGCCGACGAGGCGCTCGGGTTCATCGCCAAGGCCGTCGAGACGGCGGGGTATCGCCCGGGCGAGGACATCACGTTCGCGCTGGACTGCGCCAGCACGGAGTTCTTTCACGACGGCCATTACCGGATGGACGGGGAGGGCAAGACGTTCGACGCCGCCGGGATGGTGACGTATCTGGAGGATCTCTGCGCGCGCTACCCGATCGTGAGCATCGAGGATGGCTGCGCCGAGGACGACTGGGCGGGCTGGAAGCACCTGACGGACGTGCTGGGCGGCCGGGTGCAACTGGTCGGGGACGACCTGTTTGTCACGAATACCGAGCGGCTACGCCGCGGGATCGAGACGGGGACGGCCAATTCGATCCTGGTGAAGGTGAACCAGATCGGGACGCTGTCCGAGAGCCTGGAGGCGATCGAGCTTGCGCAGCGGGCCCGTTTCACGACGGTGATGAGCCATCGGAGCGGCGAGACCGAGGACACGACGATCTCCGACCTGGCCGTCGCGTCCAATTGCGGGCAGATCAAGACGGGGTCGCTGGCGCGGAGCGACCGGACCGCGAAGTACAACCAGCTTATCCGGATCGAGGCGGAGCTCGGCGATGCCGCCCGGTATGCGGGCCGCACGATACTGAAGCGGTAGGGCCTGAAGCGGTGGGGGCTGTGGCGCAATAATCCTAGCCACTTGCGACCTTATCCCGCTATGTTGCGTGAAGCAGAGGGGCTGGGCGATGGGCATCGGCAGGCGGATCAGGCAGGCGTTGCGGGCCATCGTCGCACCCACGTTGTTCCTGGCGCTGGTCGGCTATTTCGGGTGGAACGCGACGCAGGGGGACCGCGGTCTGCAGTCCTATGCGCTGCGGCAGGCGCAGCTCAAGACCGTGCAGGCGGAGCTGCACAGGGTCGAAGCCGAGCGGGACGTGCTGGAACGCCGGGTCGCGGGGCTTCGGACGCAGCGGCTGGACCCGGATACGCTGGACGAGCGTGCGCGGGCGATGCTGAACGTCGCGGATCCCGCCGACATCGTGTTCATGTACGGGTCCGGCAAGCGTCTTTTCTGACGGGATGACGATCGGCCACTCCCTGCGGCGTTTCGAGGACCACCGTTTCCTCACCGGCCGGGGCCGGTACGTGGGGGACATCCATCACCCCGGCGAAACGTGGCTGGCGGTCATCCGCTCCCCGCATGCGCATGCGACGATCGTTGGCTTCGATACTGGCGCGGCGGCGGCGTCGCCCGGCGTGCTCGGCGTCTTCACGGCGCAGGATCTGGCCGGCCTGGGACCCATCCCGTGCAGCACGAAGCCGGCCACGGACGGGCCGATGCTCGTTCCCGCGCGGTTTGCGCTGGCCGGGGCGCGGGTGCGCCATGTGGGCGAGCCCGTTGCGTTCGTCGTCGCCGAAACGCGGATGGCGGCCCAGGACGCGGCCGAGGCGGTGGTGGTCGAGTATGACCCGCTGCCTTGCGTGACCGAGGCCGCCGATGCGCTGGCCGACGGCGCGCCGCTGCTGTGGGACGACGTGCCGGGCAACCTCGCCTTCCGGTTCATGAAGGGCGACCCGGTCGCCACGGATGCCGCGCTGGCGGCGGCTGCCACGACCGTCACGATGGACCTGGTCAACAACCGCGTCATCGTGGCGCCGCTGGAGCACCGCGCGGCGCTTGCGACGTTCGACCGGGGTTCCAGCACGTACGACCTGCTGCTGTCGGGGCAGGGGGTGCATGGGATCCGGCGGGATCTCGCCGGGTCCGTGTTCCGCATCCCGCTGGACCGGCTGCATGTGGCGGCGCCCGACGTGGGCGGCGGGTTCGGCGTGAAGAACGGCGTCTACCCCGAATACGTCATGGTGCTGTGGGCGGCGCGGCACCTGGCCCGGCCGGTGCGGTGGGAGGGCAGCCATGGCGACGACTTCGTTTCGACCGCCCATGGCCGGGACAACGTCACCCGCGCGACGCTGGGGCTGGATGGGGAGGGGCGGTTCCTGGGGCTGGCGGTGGAGACGATCGCCAATCTGGGCGCGTCGATGAGCACGGGGGGGCCGGGCAGCTCCACCATTGCGCCGGGGAACGCGATGGGCGGGGGGTATGATATCCCGGCCGTGTTCATGTCGGTGCGCGGGGCGTACACCAACACGGTGCCGCTGGACGCGTATCGTGGCGCGGGGAAGCCCGAGGCGAACTACATCATCGAGCGGCTGATCGACGAGGCTGCGCGCGTGACCGGGCGCGACGGGACCGAGCTGCGGCGGCGGAACCTGGTGCGGCGGTTCCCGCACCGGACCGCGATGGCCACCACGATCGACGGCGGGCGGTTCGCCGCGGGCATCGATGCGGCGTTGAGCCGCGCCGACGCCGCGGGGTTTCCTGCGCGCCGGGCCGCGGCGGCGGCGCGGGGCGTGCTGCTGGGGCTGGGGGTCACCTGCTTCCTGGAAACCGCCCGGGGGCCGCCCGGGGAGGGCGCGGAGCTGGTGTTCGGCGCGGAGGGCCGCGTGTCGCTGCGGGTGGGCACGCAGTCCAACGGGCAGGGGCACGAGACGAGCTTCCCGCAGGTGGCGGCCGACCGGCTGGGGCTGCCGATCGGGACGTTCGACTATGTCCAGGCCGATACGCGCCTGGTCCGCGACGGCAACGGGCATGGGGGCGCGCGGTCCCTGCATCTGGGGGGAGCGGCGCTGGTGGCCGCGATCGACGCGGTCCTTGCCAAGGCCCGGCCTGTCGCCGCCCGGCTGCTGCAGGCCGCGCCGGATTCGGTCACGTTCCGGGAGGGGGGGTTCCATCTCGAGGGCCGCAGCGTGGCGATGCCCGAGGTCGTCCGCGCCGCGATCGACCCGGCGCTGGGCGGCAGGCCGGGCGCGCTGGACAGCTATGTCTGGTCGCCGCTCGATCTCATCACCTTCCCCAACGGCGTGCAGGTGGCGGAGCTGGAGGTGGATCCGGACACCGGCGCGATCCGGCTGCTGCGCTATACCGCCGTCGACGATTACGGCGCGATCGTGAACCCGCTGCTGACGCTGGGGCAGGTGCAGGGGGGGCTTGCGCAGGGGATCGGGCAGGCGCTGCTGGAGCGGACGGTGCATGACCCGGCGAGCGGCCAGCTGCTGAGCGGGTCGTTTATGGACTATGCGCTGCCGCGGGCCGCGGACCTGCCTTGGCTGGACGTGACGCTGGATGGGGCGCCGACCGCGTCGAACCCGCTGGGGGTGAAGGGCGCCGGGCAGGCGGGGGCGATCGCAGCACCCCCGGCGGTGGTGGCGGCGGCCCTGGACGCGTTGGCGGCGGTGGGGGTCAGGGACGTGCAGATGCCGCTGACGCCGGAGCGGGTGTGGCGGGCGATGCGGGGGGCGTGACGGACGGGCGCCCGTTCCAGGGAGGGGTTTGGGGTGGGTGCCGCGCGCGCGGGCTGTCCGGCCACGAAATTGTTGCAAGCACACGTTTTCCGCTGGCACGACAGACCCACCCCCGGCCCCTCCCTGATCTCAGGGAGGGGAGAAGACCGTGACACGCAGGATATGGGTGAACACGTAGCGCGATGGGGAGTGGCCCCCCTCGTCCATAGTCGGGCCGTTGTGATCAGCCTCCCATCCTGGCGTCGTAGAGGCGGAACACCGCGTCGGGGTATTGGGTCCAGCGGAGCCTGGCCGTGGAGGCCTGCAGGATGGCGTCGAAGTGGACGAAGAGCATGGGGGCGGCTTCGATGATCCTGGCCTGGGCGGTGCGGTAGAGGGCGGCGCGGCTGGGCTGGTCGGCTTCGGAGCGGGCCTGCTGGAGGATGGCGGTCACCTCGTCGCTTTGCCAGCCGGCGAAGTTGTTGGGGCCGTCCTTCGAGAAGTAGTTGAAGGTGTTGCCGTCCGGGTCGTAGCGGCCGCTCCAGGGCGCCATGCAGAGGTCGAAGTCGCGCTGGCGCAGGACGGTGATGAGGCTGGTGGGGTCGATCTGGCGGACCTCCACCTTGAAGCCGGCGGCGCCTGCCTGGGCCTGCATCGTCTGGGCGATTCGGACCATGGCGGGGGAGTTGGTGACGGTGATGGCGATGGGGACGGGCGCGGTCATGCCTGCGGCCTCGAGGAGGGTCTTCGCCTTGGCCGGGTCGTGCTTGATGCCGGTCGCCTGGTCGTCGAAGGCCCAGCCGACGGCGGGTGACAGCGGGCCGTGGGAGATGCGGCCGGTGCCGAAGTAGACGACCCTCTGCACGACCTCGGGATCGATGGCGGCGGTGAAGGCCTGGCGGATGCGGGGGTCGTTGAACGGGGGTTTCGTGCAGTTGAAGGCGAAGGCGGTGAAGCCCAGCGTCGGGATCTGCGACACGCGGATCGCGGTTTCGCGTGCCAGCCCGGCGACGGCCTGGGGCGGCACGCTGTCGATCAGCTGCAGGGTGCCGCTGCGGAGGTTGGCGAGGCGGACGGTCTCGTCCGGGAGGGGGCGGTAGACCAGGCGGTCGAAGGGTTGGGCGGCGCCCTGCCAGTAGGCGGGGAACTTCTCGAGCAGCAGTTCGGCGTTCTTGGTCCAGTTGGCGAGCTTCCAGGGGCCGGCGCCGACGGCCTGGGTGGCGAAGTCGGCCCCCAGCTTCTGCACGGCGGTTGGCGAGACCATCATGCCGGCGCGGTTGGTCAGCACCAGCGGCAGGGGGGCGTAGGGCGCCGTCAGCGCGATCTCGAAGGTGTTCGGGCCGGTGACGGTGACGGCCTTGAAGGGGCCGAAGTCGGACCGGCGGATGGAGCCGGTGGCCGGGTCGACGTAGCGGGCGATGTTGGCGCGGCAGCTCTCGGCGTCGAGGGGCGTGCCGTCGTGGTAGGTGAGGTTGTCGCGGAGGGTGAAGGCGTAGGTGAGCGGGTCCTTCATGACGTAGCTGGCGAGGCCGGGGACGACGGAGCCGTCGGGGCGGGCGACCAGGAGGGTTTCGTGGAGGTTGTAGAGCACCTGCGTCTCGAAGAACGAGGCGGAGAAGGCGGGGTCGAGGGTGACGGGGTCGGAGACGACGCCGATCGCGAGGGTGGACGGGGTTTGCGCGAAGGTGGGCCGGGCGCCGAAGAGGGCGGCGGAGGCGAGCAGGGTGCGGCGGGGGAGGGCGAGGGTCACGTGGTGTCTCCGGTTGCGGCGGTGGGGTCAGTCTCGCGGGTCCAGGCGGTCGCGCAAGGCGTCGCCCAGCAGGTTGAAGGCGAGGACGGTGCCGAAGATCGTGACACCGGGGAACCAGGCGAGCCAGGCGGCCTGGTCGAGGAAGCCGATGGCGTCGTGCAGCATGTTCCCCCATGAGGGCGTGGGGGGCTGAACGCCGAGGCCGAGGAAGGAGAGGTAGGCCTCGGTGATGATGGACGAGGCGAGCAGCACGGAGGCCTGGACCAGCAGCGGGGAGAGGGCGTTGGGGAGGATGCAGCGGCGCAGGATGGTCCATTCGTCGAAGCCCAGGGCGCGCTGGGCGCTGACGTAGTCCAGCCGCCGCAGCGCGAGGGCCTGGCCGCGGGCGACTCGGGCCAGGATGGGGAGGTTGACGATGGCGATGGCGAGCACGGTGTTGAGGAGCGAGGAGCCGAGGGCCGCGGTGATGGCGAGGGCGAGGAGGATGCCGGGGAAGGCCAGCAGCACGTCCATGCAGCGCATCGCCACGGCGTCGATCCAGCCGCCGAGGAAGCCCGCGACCAGGCCGAGCGTCATGCCCAGGACCGAGGCGGCGCCGACGCTGGCGAGGCCGACGACGAGGGAGACGCGGGCGCCCACCATGATTCGGGCGAGGACGTCGCGGCCGAGGTCGTCGGTGCCGAGCCAATGGGCTGCGGAGGGGGGCGCCAGGGTGGCGAGGAAGTCCGGCGTGTCGGATCCGTAGGGGGTGAGCTCCGGCCCCAGGAGTGCCAGCAGGCAGACGAACGCGACCAGGGCGACGCCGATGGCGCTCCGCGGCTCGGACAGCATGCGCCACCAGCCGGTCATTTGCGGTTTCGGAGGCGGGGGTCGAGGAGGACGTAGAGCAGGTCGGTGCCGAGGTTGATGAGCACGAAGAGGGTGGCGGTGACGAGGATGGCGCCCTGCACGACGGGGTAGTCGCGGGCGAAGATGGCGTCGACGGTGAGCTTGCCGACGCCGGGCCAGGAGAAGACGCTTTCGGTGATGACGACGCCGCCGAGCAGCTGGCCCATCTGCAGGCCGATGAGGGTGACGACGGGCAGCATGGCGTTGCGCAGCGCGTGCCGCCAGACGACCCGGCGGGGTGGGGCGCCCTTGGCCCGGGCGGTGCGGATGTAGTCGGCGGACAGCACCTCGATCATCGCCGACCGGGTCATTCGCATGGTGGCGGCGGCCATGGCGGCGCCCAGGGTGATGGCGGGCAGCACGATGTGCGAGAGGGCGGCGCCGGGGGAGGCGAGGAAGGGCGCGTAGCCGGAGGAGGGCAGCAGCGGGACGGCGATCGAGAGGCCCATGATCAGCAGGATGGCGAGCCAGAAGCTGGGGAGCGACAGGCCGCAGAGAGCGACGAACGACACCATCAGGTCGGCCGCGGAGTTGCGGCGGGCGGCGGCGACGATGCCGGCGGGGATGGCGATGGAGAGCGAGACCAGCATCGCGGCGGCGCCGAGCTGCATGGTGGGCACGAGGGCGGTGCCGACCATGGCGAGGACGGGGCGCCCGGTCTGGATGGAGCGGCCGAGGTCGCCGGTCAGGACGGCGGTGAACCAGGCGAGGAAGCGGACGGGGATCGGCTGGTCCAACGCGTATCTCGCCCGGAGGGTGGCGATGGCGGCCGGGTCGGCCTCGAGCCCCAGCATTGCGGTCACGGGGTCCCCGGGGACCATCGAGAGCAGGGCGAAGGACAGCACGCACATGCCGAACAGGACGGGGAGCAGGGCGGCGAGGCGGCCGAGCAGGATGGTCATGCGGCGGCGTCGCGGGCGGCGTCGCGGGCGCGGCGGTAGGCGGCGAGGCGGGGGGCGAGGGGGCCGTCCCCGGCGGCAGGGCGGGCGGGCCATGGCGGCAGTTGGGACGCGAACAGGCAGGCGGAGGCGTGACCACCGCCCTGGGGTTGCAGCGGCGGGTGTTCGCCGGTGCGGCAGGCGTCGCTGGCCAGGGGGCAGCGGGCGGCGAAGGTGCAGCCGGGGGGCAGGCGCGTGGGGTCCGGCGGTTCGCCCGAGACGGGGACGTGGGTGCGGGCGCCCCGTTCGATGCTGGGTGCGGTGGCGAGCAGGGCGCGGGTGTAGGGGTGGGCGGGATTGTCGAACAGGTCGGCCACCGGCCCGGTCTCGACGACGCGGCCGGCGTACATGACGGCGACGTGGTGGGCGAGTTGGCGGACGACGGCCAGGTCGTGGGAGATGAACAGCAGGGCGACCGCGGTGTCGCGTTGCAGGTCCTGCAGCAGGTTGACGACCTGGGCCTGCACGGAGACGTCGAGCGCGGAGACGGGTTCGTCGCAGACGATCAGCTCGGGCTGCACCGACAGGGCGCGGGCGATGGCGACGCGCTGGCGCTGACCGCCGCTGAACTCGTGCGGCAGGCGGTCGAGCTGGGTGGGGGAGAGGCCGACGCGCTCCATCAGGGACGCGGCGGCGGCGATCGCCTGGTGGGCGTCGGCGAGGCCGTGGAGGCGCATGGGGCGGGTGAGGACGTCGCGGATGCGCTGGCGCGGGTCCAGGGAGGCGAAGGGGTCCTGGAACACCACCTGCATGCGGCGGCGCATCGCGCGCAGGCCGGCGCCGCGCAGGGCGCGGATGTCCTGCCCGTCGAGCCGGATCTGGCCGGCATCGGCCTCGTCCAGCCGCAGCAGCAGGCGGCCGAGCGTGCTTTTGCCGCAGCCGGACTCGCCGACGATGGCGAGGGTGCGGCCGCGGTCGAGGCGGAGGTCGACGCCGTCGACGGCGAGCAGGCGGCGGCCGCGGCCCAGGGGGTAGGATTTCCGCAGGCCGGCGGCTTCGAGCAGCGGCGTCATGCGGGCACGCCGATGGGCGCGCGCCGGCAGGCGACGTCGATCGGGGCGCGCCAGCAGGCGACGTCGTGCCGGGGGCCCATGGACACGAGCGGCGGGGGGGTTTCGCAGACGGGGGCGGCGAAGGGGCAGCGGGGGGCGAAGCGGCAGCCGGGCGGCATCGCGCCGGGTTGGGGCATGCGGCCGGGAATGGGTTCGAGGCGGGCAGAGGCGGCGGCCAGGGAGGGCATGGCGGCCAGCAGGGCCAGGGTGTACGGGTGCTGCGCGTCGGCGAAGAGGGTGGCGACCGGGGCGCGCTCCACGATGCGGCCGGCGTACATGATGGCGACGTGGTCCGCGATCTCGGCGACCAGGCCGAGGTTGTGGGTGATGAACAGGATGGCGGTTCCGGTGCGGGCGCGCAGGTCCGCGAGCAGGGCCAGGATCTGCGCCTGGATGGTGACGTCGAGCGCGGTCGTGGGTTCGTCGGCGATGAGCAGGCCCGGGTCGCAGGCGAGGGCCATGGCGATCATGACGCGCTGGCGGAGGCCGCCGGACAGCTCGTGCGGGTAGGCGTCCAGGCGGCGTTCGGGGGCGGGCATCTGGACCTGCCGCAAGGCGGCCAGCGCGCCGGCCCGGGCCCTGGCGCGGCCCAGGCCGCGGTGGAGTTGCAGAACCTCCGCGATCTGGTCGCCGATGGTGAAGACGGGGTTCAGGCTGGTCATCGGCTCCTGGAACACCATGGCCATGCGGTTGCCCCGCAGGCGGGTGAGGGCTGGTTCGTCGAGGGTGCGGAGGTCGATGCCGTCGAAGGCGAGCGTGTCGGCCTGGACGGCGAAGCGGCCGGGCTGCAGGAGGCGCATGAGGGCGAGGGCGGAGACGCTCTTGCCGGAGCCGGATTCGCCCACGACGCAGAGGACGGCGCCGGGGTCGATCCGGAGGGAGATCTCGTCCACCACCTGCACGCGGCGGCCGGGGGGACCGAGCCAGACCGACATGCGGGCGATGTCGAGCACGGGGGTCATGCCGCGGCGACGATGCGGCGCAGGTCGGGCGCGGAGGGGAGGGCGGCGAAGGCGCCCGGGCGTGCGACGGCGTGGGCGGCGGCGTGTTGCGCGTGGGACAGGGCGGCGGCGAGCGGCACGGCGGCGGCCAGGCAGGCGGCGAGCGTGCCGCAGAAGGCGTCGCCGGCGCCCGTGGTGTCGATGGCGGCGGCGGGGATCGCGGGGAGAGCGTGGACCCCGTCCGGTCCGGCCACGACGCAGCCGGCGGCGCCCAGCGTCACCACCGCCAGCCATGGCCCGGCCCGGTGCAGCGCGGCGGCGGCGGGGGACCCCGTGCATCCCGTCATCGCCTCCGCTTCGCCGGCGTTGGCCACGACGACGTGGCAGTGCGGCAGGATGGCGGCGGCGTCCCACAGCAGCGGCGCGGGGTTCAGCATGACGCGGGCGCCGGCGGCCCGGGCGGCGGCGGCGGCGGCCAGGGTGGTCGCGTGGCCGAGGTTGCCCTGCATCAGCAGCCAGTCGCCGGGGCGGATGCGGGCGGTCATGGCGGCGGCGTGGCGGGTGTCGAGGCTGGCGGCGCAGGCTCCGGCGGTGACGATGCAGTTCTCGCCGCCGGGCAGGACCAGCAGCAGGGAGCAGTCGGTCGGCTCGTCCATGCGGGGCAGGTCCAGGCAGGCGAAGCGTTCGTGCCGGAGCGCTGCCTCGACCAGGCCGGCTTCGGCGTCGCGGCCGAGCGGGGCCAGGAATGCGACGGGGATGAGGCCGGTGCGGTGGGCCATGACGGCCTGGTTGAGGCCCTTGCCGCCGGGGGCGGTGGTGCGGCGGCCGCCGACGAGGGTTTCGCCGGGGCGGGGCATGCGCGGGATGGGCAGGCCGATGTCCAGGCCGGCGTTGCCGAGGACGAAGAGGCGGGTCATGGGCGGGCGCGGTTCGCCTCCGCCATGAAGGTCCGCAGGCGGTCGGGGTCGACCGGGTTCCACCACACGCCGTCGTGCTTCAGGGAGCTGGCGACGATGACGCCGTCCGCGACGGTGAAGATGTCGCCGACATTGGCGGGCGTGACGCCGGAGCCGACGAGGACCGGGAGGGAGGTGCCGTCGGCGATGGTCTGCAGCTCCTCCATCGTTGCGCTGTCGCCGGTGCGCTGGCCGGTGGCGATGGCGGCGTCGGCGTCGAAGAACTCGACATCGCGGGCGAGTTCGGGGATCGAGCGGTCGGCGGTGATGGCGTGGGCGCCGTGCTTGACGTGGACGTCGGCGAAGATGCGGACGTTGCGGGCGTGGAGGGCGGCGCGGTAGCGGGTGGCGCGTGCGGCCGGGCCCTCGACGATGCCCTCGTTGGCGACGTAGGCGTTGGCCCATTGGTTGACGCGGATGAAGCAGGCGCCGGCGGCCTTTGCGACGGCGAGGGCCTGGATGGCGCCGTTGGCGAGCACGTTGACGCCGATGGGGAGGGCGCTGGCGCGGCGGACGGCGTCGGTCATGACGGCCATGGCGGCGGCGGTTTCCGGGCCGAGGTGTTCCGGCTTGCTGAAGGGGATGTCGCCGTGGTTTTCCACGATCAGGGCGTCGACGCCGCCTGTCTTGTATCGCGCGGCCTCGGCCACCGCGAAGGCGACGATGTCGTCCATGGATTGCCCATCGTAGCCGGGGCTGCCGGGGAGGGGGAGGGCGTGGATGACGCCGATGACGGCCTTGGGGCGTCCGAACAGGGCCTGGATGGCGTGGGGCTTTGGGCGGAAGACGGGTTTGGCGGGCATCATTCGGCGTCCCGGCGGGTCGCCCAGGCGAGGGCGTTGGTCCAGAGCCGGGCGTAGCCGGGCCAGCGGACGAACGTGTCGGGCAGCCAGTGCGGGCCGATGTCGGACGTCCAGGCCAGGGTCCGGCCGCGCCCGTGGCGGCCGGTGACGAGGAGGGGGTGGCCGCCCTGGTCCGCGGGCAGGCGCGCCAGGACCTCGATGTCCGGGCCGTCGCGGTGCTGCACCTCGTTCGCGCCGAGGAGGAGGGGCCATTCGCCGTCGAGTCCGCGGAGGATGGGGTGGGAGCGATCGGGCGCCAGGGCGGGACGGAAGCCTTCCGGGACCTCGATCCGGTCGTCGTAGGGGAGGCAGGTGACGGGCAGGCAGTCTTCGACGGGGGTGCGGCGCCAGCGGCCGCGTCCGTCGATGCCCTGGAACGTGAGGTAGCCGCCGATCATGAGGAGGCCGCCGCCTTCTGCCGTCCAGTCGCGGATCAGCTTCAGGCGGTTGGGCGTGGGCTTGCCGTGGAGCCAGACGGATTGGGGCAGCAGGAGGGTGTTGGCGCCGATGTCGGAGAGGATGATGGCGCGGTATTCGCGGAGGGCCTCGATGGTGAAGGGGAAGCCGTCCGCGGCTTCATGCGCGGTCATGTAGGTGAGGTCGAACGGGCTGTCCTCGAGGGCGGCGACGAGCGGCTCGGCGCCCTTGTGGAAGGTGACGCTGCTGAAGCCGTCGAATCCCTTGTAGTGGGTTGCGGCGCTGACCCAGCTTTCGCCGACCAGCAGCACCTTGGTGCGTTCCATCGTGTCCTCTGTCTTTGGGTGGTGGCGCGGGGGCCGGGGCGCGGTGGGTGTGGGGGATTTCGGCTGGCCCATCGACGGCTGGCGGAGAGAGTGGGATTCGAACCCACGGTACGCTTGCACGCACACACGCTTTCCAAGCGTGCGCCTTAAGCCACTCGGCCATCTCTCCGGCGCGGCGGGCCGTATAGCATCGTGGCGCTAGCTCGTCACCCGGTCCCGCACGCAGGCGCGCCAGGGGAGGGTGGGGGTGACGACGGCGACGCCCCAGGCGCCTTCGAAGCAGCGGGCGGCGGGGTGGAAGCGGAGGCGGGCGACGCCGGTGCCGTAGATGTCGGTCCATTGGAAGGCGGCGACCTCGCAGCCGTCGTCGCCGGCGGGGGCCAGGGTGCCCTCGACGTCGCGCGTGGGTTCGTGGAGGACGTAGCGGCCCTGCAGGCGGCCGTCGGGCGACAGCTCGATCCAGGTGTCGATCGGCGTTTCCTGGCCCGAGCTCATGGCGGTGCCGGGGTAGTGGCCGACGGCCTGGGGGTGCCAGGCGTAGCAGGCGGCGGCGAGGGCGATCGCCGCCAGCATCAGGCGTCCATCTTGAGGGCGGCGAGGAAGGCGCTCTGCGGGATTTCCACCTTGCCGAACTGGCGCATGCGCTTCTTGCCCTCCTTCTGCTTGTCCAGCAGCTTGCGCTTGCGGCTGATGTCGCCGCCGTAGCACTTGGCGGTGACGTCCTTGCTGAGGGCGCTGATGGTTTCCCGCGCGATGACCCGGCCGCCGATCGCGGCCTGGATTGCGATCTTGAACAACTGCTTCGGGATCAGGTCCTTCAGCTTGCTGCAGATGCTGCGGCCGCGGCTTTCGGCCACGCTGCGGTGGGCGATGAAGCTGAGCGCGTCGACGGGGTCCTGGTTGACGAGGATGCTGATGCGGACGAGGTCGCCTTCCTCGTAGCCGTCCATGGCGTAGTCGAAGCTGGCGTAGCCGCGGGAGACGGATTTCAGGCGGTCGTAGAAGTCGAACACGACCTCGTTCAGGGGGAGGCGATAGACGGCCATCGCGCGGTTGCCGACATAGGTGAGATCGACCTGCTGGCCGCGGCGTTCGCTGCAGAGGGTGAGGATGCTGCCGAGGTATTCGTCGGGGACCATGATGGTCGCCTTGATCCAGGGTTCCTGGATGTGGTCGATGTGGCTGGGGTCGGGCATGTCGGCGGGGTTGTGCAGCTCGGACGTGACGCCGCGGGTCGTGCTGATCTTGTAGACGACGCTGGGGGCGGTCGCGATCAGGTCGAGGTTGAACTCGCGGGTCAGGCGTTCCTGGATGATTTCGAGGTGCAGCAGGCCGAGGAAGCCGCAGCGGTAGCCGAAGCCGAGGGCGGCGCTGCTTTCGGCCTCGAAGTGGAAGCTCGCGTCGTTGAGGCGGAGCTTGCCGAGGCTGTCGCGGAGGTGTTCGAAGTCGTCGGCGTCGACGGGGAACAGGCCGCACCAGACGACGGGGATGCTTGGCTTGAAGCCGGGGAGGGCGGCGGCGGCGGGGGTGCGCTCGTCGGTGATGGTGTCGCCGACGTTGCAGTCGGCGACGGTCTTGATGGCGGCGGTGATGTAGCCCATTTCGCCGGGTCCCAGCTCGTCCATGGGGAGCATCTTGGGCGTGAAGACGCCGACCTGCTCGACATGGTGGGTGGTCTTGTTGGCCATCATGCGGATTCGCTGGCCGCGCTTCAGGACGCCGTCCTTGACGCGCACCAGGATGACGACGCCGAGGTACTGGTCGTACCAGCTGTCGACGAGCAGCGCCTTCAGGGGGGCGGCGCGGTCGCCGGTGGGGGGCGGGAGGCGGGTGACGAGGGCTTCCAGCACGCCCTCGATGTTGAGGCCGGTCTTCGCGCTGATCATGACGGCGTCGTCGGCGGGGATGCCGATCACGTCCTCGATCTGCTGCTTCACGCGGTCGGGTTCGGCGGCGGGGAGGTCGATCTTGTTGAGGACGGGGACGATCTCGTGCTTGGCGTCGATGGCCTGGTAGACGTTGGCGAGGGTCTGCGCCTCGACCCCCTGGCTTGCGTCGACGACGAGGAGGCTGCCCTCGCAGGCGGCGAGCGACCGGCTGACCTCGTAGGCGAAGTCGACGTGGCCGGGGGTGTCCATGAGGTTGAGCTGGTAGGTGAGGCCGTCCTTCGCCTTGTAGGCGAGGCGGACGGTCTGCGCCTTGATGGTGATGCCGCGCTCCTTCTCGAGGTCCATGTTGTCCAGGACCTGGCTGGTCATCTCGCGGTCGGTCAGCCCGCCCGTGGCCTGGATGAGGCGGTCCGCGAGGGTGGATTTGCCGTGGTCGATATGGGCGATGATCGAGAAGTTGCGGATCTGGGCGAGGGGCGTGTCGGTCATGGCGGAGATGTAGTGGGTTCTGCGGGAAAAGTCAGGCGTGCAATGCCGAACCCGGCGCCCACCCCGTGACCGTCCCCAACCGCAGCAGCACGTCCGCCCGGCCATCCGGCCCCGCCAGGCCTACAGCCGCCATCGGCAGCAAGGCGGCCGGGCAGGGGGTCCGTGCGCGGAGCCGCACCGCATTGGCCTCGCCCGCGGCCCGCAACTCCCGCAGCAGCGCGAACGGGTCCGCGTACGACAGCACCACGTCCTCGACATCCGCCACCGGCAGCTCGAACCCGGCGCGCTGCATCAGGCCGGCCAGGTCCCGCAG
Organism: uncultured Acetobacteraceae bacterium; assembly: GCA_964246015.1. Classification (GTDB taxonomy): domain Bacteria; phylum Pseudomonadota; class Alphaproteobacteria; order Acetobacterales; family Acetobacteraceae; genus JBBROS01. The sequence goes on from CAXTPG010000007.1 coordinate 40,161, forward strand.
CTCGGGAAACGGTGATACACGCGGGGAGGCGCCGCCGGCGAGCGCCACCTCCGCCTCCGTCAGCGCCGTCCGCAGGGTGCCCAGCGTTCCCAGGGCCGGAAGGCTTGCCAGCAGCAGCCCGCCCGGCCGCAACGCCATCCGCAGCTGGATCAGCGCGCCCGGCAGGTCATTGACCCAATGCAGGGACAGGCACGCCACGACCAGGTCGAACGCCCCTTCCGCGAACGGCAGCCGTTCCTCGTCCGCCTGCGCCGCCGTCCCGCCGTTCAGTGCCGCCATGCGGGCCGACAGGTCGCAGCTTACGACGCCGATGCCCCGCCGCCGCAGCAAGGGCGCGACCGCCCCGCGACCGCCCACGTCGAGCGCCTGGGTGAACCGGACCGTCGTGTCGTCCAGGCGGTCCACCAGCCGGTCCGCCGCATCCCGCAGCACGTCGGCGACGCGGTGCACGGTCGCGGCCGCCCGGTCCCGGTGCAGGCGGACGGCGTGGCGGTCGAACACGGCGGCATCGGACATGCGTCCCATGTGCCGCGGTGGGCGGGGTTTGACCAGACGCTACGCCGCGATGCGGTCCAGCCCCTCGCGCACCGCCTGCAGCGCATAGCCGTGCTCGACCCGGGGGGCACAGAACAGTCCGTGCTCGGCCGCACCGCCGTAGATCGCCGCATACTCGGCCGCGTTCTGGAACATGGCGCGGCTGTCGGCGTCCATGAAGGTTTCAGACGGCGCGCCCTCGGCCAGGATCACGTCGTGGCTGTCCAGCTCGACATGGACGTAGTCGACCCGGTCGCACGCGCGGTCGGGGGCGATGCTGCCGCCGTTCACCAGGCACGAGGCGGGCACCAGCAAGCCTTGCAGGAACATCGCGTGCTCCGGCGAGATCATCAGGTCCCGCCGCGGCAAGCCATTGCCCAGGCACCCGGCCCGGAACCGGATCGGCCGCACCTGCGGGTTGGCCAGGAAGAACCGGCCCGCGTAGGACCGGCGGCCGAGCCACTTGATGGGCCGGTGCGCGCCCGTGGCGGTGACGACCAGGTCGCCGATGGCCAGCGTCTCCACCGCGGCGTCACCGGACGGCGTCGCGATCATGGTGCCGCGGGTGAAGCAGGCGATGCTGCTGGTCGGCACGGTCGCGTCGGCGAACTGGAGCGTCTGGATGTTGGTCAGCGTATCGATGACGGCGTTCGACGTCTTGGTGACCGTCACCACCCCGCCGATCCGTGCCAGCGCGTAATCGGCCTGGTTGCCGGCGAACACGACGGTGTTGGCCCCGCCCATGCCGTCGATCGTGTCTGCGGCGGCGTTGACGGTGAACCGGTCGTCGCCCGCGCCGCCCACGGCGGAGTTGATGGCGGTGTTGAAGGCGATGCCGATGTTGTTGACCAGGCCGCCGGTGCTGCTGAACGTGCCGGCGTTCAGGTTGATCGTGGCGGCGGCGCTGCTGCCGCTGAGGTTCAGCGTGTTGTTCGCGCCGGAGTCCCAGAGCGTGAGAACCGGGGTCGTGTTCAGCGTGAAGTCGAAATACGAGGCGAGCGCGCCCGTGATGTTGCTGCTGTAGCCGAACACCTGGCCGCCGGACAGCGGCGTGCTGGTGGGCAGCCCGTAGAGGTTCTGGATGGCAAGGATGTCGAGCAGCATCGGGGTTTCCGGCCCGACGTAGGTGCCCCAGTTCGTCCCGGTCACGGAGTAGGTGTTGAAGAACTTGGAAGTCGTCGTCTTGGGATCGATATACGACATGATGGTGTAGAGGCCGGTGTCGTATTGCGAGTATTGCTGGATGGCCTCGGTGACCTTGCCGTTGTAGCCGCCGGCGTGGCCGAGGCCCAGGACGTGCCCCAGCTCGTGCACGACCGTGCCGGCCGGGTAGCCGTCGCCGCCGTTGACTGTTGCGATGGGGCCGAAGCTGGGCACGCTGGTGTCGATCGACAGGGTGCTGGTGGTCGTGGTGCCCAGGACGGCGCCGCCGACGGCGACGCCGGTGTTGTTGGTTCCGCTGGCGTGGGCGGACTGGTCGGTGCCGCGGGTGAACTTCACGCCGGCCGAGGCGTAGTCGTTGCCCAGGGTGAAGGTCACGTTCGCGACGGCGCTCCAGAGCGCCATGCTCGATTCGTAGATGGCCTTTTCGGTTCCGGTGTAGTTGGAGGCCGGGTTGTAGGCGAAGGTGATGGTCCCGCTGGGGGTGCCGGGGGTGGCGCTGCCCCATTTGTAGGCCTGCGACGTGGCCGTTTCGTAGGTGGCGGGGGTGGTCGCCGTCGCCTCGTTCAGCAATGTCGAGAAGCTTGGGCTTACGACGATGCCGGCGGCGGTTATGCCGGCCAGGTAATTGACTTGGTCGGTGAGTGTGGGATCAGGCATGGCTTCTCGTTTCCTCGGACGCCCGCGATCTTCACACGGAAGTGATGAACGTCAAACCCACCTTTGACCCCTTCCCGCCGCCGGCCTAGCTTTCGGGAAAACCTGATGGAGGGGCTCACCATGAACGCACCCGCACCCGGCGCCGCCCGCGCCGCCGCCGTCGCCGCAACCATGGACCGTGTGAAGGGGATCGAGCGCCAGCACGGCGTGACCCGGGACGCGCTGGAGGCGATCAAGGCCGAGATGCTCGACCTGGCCGGGCAGGAGGCGCTGTTCCCGGCTGCCGAGTTCCCGCCGCCGCCGGTGGGGGAGAAGGGCGCGAAGCGGTATCTGCTGCAGGAGGATCCGGACGGGCGGTTCGCGCTGTACATGCTGGCGCTGAACCCCGGCAACATGAGCCCGCCGCACGACCACACCACGTGGGCGGTGATCACCGCCGTCGACGGGCAGGAGCTGAACCGGGTGTATCGCCGGACCGATGACGGCAGCGTGGCGGGCAAGGCGTCGCTGGAGCTGGTGCGGGAGGTGATGGTGGAGCCGGGCACGGGGATCGCGTTCATGCCGGACGACATCCATTCCATCCATACGGCGGGGACGCGGAGCACGCGGCACCTGCATGTGTACGGGCTGGCGCTGGAGCGGCTGGACACGCGGCAGGGGTTCGATATCGAGGCCGGGACGGTGCAGCCGTACAACAAGGCGTTCATGAAGCCGACCGCCAACCGATGAACCTCGTCACGCCCGCCACCCTTCGCGCCTGGATCCAGGACGGCGGCGAGCTTGCCATCCTGGATGCGCGGGAGGAGGGCGAGTTCGGCGGCGGGCATCTGTTCTGGGCCGTGCCGTGCCCGCTTTCGAAGGCGGAGCTGCGGATTCCCGTGCTGCTGCCGCGGCTGGCGACGCGGATCGTGTGCGTGGATGGCGGCAGTGGGGGGCTGGCCGGACGGCTGGCGGCCATGGTGCAGGGCATGGGCGCCGGCGACGTGCATGTGCTGGAGGGCGGGTCGCAGGGCTGGGCGGAGGCGGGGTTCGTGCTGTTCACCGGCGTGAACGTGCCCAGCAAGGCGTTCGGCGAGTGGGTGGAGCATCATTATGGCACGGAGAGCGTCGATGCGCCGGAGCTGAAGGCGTGGATGGACGAGGGGCGCGACATGGTCGTGCTGGACAGCCGTCCGCTGGACGAGTTCCGAAACATGTCGATCCCGACGGGCGTGAACGTGCCGGGGGGGGAGCTGGCGTACCGGATCGGGGACCTGGTGCCGGACCCGGCGACCGTGATCGTCGTCAACTGCGCGGGACGCACGCGGAGCATCATGGGGGCGGAGAGCCTGCGCCGGGCCGGGGTGCCGAACCCGGTGGTCGCGCTGCGGAACGGGACGATGGGGTGGGCGCTGGCGGGGCTGGAGGTCGCGCGGGGGGAGACGGCGCGGTATGCGCCGGGCCGGCCGGCGACGGCGGCGCTGGCGCTGGAGCGGGCATCGGCGTTCGCCGAGGAGTCGGGCGTGGGCGTCATCGGGCCGCTGGACCTGGTTCGGTTCGAGGACGATCCGGACCGCACGCTGTATGTGCTGGACGTGCGCGATCCCCTGGAGTTCGCGGCGCTGCACCGGCCGTTGAGCCGCAACGCGCCGGGCGGGCAGCTGGTGCAGGCGACGGACCAGTGGATCGCGGTCCGGGGCGCGCGCATCGCCGTGCTGGACGATGACGGCGTGCGGGCCCGGATGGCGGCGGCGTGGCTGCGGCAGATGGGGCACCGCGACGTGTTCGTCGTGGAGGGGGCGCTGGAGGGGGTGGAGGACGTGCCGCCGCCGACGCCCGCGGCGCCCGAGGGCGTCGGGGCGGATGCGGTCACGGGCGCGCTGGTGATCGACCTGGCCCGCAGCATCGACTACCGGGCCGGGCACATCCCGGGGGCGGTGTGGGCGATCCGCACGCGGCTGGACCGGGTGCGGGAGCGGCTGGCGGCGGCGGAGCGCGTCGTGCTGACCTCCCCGGACGGGGTGCTGGCGGGGATGGCGGTGGCGGAGGCGCAGGCGCTGACGGCGGCCCCGGTCATGGCGCTGGCCGGCGGGACTGCGGCGTGGGTCGCGCAGGGCGGGGCGATGCAGGTGGACCGGACGGTGCCGGCGGACGAGGATTGCGCGGATTTCTATCTGCGGCCGTACGACCGCAACTCGGGCGTCGAGGCGGCGATGCACGCCTATCTGAGCTGGGAGATCGACCTGGTCCACGAGATCGAGCGCGACGGGACCGTTGCCTTCGGCGTCTAGCGTCGTCCGGGCGGGTGGGCGGGCGCTGCTCGATCTGCTGCTGCCGCCGCAGTGCCTGACGTGCGATCAGCCGGTGGGGGCGCCGGGGCAGTTCTGCGCCGCGTGTTTCCGTCGGACGCAGATGATTTCGGCGCCGTGCTGCTCGGCGTGCGGGGTGCCGTTTGGCGCGGCGGGGGGCGGGGCTTTAGGAGGCGGGGCGTTAGGAGGCGGGGTGACGACGTGCCCCGCGTGCCAGGCGCGGCCGCCGTCCTGGGGGCAGGCGCGGGCGGCGCTGCTGTATGACGACCAGGCGCGGCGGGTTCTGCTGCCGTTCAAGTACGGGGACCGGGTGGAGACGGCGCGGGCGCTGGCGCCGCTGATGGCGCGTGCCGGGGCGGCGCTGCTGGCGCGGGCGGATCTGCTGGTGCCGGTGCCGCTGCATCGCTGGCGGCTGCTGGGGCGGCGCTACAACCAGTCGGCGCTGCTGGCGCAGGCGCTGGCGCGGAGCGGGGGGCCGCCGGCGGTGCTGGACGGGCTGCGGCGTGTGCGCCGGACCCCGCCGCTGGGGCGGTTCTCGCCGGCCCGGCGGCGGGCCGTGCTGGAGGGCGCGTTCGCCGTGACGCCCGGGCGGCTGCCGATGCTGCGGGACGCGCGGGTGCTGCTGATCGACGACGTGCTGACGACGGGGGCGACGGCCGAGGCCTGCGCGCGCGTGCTGCTGGATGCGGGGGTGGGCGGGGTGGACGTGCTTGCGGCGGCGCGGGTGCCGGACCACGACGGGTTGCAGCCGTGATCAGCTTCGCCGGGCTGCGGTCTCGGTGCCGCGGGCGGGCTCGTCCGGGAGGCGGAAATAGAGGTCGCGGCGGGTGCCGTCGGCCGGGTCGATGGCGGTGACGACGTCGTAGAGATGGCCCTGCTGGCGCAGGACCGCGCGTTCGGTGCGTTGCAGGCCGAGGAGGCGGAGGACCTCGTCCTCCTGCGGGGCGGCGGCGGTGGCGAAGGCCGTTGCGGCGTCCTGACCGTTGCCGGAGGTCATGAGGCGGCGGACCAGGCGGGCGACGCGCTGGTCGTCGGCGGTGTCGGGGATCAGGCTGAAGACCAGGCGGTCCTCGCCCCCGCCGCGGCGGCGGGCGGTGATGACGTCGAAGGGCTGGTCACGCTCGCGCACGACCTCGTGCCGCTGGAACGCGAGGCCGCGGGCGCGGAGGACGAGGTAGGCGTCGGAGAGGCGTCCGATCTCGATGGCGGTTGCGCTGGTGCGGCCGTCGCCACTGGCGAGCGCCGCCTGGATGCGGCGGGACGAGGGGGCGGTGCCGGCGCCCGGTGCGGTGGCGCACCCGGACAGCACGGCGAGGCAGAGCAGCAGGCCGGCGCGGGTCATCCGATCACCACCAGCAGGGCCGCGAGCAGGGCGCGCAGCTCGGTCGCCGCGGCGCTGCGGGGGGCTGCTTCGGTCACGCCCAGCCCCTCGGCGAAGGCCTGGGCGTAGGCGGTGCGGTTGCCGAGTGTCGCGGGCAAGACGATGAGGCCGCGGGTCTTGAGTTCCGCCTCCATGGCGTCGCGCAGCCTGCCGGAGGACGGGACGCGGTTGAGGACGAGGCAGGAGGGGCGTTTTTCCTCGGCGGCGAGTTTCAGGGTGCCTTCGGCGGCCCAGAGGTCGGGCGGGCTGGGCTGCAGGGGGATCACCACGAGGTCGGCGCCGCGGATGGCGCGCCGGGCGTCGCTGTCGATCTGCGGCGGGCTGTCGATGAGGACGACGTCGTAGGCCTTGCGGAGGCGTTCAAGCTCGACGGGCAGGCGCCAGCCGGCGGCGTCGCTGAAGGCGATCGCGGCGGCGGGGGTGGGGCGGGCGGCGCGGATGGCGTGCCAGCGGGCGAGGCTGTGCTGGGGGTCGATGTCGAGGAGGGCGACGGACTTGCTGGGGGCGAGGGCTGCTGCCAGGTTGGCCGCGAGCGTCGTCTTGCCCGCGCCCCCCTTCTGCTGCGCTACCGTGATGACCACCGCCATGCCTGAACCCCGCACATCCCGAGGCAGGATGCACGACAGGACCCGGCCAAGCCAGCCTGAGCCGTTGCCCACGCCTGCCGAGATGGCGGCGGCGGACCGGCGTGCGGCGGCGTCGGGCGTGCCGGGGCTGGTGTTGATGCGGGCGGCGGCGGCGGCGGTGGCGCGGGCGGCGGTGCGGATGGGGCCGGCGCGGACGCTGGTGCTGTGCGGGCCGGGGGGCTGGCCGGTGGCGGTGGCGGAATGGGCGGCGCCTCGGGCCGGGTCGGACGCTGCGGCGCTGCGGGCGGCGTGGCGGGGGCCGGTCGTGCCGTTTGCCGTGGCGGAGGCGGCGCGGGCGGGGCTGGTGATCGATGCGGTGTTCGGGGGCGGGCTGCGGGACGACGTGCCGGCGCTGGTCGCGGACGTGCTGGCGGCGGGGGCGCGGGTGCTGGCGGTGGATGTGCCCAGCGGGCTGGATGGCGGGACGGGTCAGGCGCGGGGGCGGGTGCGGGGGGCGGAGCGGACGGTGACGTTCGGCGCGCGCCGGCCGGGGCATGTGCTGCTGCCGGGGCGGGGGCTGTGCGGGGTGGTGGAGGTGGCGGATATCGGGCTGCCGGCGGGCGCCGTGAGGGGGGTCCGGACATGGCGGAACACGCCGGCGTTGTGGGGTGTGCCGGCGCCGGGGGCGGCGTCGCACAAGTATACGCGTGGCCATGTGACGGTGCTGGGTGGCGCCGCGATGACGGGGGCGGCGCGGCTGGCGGCCATGGGCGCGCGGCGGGGTGGCGCGGGGCTGGTGACGATCGCGGCGGGGGGAGCGGGGGATCTGTATCGCGGGGGGGAGCCGGGGGTGATCGTGGATGATTCCCCGCTCGATGTGCTGCTGGAGGATGGGCGGCGGGGGGTTTGGGTGTGCGGGCCGGGTCTGGGTCGGGAGCAGGCGGGGGCGGCCTTGGCGGTGCTGTTGGCGGCGGGGCGGCGGGTGGTCGCGGATGCGGATGCGCTGGGGGCGGCGGCGGGCGCTGCGGCGATGCTGCGCGGGTGCGCGGTGGTGACGCCGCATGGGGGGGAGTTCGCGCGGGTGTTCGGGCCGGTGGGGGACGACCGGCTGGCGGCGGTGCGGGCGGCGGCGGTGCGGATCGGGGGCGTGGTGGTGCTGAAGGGTGCGGATACCGTCGTCGCGGCGCCGGACGGGCGGGCGGTCGTGAACGACAATGCGCCGCCGTTTCTGGCGACGGCGGGGGCGGGGGACGTGCTGGCGGGGGTGGTCGCGGCCATGCTGGCGCAGGGATTGCCGGCGTGGGAGGCGGCGTGCGCGGCGGTCTGGCTGCACGGCGACGCGGCGCGGCGGTGCGGGCCGGGGCTGGTCGCGGAGGATTTGGCGCGGGGCGTTGCGGCGGCGGTCGCGGGCGTGGCCCAAGCTGGGCTATAGTCGGGGCAGACACGGAGATTTCTATGAGCGAGACCGCCGTCCAGATCGGCCTGTTCGACCGCGCCATCCGCCGCATCGCCACGGTGTGGCGGGACATGGCGTCCACCGTCTCGGTGAACGAGGACGAGGGGATCGCCGGGCAGATGCGCGCGTGCCTGGATGCGCGGGGGGGGGAAGTCAGCGCGCGGAACCGGGCGGCGAAGCTGGCGCAGACGTATCTGGGGCTGGACGATGCGGGGCGGCGGGCGTTCCTGCACGCGCTGGCGCAGTTCGACAGCGACCCGGCGGATGCGGAGCGGGCGTGGGAGGCGGTGCAGGGCGCCGATGGGCCGGATGCGCGGGCGGTGGCGAAGGTTGCGCTGCGGCGGGCGCTGGAGCCGCCGCGGGTGCGGCTGCTGACGCAGTTCACCACGATCCCGGACGGGATGAAGTTCCTGGTGGATCTGCGGGCCACGCTGCTGGCGCTGAAGGGGACGGACCCGTGGCTCGCGGCGCTGGAGAACGACCTGAAGAACCTGCTGGCGAGCTGGTTCGACGTGGGGTTCCTGGAGCTGCAACGCATCGACTGGCACAGCCCGGCGCTGCTGCTGGAGCGGCTGGTGGGCTATGAGGCGGTGCACGAGATCCGGTCGTGGAGCGACCTCAAGAACCGGCTGGACAGCGACCGGCGCTGCTATGCGCTGTTCCATCACCGGATGCCGAACGAGCCGCTGATCTTCGTCGAGGTGGCGCTGGTGCGGGGGCTGGCGGACAGCGTGCAGCGTCTGCTGGACAAGAAGGCGCCGCTGCTGGACCCGAAGGAGGCGGATACGGCGATCTTCTATTCCATCAGCAACTGCCAGAAGGGGTTGGCGGGGATCAGCTTCGGCAACTTCCTGATCAAGCGGGTGGTGGAGGTGCTGGGCAACGAGTTCCGCAATCTGAAGGCGTTCGCGACCTTGTCGCCGCTGCCGGGGTTCCGGCGGTGGCTGGACGGCAAGCTGCGGGAGGAGGATGCGAAGCTGCTGAGCGAGGAGGAGGCGACGAGCCTGCGGACGGCGGCGCCGGCGGACATCGTGCACGACACGGGCCACCAGGCGCTGGCGGCGATCCTGGCGCGGCGGGGGTGGTATCGCGATCCCGCGATGCTGAAGGCGGCGGAACCGGTGCTGGTGCGGCTGGCGGCGCGGTATCTGCTGGCGGAGAGCCGCGGGAGCCGGGCCATCGACCCGGTGGCGCATTTCCATCTTTCGAACGGGGCGCGGGTGGAGCGGATCATGGCGTGCGCGGATACGTCGGAGAAGGGGGGGAAGGAGAGCGCGACGTTGATGGTCAACTACCTCTATGACCCAGCGAAGATCGAGGATTATCACGAGGATTACGCGGGGGAGGGGAAGCGCAACGCGAGCACGGTGGTGCGGAAGCTGGCGCGGGGGTGGGCGTGAACGCACCGGCCGTGTTCGTGGCGCTGCCGCCCGACCGGTTGGCGGCGTTGCACCAGGTGGAGCGGAAGCTGCTGTGGCTGTCGGCGTGGATGATCCACAACGCGAACCATATCCGGCCGAACCGCGACGGGCTGAAGGTGGGCGGGCACCAGGCGAGCTGCGCCAGCGTGATCAGCATCATGACGGCGCTGTATTTCGAGATCCTGCGGCCCGAGGACCGGGTGGCCGTGAAGCCGCACGCGGGTCCCGTGTTCCATGCGATCAACCGCCTGTTCGGGCGGCAGACGCCTTCGAACATGGAGGGTTTGCGGCGGATGGGCGGGGTGCAGAGCTACCCCAGCCGGACGAAGGACGGGCCGGAGGTGGATTTCAGCACGGGGTCGGTGGGGCTGGGGGTCGCGCTGACCAGCTTCGCGTCGCTGATGCAGGATTACGTGCGGCTGCATGGGCTGGACGCCGGGCTGCCGATGGGGCGTCAGGTGGCGATCGCGGGCGATGCGGAGCTGGACGAGGGCAACATCTACGAGGCGTTGCTCGAGGGCTGGAAGCACGACGTGCGGAACGTCTGGTGGATCATCGACTACAACCGGCAGAGCCTGGACAGCGTCGTGCCGGACCGGCTGTTCGGGCGGATCGAGGGCCTGTTCCGCGACATGGGGTGGAACGTCGTCACGCTGAAATACGGGCGGCGGCTGCAGGCGGCGTTCGAGCGGGAGGGCGGGGAGTCGCTGCGGCGGTGGATCGACGACTGCCCGAACAGCCTCTATTCGGCCATCACGTTCCAGGGCGGCGCGGCGTGGCGGCAGGCGTTGCTGGCGGAGCTGGGGCGGGAGCCGGGGGTGCGGGCGATCATCGATCCGCTGACCGACGACGAGCTGGCCGGGTTGATGACCAACCTGGGTGGGCACGATGTCGATTACCTGATCGAGCAGTTCCGCGAGGCGGATGCGGCGGGGGACCAGCCGACGTGCTTCATCGCGTATACCGTGAAGGGCATGGGGCTGCCGTTCGCAGGGCACAAGGACAACCATTCGGGCCTGATGACGAAGGACCAGATGGAGGGGTTCCGGGCGCAGATGCGCATCAGGCCGGGGCATGAGTGGGATGTGGCGGAGGGGCTGGAGCTGAGTGGCTCGGCGTTCCAGGCGGTGATCGACAGCGCGCCGTTCGCGACGACGCTGACGGCGACGGGGCGGCGGTTGAGTGCGGCGGTGGTGCCGGTGCCGGCGGTGCTGCCGGGGCCGAAGGTGGTGGGGCGGAAGGTCAGCACGCAGCAGGGTTTCGGCGACATGCTGGCGGAGATCGGGCGCGGCAAGGACGAGTGCGCGGCGCTGGCCCGGCACATCGTGACGACCAGCCCGGACGTGACGGTTTCGACCAATCTGGGGCCTTGGGTGAACCGGCGGGGGGTGTTCGACCGGCATACGCGCAACGACGTGTTCCGCGACGCGAAGCTGGCGAGCGCGCAGCGGTGGGGGATGTCGCCGTCGGGGCAGCATATCGAGCTGGGGATCGCCGAGCAGAACCTGTTCCTGATCCTGGCGGCGGCCGGGTTGCAGCACACCTTGACGGGGGCCCGGCTGCTGCCGATCGGGACGGTGTACGATCCGTTCGTGAACCGCGGGTTGGATGCGCTGATCTATGGCTGTTACCAGGATGCCCGGTTCCTGCTGGTGTCGACGCCCAGCGGCATCAGCCTGGCGCCGGAGGGCGGGCAGCATCAGAGCATCAACACGCCGCTGATCGGGATGGCTGCGGACCGGCTGGCGAGCTACGAGCCGGCGCATGTCGACGAGCTGGCGATCCTGCTGCGGCACGCGTTCGTGCACATGCAGGCGGATGCGGGGTCGAGCGTGTGGCTGCGGCTTTCGACGCGGCAGATCGTGCAGCCGGAGCGGGTCGTGGACCCGGCTGCGGTGATCGCGGGCGGGCACTGGGTGGTGCCGCCGGGGGAGGGCGCGCCGATCGCGCTGGCGTATCAGGGGCCGGTGGCGCCCGAGGCGATGGAGGCGTTCGCGGAGCTGCAGGCGGAGGTGCCGGGGGCCGGGTTGCTGGCGGTGACCAGCCCGGACCGGTTGCATGCGGGGTGGATGGATGCGGCGCGGACGCGGCGGCAGGGGGTGGCTGCGGTGTCGCATGTGGAGCGGCTGCTGGCTCCGCTGGCGGCCGGGGCGTCGCTGGTGACGGTGCTGGACGGGCACCCGGCCGCGCATTCCTGGCTGGGCGGGGTGCGGGGGCAGCGTGTGGTGCCGCTGGGGCCGGACCGGTTCGGGCAGAGTGGGGACTTGCCGGATCTGTATCGGGAGTACGGGGTGGACGTCGATGCGATCCTGGACGCTTGCGCTCAGGCGTTGCTGTAGGGGGGATGATCCCACCCTACGCCAGGTGGCAGACGGCGCCGTGGCCTTCTTGCAGTGTGAGGCGTGGGACCTCTGTGCGGCAGCGGTCGACGGCCAGGGGGCAGCGGGGGTGGAAGGGGCAGCCGGGCGGGGGGTTCAGGGGGCTGGGGAGTTCTCCGGCCAGGGCCACGTCGGTGCGGCGGGCGCTGCCGGGTTCCATGGTGGGGGCGGCGCGGAGCAGGGCCTGGGTGTAGGGGTGGCGGGGGTGGTCGAAGACGGTGTCGGCGGGGCCGTGCTCGACGACGCGGCCGAGGTACATGACCGCGACCTCGTGCGCGACGTGGCGGACGACGCGGAGGTCGTGGGAGACGAACAGCATCGACAGGCCGAGGCGCTCCTGCATGTCCAGCAGCAGGTTCAGCACCTGCGCCTGGACGGAGACGTCGAGGGCGGAGACGATCTCGTCGGCGACCAGCAGCTCGGGTTCGACGGCCAAAGCGCGGGCGATGGCGATGCGCTGGCGCTGGCCGCCGCTGAAGGCGTGGGGCAGGCGGGATGCCGCGGCGGCGGGGAGGCGGACGAGGTCCAGGAGTTCGGCGACGCGGGCGGGGATGGCGGGGCGGGGGACCATGCGGTGGACGCGCAGCGCCTCGGAGAGGGTTTCGCCGACGGTCATGCGGGGGTTGAGGGAGCTGTAGGGGTCCTGGAAGACCATCTGGACCCGGCGGTTGTAGTCCCGGAGGGCGGGGCCTTGCAGGGTGCGGACATCGACGCCGTCGAAGTCGATCTGGCCGGAATCGAGGTCGAGCAGGCGCACCAGGGCGCGGGCCAGCGTGCTTTTTCCGCAGCCGCTTTCGCCGACGACGGCCAGGGTGTGGCCGCGTTCGATGGCGATGCTGACGCCGGCCAGGGCGCGGACGACGGGGCGGGGGCGGCCGCGCAGGAGGTCGATCGGGCCACGGCGACCGGGGAAGCCGCGAACGAGGTCGTCGGCGCGGAGCAGGACCGTCATGCGGCGGCCCGGGCTGCGTCGGCCCGGACGGCGTCGGCGCGGAGGCAGAGGGTTTCGTGGCCGGGTTCGATGGGGCGCAGCGGCGGGGGGGCGGCCGTGCAGTCGGGGACGACGAAGGCGCAGCGGGGGGCGAAGCGGCAGCCGGGGGGCATGGCGAGGGGGTCGGGCGGGACGCCGGCGATGCCGTCCAGGCGTTGGCGGGCGTGGCGGCCGTCGGGGAGGGAGCGGATGAGGCCCAGCGTGTAGCCGTGGGAGGGGCGGCGGAAGATGGCCTCGGCCGTGCCCGTCTCCTGCACGCGGCCGGCGTAGAAGACGGCGACGCGGTCGCAGGTGCCGGCGACGACGCCGAGGTCGTGGGTGACGAGGATGACGGCCATGCCCAGCTCGTCCTTGAGGCGGAGGAGGAGCTTCAGGATCTGGTCCTGGATGGTGACGTCCAGCGCCGTGCTGGGTTCGTCGGCCAGGAGGAGCTTGGGGCCGGCGGCGAGGGCGATGGCGATCATGGCGCGCTGGCGCATGCCGCCGGAGAACTCGTGGGGGTAGGACGCGAGGCGGCGGGCGGCGTCGGGGATGCCGACGTGGTCCAGCAGCTCGGTGGCGCGGCGGGTGGCGGCGGCGCCGCGGAGGGCGAGGTGGGCGCCGAGGCTTTCGGTGATCTGCAGGCCGATGGGGAGGACGGGGTTGAGGGCGGTCATCGGCTCCTGGAAGATCATCGCGATCTCGCGCCCGCGGATGGCGCGCATGGCGGGGTCGGGGAGGGTGGCGAGGTCCTGGCCGTGCCAGAGGACCTGGCCGGAGAGCGCGGCGCCGCGGGGGAGGAGGCGGAGGATGGCGCGGAGGGTCATGCTCTTGCCGGAGCCGGATTCGCCGACGATGCCGAGCATCTCGCCTTGGGCGACGGTGAGGGTGACGCCGTCGACGGGGCTGGCCGGGCCGATGCGGACGGTGAGGTCGCGGAGTTCAAGCATCGCGGCGGCGGAGGCGGATGGCGAGGGCGTCGCCGAGCAGGCTGAAGGCGGTGCCGGCGAGGATGATGGCGATGCCGGGGAAGATGGACATCCACCAGGCCGTCGTCATGAAGTTCTTGCCGTCGGCGATGAGGACGCCCCATTCGGAGGTGGGGGGCTGCGCGCCGAGGCCGAGGTAGCCGAGGCTGGAGCCGAGCAGGATGGCGAGGGCCATGTCGGTCATCCAGTAGACGAGGATGGGGGAGATGGCGTTGGGCAGCAGGTGGCGGAAGATGATGCGGGGCGCCGAATAGCCCATGACCCGGCCCGCATCCGCGTAGTCGCGGCGGCGCTGCGCCAGGATCTCGGCGCGGGTGAGGCGGGCGTAGACGATCCAGCCGACGGCGCTGATGGCGATGTACATGTTGATGAGGCCGGGGCCGAGGACGGCGACGATGGCGATGACGAGGACGAGGAAGGGGATGGTGACGGCGACGTCGACGATGCGGCTGAAGATGGCGTCCGCGACGCCGCCGACGTAGCCGATGATGCAGCCGGCGAAGGTCCCGAAGACGGCGGGGAAGAGGGTGGCGAAGATGGCGATCTGCAGGTCGATGCGGGCGGCCCAGATGGTGCGGGAGAGGATGTCGCGGCCGAAATTGTCGGTGCCGAAGGGGTGGGCGAGGCTGGGGGGGGAGAGGAGGGCGTCGTAGTCGAAGGCGTCGGGGTCGTAGGGGGCGATGAGGCCGGGCAGTGCTGCGCAGGCGAGCATGAGCAGCAGCAGGGCGCCGCCGAACAGGGTGGCGAAGCGGGGGCGCGTCGTCAGCCTGCGACCCTCGGGTCGAGGAGGGCCTGGACGGTGTCGACGGCGAGGAAGACGAGGGAGACGAGGACGGCGAGGACGATGGTGAGGCCCTGCACGACGGCGTAGTCGCGGGCGAAGATGCTGTCGATCATGAGGCGGCCGACGCCGGGGATGGCGAAGACGGTTTCGGTGATGACGGCCCCGCCGACGAGGGAGCCGATGTGGAGGCCGAGCAGGGTGATGGTGGAGAGCCATGCGTTGCGGAGGACGTGGCGGCCGAGGACGAGGCGCATCGGCAGGCCCTTGGCGGTGGCGAAGTTCACGTATTCGGCCTGCAGCACCTCGATCAACTGGTCGCGGAGGTTGCGGAGGAGGATGGCGGAGAGGCTGAGGGCGAGGGTGAGGGCGGGGAGGAAGAGGTACCAGAGGTTCTGGACGAAGCCGTTGCCGATGCCGCCGACGGGGAACCAGCCGAGGCCGGCGGCGAGGGTGATGAGCAGGACGAGGCCGATGTAGAAGACGGGCATCGAGAGGCAGGCCTGGGCGATGACGCGGACGGCGATGTCGATGCGTCCGCCGGGGCGGAGGGCGGCGGCGAAGGCGAGGGGGCAGGCGATCAGGAGCGAGAACAGGGCGGCCATCGCGGTGAGCATGGCGGTGACGGGGAGGCGTTCCTCGATCAGGCGGGCGACGGGGACGCGCATGGTGATGGAATCGCCGAAGCGGAAGGAGAGGGTGCGGACCAGGAACTGCCAGAACTGGACGGCGACGGACTGGTCGAGGCCCAGCTCGGCGCGGAGGGCGGCGATGCTTTCGTCGCTGCCGCGCTCGCCGAGGAGCATGAGGGCGGGGTCTCCGGGCAGGAGGCGCATGAGGCCGAAGACGAGCAGCGCGACCAGCACGACGGTTGCCATGACCTGCAGCAGGCGCCGGCCCAGGAGGGACGCGACGCGCACGGGGGCTGCCTACTTGTCCAGGTAGGTCTCGGCGAAGAGGTTGTTGCCGAGGGGGATCTGCACGAAGCCGTGGACCTTCTTCAGCATGGCGACGGGGTAGGGGACTTCCATGGCGAAGACGATGGGGGCGGCTTCGGCGTAGCGCTCCTGGATTTCCTTGAACATGGCGGCGCGCTTGGCCGGGTCGAGCTCGCTGCGGCTGGCTTCGAACAGGGCGTCGTTGCGGGTGTCCTGCCAGCCGCCGCGGTTGTTCTGGCGGGTGGGGAAGTAGGCGAAGATGGAGGTGACCTGGCCGGGGTCGTTGATGTCGTTGGTCCAGAGTGAGGTCCGCATCTGGAAGTCGCCGGCGTTGTAGCGGGCGAGGCGGGTTGCGGATTCCATCTGCTCGATCTTCATGCGGATGCCGAGGGGGGCCCACATCTGCTGCAGGGCGGCGGTCTTGGCGGCGTCGTCGGCGCTGCCGGCGAGGACCATGCAGGTGATCTCGAACCCCTGTGCGTAGCCGGCTTCGGCCAGGAGGGCGCGGGCCTTGGCGAGGTCGTAGGGGTAGAGGGGGGTGGGGCCGTAGGAGAGCGGCGTCGACATGGGCATGAAGCTGCGGGCGGGGGTTCCGGCGCCGTAGCTGACGACCTGGATGAGGGCCTGCTTGTTGGTGGCGTAGTTGAGGGCCTGGCGGACTCGGACGTCGTTCAGGGGGTTCTTGCTGCCGTCCTTGAGGGTGGGGCGGGAGTTGAGGGCGAAGTAGTTCATCTGCGCCGCGGGGAAGAGGACCATGTTGAGGCGGGCGTCGGCCTTCAGCTCGTTGACGCGGGAGTAGGGGACGAACTCGGCGATGTCGATCTCGCCGGCGCGGAGCTTGAGGATGCGGGTGGCGTCGTCGGGGATCATGAGGAAGCGGATGGCGTCGAGGTAGGGGAGGGGCTGGTTGTCGGCGCCGGGGCGCCAGAAGTGGGGGTTGCGGGCGAGGACCATCTCGGTGCCGCGCTTCCAGCTTTGGAGGAAGAAGGGCCCGGATCCGATGGGCTTTTCGGCGAAGGCCTTGCTTTTCTCCTCGAGGTTGGCACCGGGGGCGGCCATGAGGAGCTTCTCCGGCATGATGCCGGCGTTGAAGGTGGCGAGGGCCTGGAGGATCGTCGGGTCGGGCCGGGTCATGGTGATGACGACGGTGGTGTCGTCCTTGGCCGTTACGGTGTCGATGGCGGAGAGGAGGAAGGCGAAGTCTCCACCGGTTTCCTTCTTGGCGGCGCGGTTGAGGGACCAGGCGGCGTCGCTGGCGAGCAGGGGGGAGCCGTCGGCGAACTTGAGGCCTGGGCGGAGGGCGAGGGTGACGGTCTTTCCGTCGGGGCCGACGGTGTGGGCGGAGGCGAGGCCGGGCTGGACGTCGCGGCCGTCGGGGGTTGGTTCCAGGAGCGTCGCGTAGATGTTGAGCGAGATCCAGATGTCGGCGTTCTGGGTCGTGTGGACGGGGTCGAGGTATTGGCAGTCGGTCTGGCGGGCGAAGGTGAGGGTGCCGCCGCGGGTGACGGCGAGGGCGGGGGTCGTGGCGGCGAGAAGCAGGGCCAGGAACCAGGTTGCGAACCGTGTCATGATCGGGGCCTCCGCCGGGGTGGGGCAGGGTAGCGACGGGCGGGGTGGTGGCGTCAAGGGGCGTGTGGCGGGTTCCGGGCCTGGTGGGACGGCGGGTTGCCGCGTTCGTGGGCGACTGCTTGTTTCCGCGCCGCCTGGCGTGCCAGGATCGGGCGTCCTGCACGGAAACCGCCCATGCCCCGCGATCCCGCCGACCCGTTGTTGCTGACGCCCGGTCCCGTCAGCGTGTCCCGCAGCACGAAGGCCGTGATGATGGTGGACCGGCCTTCGGGGGACACGGAGTTCCAGGGGGATGTGCAGCTTGCGCGGGATTATCTGGTTGGGGTGATCCATGGGGAGGGGGCGTATACGGCGATCCCGATCCCGGGCAGCGCCACGTATGCGAACGAGGGCGCGATCGCGACGCTGGTGCCCGCGGGCGGGAAGGTGCTGATCCACAGCAACGGGGTGTACGGGGACCGGCTGATCGAGATCTGCGCGGCGACCGGGGTGCCGCACGGGGTGCTGCGGACGCCGCCCTTCGTGCCCGCGACCGAGCAGCAATGGGAGGATGCGCTGCGGGCCGACCCGGCGCTGACCCATGTGTTCGTCGTGCATTGCGAGACGAGCACGGGCATCCTGAACCCGCTGGAGCCGATCGCGGCGTTGTGCCGGCGGCATGCGAAGGGGCTGCTGATCGACGCTGTCGCGTCGTTCGGGGCGGTGCCGATCGACGCGCGGACGCTGCAGTTCGACGCGGTGACGCTGTCGTCCAACAAGTGCATGCAGGGCGTGCCGGGGGTGGGATGGGCGGTGGTGCGGAAGGACGCGCTGGAGGCGGCGCGAGGGGTGGCGCGGAGCCTTGCGCTGAACCTGTGGGACCAGAACCAGCACATGGACCGGACGGGGGCGTTCCGGTTCACGCCGCCGACGCAGGTGGTCGCGGCGTTTGCGCAGGCGTGCCGGGAGCATGCGGCGGAGGGCGGGACGGAAGCGCGGCTGGCGCGGTACCGGCGGAACTGGCGGCGGCTGGTGGACGGAATGCGGCAGATGGGGTTCCGGACGGTGGTGCCGGATGCGCATGCGTCGCCGATCGTCGCCACGTTCCACAATCCGGACGACCCGGCATTCAGCTTCGATGCGCTGTTCCAGGGGATGAAGCGGCGGGGGTACGTGATCTTCCCGGGGCGGCTGGCGCTGGCGAACACGTTCCGGATCGGGTGCATGGGGGCGGTGACGGAGGAGGACATCGCGGATGCGATGGTGGCGGTTTCGGAGGTGATGGCGGAGATGGGGGTGGCGGCGTTCGGGCGGGCGGAGGCGGCGGAGTAGGGCGCCAGGCGCCCTTGCGGGCGTCGCGCTTGCGGCTGCCCGGCCCCGCGCCTAGCGTCCCCGCCGCAATCGCACGAGGCGCCCCGATGATCGAGCTGCATACCTGGAACACGCCGAACGGCCGCAAGATCAGCGTGGCGCTGGAGGAGATGGGGCTGCCTTATACCGTCAAGGTCGTCGACATCACGAAGGACCAGCAGTTCGAGCCCGCTTTCCTGGAGATTAGCCCGAACAACCGGATCCCCGCCATCATCGACCCCGACGGACCCGGGGGAATGCCCATCTCGGTGTTCGAATCCGGGGCGATCCTGCTGTATCTCGGGGAGAAGACGGGCACGTTCCTGCCGACCGACCTGCGGCAGCGGATCCCGGTGCTGGAGTGGCTGATGTGGCAGATGGGCGGGTTCGGTCCCATGCCCGGGCAGGTGCATCACTTCCTGACGGTCAACGAGGCGGACCGCGCGTATGGCCTGGCGCGCTACATGAAGGAGACGCGGCGTCTGTACGGGGTGCTGGACCGTCGGCTGGCGAAGGTGGAGTTCGTGGCGGGTGGCGTTTCGGTGGCGGATTTCGCGATCCTGGGGTGGGCGTGGCGGCATGAGCGGCATCAAGTGAGCCTGGACGACTTCCCGCACGTGAAGCGCTGGCATGCGACGATGATGGCGCGGCCGGGGACGAAGAAGGGGTTCGAGGTGGCGCTGAGCTAGTTTGACTGCGCGGGGCCGCCCGCGTAGAAGGGCGAGGCAAACGGTGTGTATGTGTCTGACCCCGTGCGGAGGGGTGGCCGAGTGGCTGAAGGCACCGGTTTGCTAAACCGGCGTAGGGTGTCAAGCCCTACCGTGAGTTCGAATCTCATCCCCTCCGCCAATCCATTCACGTGCAACGTGCCGGGATTTCACTCATAGTCTCTCGCCTAAAGCGAGAGGGGCTGGCATGCGCATCACATCGAAGGGGCAAGTGACCATCCCCGCTGACATCCGCGACCGGGCCGGACTGCTGCCCGGGACGGAGGTGGAGTTTGTCTTTGACGGATCGAGCGTAAGGCTCGACCGCGCGACGACTTCCCCTGGCCACGGTCGCGGGGCTCGGCTGGTCGCGCATCTCCGTGGCCGGGGCGACATCGGGATGAGCACCGACGCAATCATGGCGTTGACCCGCGATCATTGAATGTCCGCCGTCTTGGTCGATGCGAACGTCCTCCTCGATATCATGACGGTCGATGTGCAATGGTTCGGGTGGTCGGCGGGCGCCATCGAGCGCGCAGCAGAGCGGCACCGCCTGGTCATCAACCCGATCATCTATGCCGAGGTCTCGGTTCGCTTCTCCCGAATCGAGGATCTCGACGCGGCCCTTCCAAGGAGGATGTTCGACCGCGAGCCGATCCCGTATGAGGCCGGGTTCCTGGCCGGCAAAGCATTTCTGGCGTATCGGCGAAGAGGCGGGTCCAAACGTTCCCCGCTTCCGGATTTCATCATCGGCGCACATGCCGCGATCGCCGATTATACCCTTTTGACCAGGGATGCGGCGCGCTATCGAAGCTATTTCCCCAGACTGGCGCTCATTTCGCCTGGTGAAGCGAGTGGGTCTTGATGCTCCGAACACGCTCACCCGACAGCGGGCCAGCCGACCGCGTTTCCCCGATTTCTGGCTTCCGGATACGGTATTGCGGGAGGGATATCGCAAGCCTCATCCCCTCCGCCAATCCACCCCTCGATGGGACGCCTTGAAACTGTTCTTCGTCATCGCGGCCGCGATTCTGCTCGTTGCGCTTCTGGGCGGCGGCTTGTGGCTGTGGACGCCCGACCGGCCACGCGCGGCGCTGGAGGCCGTGTATCTGCGGGCGCCCGGGGACATGGTGGATGCGGGCGGCGCGCGGCTGCATGTGCGCGACAGCGGACCGCGGGAGGCGGCGGCGATCGTGATGCTGCACGGCTTCGGGTCCAGCCTGCACACGTGGGAATCCTGGGCAAAGGCGTTGGAGGGCGAGTTCCGCGTCTTGCGGATCGATCTGCCGGGTTCCGGGCTGTCCCCGCCCGATCCCACGGGCCGCTACGACGATGCGCGGACGATGGAGGTGCTGATTGCGCTGCTGGACCGGCTTGGCATCGCGCGGAGCGGTTTCGTTGGCAATTCGATCGGTGGGCGGATCGCCTGGACCTTTGCCGCCCTTCATCCCGAGCGGGTGACCCGCGTCGTGCTGGTCGCGCCGGACGGGTTTGCCAGTCCCGGGTTCGCCTATGGCCGGGCGCCCGACGTGCCCGCGATGATGGGCCTGATGCGGTATGCCCTGCCGAAGGCGCTACTGCGGATGAACCTGGTTCCCAGCTATGCCGACGCGTCCCGCCTGACGGACGACACGGTGACGCGATACCATGACCTGCTGCTGGCGCCCGGCAGCCGGGCCGCGTTGCTGGCGCGCATGCGGCAGACGGTGCTGCAGGATCCCGAGCCGCTGCTGCGGCGCATCCGGGCGCCGGTCCTGCTGCTGTGGGGCGAGCAGGACGGGATGATTCCGGTCCGGAACGCCGCCGACTACATGCGCAACCTGGCCGATGGTCGTCTCGTCACGTTTCCCGGTCTGGGCCACGTCCCGCAGGAGGAGGACCCGGCGCGGTCGTTGCCGCCCGTGCTGGACTTCCTGCGGGGCGGGGGCGTCAGGGGGTGAGGAGGCCCTTGCCCTCCATCCAGGCCTGGATGAGGGCGGCGACCTCGTCGGAGTTGTCGTCCAGCATCATCATGTGGCTGTTGCCGGCGATGCCGCGCTTCGGGAGTTCCAGCACGTCCGCGGTGCCGCCGGCGTCGCGGATGGCCTGCGCCCACTTGTCGACGGCGGCGCGGAAGGTGGGCCAGGGGGCGACGTCCATGTGGTCGCCCCAGACGTAGAGGTGGGGGATGGACTTGACCTTCGATGCGTCGGCCTTGGCCGGGTCGGGGGCGCCGGAGCCTTCGACGACGACGACGGCCTTGATGCGGTCGGGGGCGGTGACGGCGGCCTGCTGGGCGAAGGCGGCGCCCTGGCTGTGGACCAGGATGACGGAGGGGCCGACGGCCTGGAGGTAGGCGTCGTAGGCGGCCTGGGTGGGTTTGTCGGAGGTGGTCCAGCGGGGGACGGCCATGCGGGCCATGCCTTCTGCGCCGTCCATGGGGAAGCGGCTGTCGGCGTAGCGGGCGCGTTTGGCCGGGTCGATGTTCCAGCTTCCGGGGGGGCCCATGCGGAAAAGCTCCCAGGCCTGCTGCATGGGTCGGAAGATGGGCGTGCCTTCGGCCATGTCGGCGCGGGGGAAGCCGGAGCGGCCGCGTTCGAAGGCGTCGGAGACGTAGACGCTGTGGCCGGCGCGGAGGAAGTAGTCGGCCCAGCCGGGGGCGCCGTTCGGCTTGTCCTCGTAGACGGAGCCGGAGAGGCCGCCGCCGTGCCAGAGCATGAGGGGGTATCTGGCGCGGGGTTTGGCGAGCTTCACGTAGTGGGCGTACATCTGGCCGGTGATGAATTCGCCGTTGGGGTCCATGGTCATCAGGGGGCCGGAGGCGGTGAAGCGGGCCTGGGTGGTGGGCTGTCCGGAGACGGTGGCGACCTGGCCGCCGACGAAGAGGCTGCCGATCTTTTCCACGTCGTAGGCGTGGGCGTCGGGTGCGAGGAGGAGTGTCGCGGCGAGCGTGGCGATTCGCAGCATGATGGTGTTTCCCCGGGTTCGTTATCGTTGCGGGGAGGCTAGCTTGGGCGCAGCGTGGGCGCCAGACGGATGGAGGGCGCGATGCCGGATGGGGACGTGAAGCGGACGGTGACGGTGACGCTGGAGCTGGATGCGGAGCTGGTGGAGGCGGCGGAGGCGGCGGGGCCGAGCCTTTCAGTCTCGGTCACACGGGCGTTGCGTCGCCATATCGGGACCCAGCGGCGGATGACGGATGCGGAGATCGCGCTGTACGTGCAGATGGCGAACGATCATCACGATCGGTTCGGGTCCGCAGCCGACGGACATTTTCCCGGCTGATGGCGCAACTCGACGTCTACGTGAACCTCGATGTGGGGCGCCGCACCTATCCGTTGCTCCTGGCGGTGCAGAATCGCCGTTTTGAACACCTTCGAACTCGTCTTGTCATCCCGCTGCTACGGGCGACGGCGGGTGAGCGTTGGCGGCGAACCGAGTTCATTGTCGATGGCGTGCTGTATGCGTTGGCGGCCCATGACCTGTTCCCGGCACCGGACAGGATCCTGGGACCATGCGTCGGATCCCTTGGCGAGCATGGCACGGAGATCATCCATGCGATCGACGAGGTGATCTCGGTCTATTGAGCCGGGCGGTTGGCCCGGGCGACGACGGCCTCGAAGAGGACCTGGGTGCCGGCTTCGGCTTCTTCGGGCTCGATGCTTTCGGCCTCGTTGTGGCTCAGGCCGTCCTTGCAGGGGGTGAAGATCATCGCGGTGGGGACGTGGCGGGCGACGTAGACGGCATCGTGGCCGGCGCCGGAGACGATGTCGCGGGACGAGTAGCCGAGGCGGGTGGCGGCCTGGCGGACGAGGTCGACGCAGGCGGGGTCGAAGGGTTGGGCGGGGATGCGGAACAGCTCGGTCAAGGCCAGGTCGACGCCGCAGTCGCGGGCGATGAAGCCGGCTTCGCGGGGGAATTGGGCGGCGAGGCGATCGACCTCGGCGGCGTCGGGGTGGCGGAACTCCACGCTGAAGCGGACTTCGCCGGGGATGACGTTGCGGCTGTTGGGCAGGACGACGAGCTGGCCGACGGTGCCGCGGCCGTCCTCGCCGCGGGCGCGCATCATGCGGTCGACGAGGTCGATGACGCGGGCGGCGCAGACGAGGGCGTCGCGGCGGGTGCTGGGGGGCGTCGTGCCGGCGTGGCTGTCCTGGCCGGTGGCGACGGCGTCGTACCAGACCTGGGCCTGGCCGCCGGTGACGATGCCGATCTGCCGGGCCTCGCGTTCCAGGATGGGACCTTGTTCGATGTGCAGCTCGAAATAGGCGTCGGCGGGGAAGGGGCGGGCGGGTTCGGGGCCGCGGTAGCCGATGGCGTCGAGGGAGGCGCCGACGGTGTGGCCATCGAGGTCGGACAGGGCTTCGGTTTCGGCCTGGTCGTAGACGCCGGCCCAGACGCCGGACCCCATCAGGCTTTTTCCGAAGCGGCTGCCTTCCTCGTCGGTCCAGTTGACGAGTTCGAGGGGGGCTTCGGTGGTGATGCCGAGGTCGTGGAGGCTTCGCATGACCTCGAGCCCGGCCATGACGCCGAGGGCGCCGTCGAACTTGCCGCCGGAGGGTTGGCTGTCGAGGTGGCTGCCGAAGAGGACGGGGAGGCGTGCCGGGTCGCGGCCGGGGCGGCGGGCGAACATGTTGCCCATGGCGTCGACGCGGAGGGTGAGGCCGGCGGCCTCGCACAGGGAGCGGAAGCGGTCGCGGCCCTGCTTGTCGACAGGGCCGAGGGCGAGGCGGCGGACGCCGCCCTTGGGGGTGGCGCCGATCTGGGCCATCTCCATGAGGCTGTCCCAGAGCCGCTTGCCGTCGATGCGTTGGTTGGTGTGCGCCGCGCTCATGGTGTGTTCGTTGCCGCCCTTGCCGATCGGGCGCACACTACGCGCCCCGCCACTCCGGACAAGACCAGGGACCTGTCATGGCCGCTCCGCTCGTGCTCGATACCGCGCTTAAGGCGCCTCCCGTGCTGGATCACGGGGCGTTGGACAGTCCCGACGTGTGGCAGGCGCGGGTGGATCTGGCGGCGTGCTTCCGGATGGCGGCGCGGCTGGGGCTGCATGAGGGGATCTGCAACCACTTGTCGGCGATGGTGCCGGGGTCGGACGAGCTGTTCCTGGTGAACGCGTACGGGTGGGGGTTCCACGAGGTGACGGCGTCGCGGCTGCTGGTGTGCGACTTCCATGGCCGGGTCGTGGCGGGCGAGGGGGAGCCGGAGGCGACGGCGTTCTATATCCATGCGCGGGTGCACAAGAACGTGCCGCGGGCGCGGGCGGCGTTCCACACGCACATGCCGAACGCGACGGCGCTGGCGATGCTGGAGGGGGATCCGCTGGTGTGGGCCGGGCAGTCGGCGCTGAAGTTCATGGGGCGGACGATCATCGACGAGGATTACAACGGGCTGGCGCTGGACGAGGCGGAGGGGGACCGGATCGCGGCCAGCATGGGCGACGCGGATGTCGTGTTCATGAAGAACCACGGCGTGATGGTGGTGGGGCCGACGATCGCGCATGCGTGGGACGACCTGTACTACCTGGAGCGTGCGTGCGAGGTGCAGCGGCTGGCGCAGGCGACGGGGCGGGCGTTGAAGCCGATCCCGCGGGAGATCGCGGAGCGGACGGCGGCGCAGATGCGGGACGCCGACAGCGGCAGCCCGGCGCTGCACCTGGAGAGCGTGAAGCGGACGCTGGACCGGGATGCGCCGGACTATCGGCAGTGAGGGTCCCGCTGGTTCTGGCGCTGTCGCTCTCGGGGTGCACGTTGATCGACCAGAACACGTTCAACCCGCAGGCCGGGGCTGTTCCGGTGATCGCGGCGCCGCCTGCGGTCGCGGTGGCGCCGGTGCTGCCGGGGCCGCCGCCGCTGGTGGTGATCGGGGCGGCGGACCCGGCGGAGTATGGCGACGCGTTGCGGAAGGCGGTCGCGGCGGCGCGGGCGCGGAAGCCGGACGTGATGTTCGACGTGGTGGAGGTGCAGCCGGCGACCGCGGCGGGGGATGCGGCGATCGGGGCGCGGGCGGCGGGGGTGGCGCGGGTGATCGTGGCGGAGGGTGTGGCGCCGGGCCGGGTCCGGCTGGTGGCGCGGCCGGACGCGGGGGCTACGGTGCAGGTGGTTCGGGTCTACGTCCGGTAGGGTGTTCCTGGCCTTTGCGTGTGACAGGCCCTCGGCTCCACCAGCATTTCACGGGCGAAGGGCGCGGCGGTCAGCGGGATCGGGCTTGCAGGACGGCTTCCTGGAGGGATTTCAGTTCGGCGGCGCCGGCGATCAGGCGTTGGCCGATGACGAAGGCGGGGGTGCCTTCGATGCCGATTTCCCGGGCCAGGTCGACGTTGGCCTGGAGGCGGGCCTTGATGTCGGGGTCGTCCATGTCGCGGAGCATGCGGGCGCCGTCGAGGCCCAGGCGGTCGGCGATGTCTTTCAGCGAGTCGCGGGTGGAGGTGCCGCCGAGCTGGAGGACGGCATCCTGCATCTTGAAGTATCCGCCCTGGCGCTGGACGGCGAGGAGCGCGCGGCTTTCGAGCTGGCTGGAGGGGCCCAGGACGGGGAGGTCCTTGATCACGACCTTGATGCGGGGGTCGGTGCGGATGAGGTCGGCGACGACGGGCTTCATGCGGCGGCAATAGGGACAGCGCGTGTCGTAGAACTCGATGACGGTGACGTCGCCGAGGGGGTTGCCGAGGACGGGGTCGGCGGGGTCGGCGAGGCGGGGACCCAGCATCGTGAGCACGTCGCGGGTGACCTGGTCCTGGCGCCGGACCTCGTCGGCCTGCAGGGCGGCGAGGGCTTCCCGGAGGATGGAGGGGTCCTTCACCAGGGCTTCACGCAGGAGCGCCGCGAGCGCCTGCCGCTGGTCCGGCGTGAAGGGCTCGGCCGTGGCGGGCCAGGCGAGGAGGCAGGCGAGCAGTGCCGCGATGAGGCGCATCGTGATCCCCTTGGTCATGGGAGGTGGATAGCACTGGTTGCCGCCCCGGGCGAAGGCCGCTATGGCACGGCGTTCAGCGAACGAGGGTTTTTGCGGTGCAGAGCAAGGCGTTTTCCAAGGTGGCCGTCGTGATGGCGGCGCTGCTCGGCGCGCAGTCCTGCTCCACGGTGAACTCGTTGAAGGAGACGTTCCTGGGCGGGTCGTCGGAGCCGCAGGGGCCGGAGCGGCTGGCGGGCTTCATCGGGGCGGTGGTGGCGGACGAGCCGCGGGCGGCGCTGGCGGGGCGGGAGGTTCTGGTGCTGGGCGGCACGGCGGCGGATGCGGCGGTGGCGGTGGCGTTCACGCTGGCGGTGACGTTGCCGTCGCGGGCCGGGCTGGGGGCGGGGGGGGCTTGCATCGCGTACAATCCCAGGCGGGACGGGCCGGGGAGCGGCAACCCGGAGGTTGTCATGTTCGCGCCGTTGCCAGCGCAGGCTTCGTCGGGCGGGGACCGGCCGGCGGCGGTGCCGATGCTGGCGCGGGGGTTGTTCGCGCTGCATGCGCGGTATGGCAGCAAGCCGTTCGAGGCGTTGTTGGCCGGGCCGGAGCAGATGGCGCGGTTCGGCGTGCCGATCTCGCGCGCGCTGGTGCGGGACCTGGCGCTGGTCGCCGGGCCGCTGGCGGGGGACCCGAATGCGCGGGCGGTGTTCACGCCGGGCGGGGTGGCGCTGGGCGAGGGCGGGACGCTGAGCCAGCCGGACCTGGGCGGGACGCTGGCGCAGTTGCGGACGGCGGGGGTGGGCGACCTGTATCAGGGGGCGCTGGCCCGGCGGCTGGAGGCGGCATCGAAGCTGGCGGGCGGGCCGCTTTCGGTGAACGAGCTGCGGGCGGCGCTGCCGCGGACGGGTGCTCCGCTGACGGTGCAGGCGGGGCGGGACATGGTGGCGTTCCTGCCGCCGCCGGCCGATGGCGGGTTGGCTGCGGCCGCGGCGTTCCAGGCGTTGCAGGCCAGCCCGACGGATATTCAGGGTGCCGATGCGCGGGCCACCGGCACCGTGCTGCGGTGGCGCAGCGGCGGCGGCGATCCGCAGGCGGTGCTGGCTTCGGGCGCGAGTGGCGGGAGCCTGCCGGCGATGCCGGCGAGCACGGGGTTCACGGTGCTGGACCGCAACGGCGGCGCGGTGACGTGCGCGCTGACGATGGGGAACCTGTTCGGGACGGGGCGGATCGCGCCGGGGACGGGGATCCTGCTGGGCGCGTCGCCGCGGACGTATGGGCTGCCGTTGCTGGCGGCGGGGCTGGTGTGGAACACGAACGTGCGTGGGTTCCGGGCGGCGGTGTCGGGGTCCGGGCAGGAGGGGGCGGCGCTGGCGGTGGCCGTCGGGTTGAGCAACGCGCTGCGGGGGACGGCGGCGATGCCGACGGTGGTGCCGGAGCCCGGCCGGGCCAACGCGATCGCGTGCGCGCGATATCTTCCGGACAATGAAAGCTCGTGCAGCTGGGCCACGGACCCGCGGGGGTTCGGGCTCGCGGCAAGCAGCAACTGAGATGATCAAGACGGGACGCGGGGCTGCCGCGCCGCCGTTCCTGGTGATGGACGTGATCGCGGCGGCCAATGCGCGGGCCGCCAGTCTGCCGCCCGGGGCGCCGCACATCATCCGCATGGAGGTCGGGCAGCCCGGCACCGGGGCGCCGCAGGGGGCGCGGGACGCGGTGGCGGCGGCGCTGCGGGGCGGCGATCCGCTGGGCTATACCGAGGCGCTGGGGCGGGCGAGCCTGCGGGAGCGGATCGCCCGGCATTACGCCGACTGGTACGGGCTGGAGGTGCCGGCGGCCCGGATCGCCGTCACGATGGGGGCGAGCGGGGCGTTTCCGCTGGCGTTCCTGGCGGCGTTCGATCCCGGGGACCGCGTGGCGCTGGCGTCGCCGTTCTACCCGCCGTACGTGAACATTTTGGTCGCGCTGGGGCTGCAGCCGGTCATCGTCGAGACGGGGCCGGAGACGCGGTATCAGCCGACCCCGGCGCTGCTGGATGCGCTGGACCCGCCGCCGGACGGGCTTATCGTCGCCAGCCCCTGCAACCCGGCGGGCACGATGCTGTCGCCGCAGGAGCTGCAGGCGCTGGCCGTGTGGTGCGATGGGCGGGGGGTGCGGATGATCTCGGACGAGATCTATCATGGGCTGCATCATGCCCGGCCGATCGCGACGGCGGCGTCGTTCAGCGACACGGCGGTCGTGATCAACAGTTTTTCCAAGTATTTCTCGATGACGGGCTGGCGGGTCGGGTGGATGGTGCTGCCCGCCGACCTGGTGCGTCCGGTGGAGTGCCTGGCGCAGAACATGTTCATCTCGGCGCCGCATGTCAGCCAGGTGGCGGCGGAGGCGGCGTTCGCGTGCGGGGCGGAGCTGGAGGCGAACGTGGCGGCGTACCGGCGGTCGCGGGCGTCGTTGCTGGCGGCGCTGCCGGGGGCCGGGTTCCCGGATGTCGCGGCGGCGGACGGGGCGTTCTACATCTATGCGGATGTGGGCGGGCGGACCAACGACAGCCTGGCGTTCTGCGCGCGGATGCTGGCGGAGGCGGGGATCGCGGCCAGCGCCGGGGTGGATTTCGACCGGGCGCGGGGGCACCGGACGATGCGGTTCAGCTATTGCGGGCCGGAGGCGGATATGCAGGCGGCGGCGGCGCGGCTTGCGGCATGGCGCTGACGGCGGAGACGATCGGGCTCCCGGACCTGGCGCAGGCGCAGTTCGAGCTGGGCGTGGTTCCGGCGCCGGTGACGCTGTGGCCTGGTGCGGGATCGGCGCCGCCATCGGGGCTGCGGGTGATCGGGACGGCGGAGGAGGCGGCGCGGCTGCAGGCGTTGAACGCGCAGGGGCCGGCGTCGGGGCCGATCGGGTGCCGGCATGTCCGGGACGTGACGGTGATGGGGTCGGGCTACCTGTTCCATGGCGAGCAGGTCGTGACGGACGGGTCCGAGATGTCGCGGGTGGCGCTGGACTGGGTGACGCGGCCGATGGCGGACAGCCCGCGTGCGGTTCAGCCGGCGCGGGAGCGTTGGGTGGAGGAGACGGCCATCGTGGGCTTCGCGCCCGGGCACCTGATCTACGGGCATTGGCTGCTGGACTACATGCCGCGGGTGATGATCGCGCGGGATGCGCTGGGGCTTCTGTTCCCTGCGGCGAGGATCGTGCTGCCGCACGACACGCCCGGCTGGGCGCTGGGGATGATATCGGCCTTCACGGGCGCCGAGCCGCGGCAGTTCCTGTTCTATGAGCGGGGCGTCGAGCGGCTCGCGCTGCGGCGGGCGTGCATCCCGTCGTACGCGCATGAGCATTACGCGTTCCATCCGTATGCGGCGTCGGTTTATGCGGCGCTGGGGACGCGGCCGATGCCGGGGGGGCCGCGTCGGCTGTGCCTGTCGCGGGCCGGGTTCGAGCGTGCCACGGCGGGCGTGCACAAGGTGATGCAGAACCGGGCGGCGTTCGAGGCGGCGGCCGAGCGGCACGGCTACCGGGTGGTGCGGCCCGAGACGATGCCGTTGCGGGACCAGGCGGCGCTGTTCGCGTCGGCGACGCATGTGGTGGGGGAGTTCGGGTCGGGGCTGCACAACACGGTGTTCGGCCCGGCGGGGCAGCGGGTGGGGTTCGTGCGGTGCCCGACCGCGATCCAGTTGCGGATCGGGGCGATGCGGGGTCAGCCGAGCACGGTGGCGATGCCGGCGGATGATCGCGTGGCGGCGAGCGGGATCCTGGAATACACGCTGACCGACGCGGAGATGACGGCGTTCTTCGAGGCGAACGAGGGTTAGGCGTGGCCCGCGGCGGCGGAGAGGAGGAGGGGGTCGATGCGGAGGATGGCCAGGGCGCGGCGCCATTTGGTGTCGTAGGCGTCGTCGAACAGGACGTCGTGTTCGGTGGGGGCGGTGAGCCAGACGTTCTCGTTCATCTCGCGGTCGAGCTGGCCGGGGCCCCAGCTTGCGTAGCCGAGGGCGAGGAGGCCGTGGCGGGGGCCGCGGCCCATTGCGATCTCGTGGAGGATGTCGAGGCTTGCGGTCAAGGCGAGGTCGTTGGCGACCTGGAGGCTGCCGTCGCCGGTCCAGTCGGCGCTGTGCAGCACGAAGCCGCGGCCGTGATCGACGGGGCCGCCTTCGCACAGGCGGATCTGGCGGGCGGGGGGCGTGGGCTCGACGTCGAGCTGGCGGAGCAGGGCCTCGAAGCTGGGTTTCGCGAGGGGGCGGTTGAGGACGATGCCCATGGCGCCCTCGTTCGTATGGGCGCAGATGAGGATCACGCTTTGGGCAAAGCGGGGGTCCTCCATGGCGGGCATGGCGATGAGCAGCTTGCCGGTGAGGAATTCAGGTTCGAACATCCGGTGTATCTTGGCGCATTGATGCGCCGCGGCAAGGATGAAGCGTGCGATGGCGTGACTTCGCCCCGGGCTGACGCTAGTGGTTGGTCAGTTTGACGAGGGACGGCACCCAATGATCAAGGTCGGCGATACGATTCCGAGCATGAAGCTGACGATGTCCACGGCGGAAGGGCCGAAGGAGACGTCGAGCGACGAGGTGTTCGGGGGCAAGAAGGTGGTGATGTTCGCGGTGCCGGGGGCGTTCACGCCGACGTGCAGCGCGCGGCATCTGCCCGGGTATCTGCAGAACATCGAGGCGTTGCAGGCGAAGGGGGTCGATGCGGTCGTGTGCATGGCGGTGAATGACGGGTTCGTCATGGGCGCCTGGGCGCGGGACCAGGGGGTGGACGGGCGCATCACGATGATCGCGGACGGGAGCGGGGCGTTCACGAAGTCGCTGGGGCTGGAGCTGGATTTGACGGCGCGGGGTCTGGGGATCCGCAGCCAGCGGTTTGCGATGGTCGTCGAGGACAAGAAGGTGGCGTCGCTGAACGTGGAGCCGCCGGGCGGGTTCGAGGTGAGCAAGGCGGAAACGGTGCTCGCCGGGCTTTAACGTGTGCTAGGCTGATCCCGCAACGAATGCGGGAGGCTTGTGATGGCGAAGATCGTCGAGGTTCCGTTCCGGGGCGGCAGCGTGCTGTTCGAGGCGCCGGACGCGCAACTGGATGGCGCGCGCGGGTTTTCGGCCGAGGACGTGATCGAGAAGGCCGAGGACACGCTGGATGACGCCATCGCGACGGTGTGCCGGGTGGGCGCGGCCTTCGCGGACCAGTTGC
Source organism: uncultured Acetobacteraceae bacterium (assembly GCA_964246015.1). GTDB lineage: Bacteria > Pseudomonadota > Alphaproteobacteria > Acetobacterales > Acetobacteraceae > JBBROS01. The sequence continues at coordinate 71,343 of CAXTPG010000007.1, forward strand.
GGACGCTGAAGTTCGATTCGGCCGAGGTGACGCTGGGCGTGAAGATCGCGGGGAAGGGGAAGTTCATCGTCGCGGAGGCTTCGGCGGAGGCATCGTTGCAGGTGAAGATCACGTTCAAGGCCGACAAGGAGTGAGCGCTGCGCCCTCTCCGGACGGGAGGGGGCGGGGGGACGCCGGGCCGGTTGCGGCGGATGAGCGGCTGCGGGCGGCGGTGCTGTGCCTGTGCGACGCGGCGAGACCCGGGTCGGTGGTGGGGACGGGCTTCGTCGTCGCGCCGGGGCTGGTGCTGACATGCGCGCATGTGGCGGTGCAACTGCGGGGCCGGGCGATCCGGGTGGATGACCGGGCAGGGCTGGTGGCAGAGGCGGGGGAGCCGGCGTTTCCGCCCGACCCCGGCGCCGTCGATCTCGCGCTATTGCCGGTTGCGGTGCCGGAGACGCTGGCGCTGGCCTGTTGGGCCGGGGCGCTGACGGGGGAGCGGGTGGCGGCGCGGGGCTATGCTCCGGCGCCGGGGGCCTGGGGGCCGGGGGGGCGTGTGTTGCGGTTCACCCGGCGGGGTGTGGTCCGGGCCGAGTACGGGGGCCACGCCATCGACGAGGCGTTCGAGCTGGCGGAGGACATGGCGGAGGGCGGGTTCAGCGGCAGCCCGTTGCTGGACGTGGCGAGCGGGGCCGTGGTGGGGGTCGTGAGCGGCGGGGATGCGAGCCGGGGGCGAAGCTGGGCGGTGCCGTTGCGGGGAGCGGCGGCGGGGTGGCCGGCGCTGGAGCGGGCGCTGGCGTGGAACGAGGCGCATGTGCCGCGCTGGGGCCGGGCGGTGAACGCGGCGGGCGCGCGGGTGGCGTGCGGGTTTGCCGCGGGCGTGGCGGTGCGGCAATTCCAGGACCGTGGGAAGTTCGACCCGGCGCTTCATGTGGACCGAAGCGCCGTGCCGCCGCTGGTGGAGGCGTTCCGGGGGGCGGCGCGGCCGGCGATGGCGATCGTGAGCGGGTCGAACACCGGGAAGACGTGGTTGTTGTGCGACCTGGCGCGGACGCCGGAGTTCGAGCCGTGCCTGCTGCTGGCGGCGGGGGACTTGCCGCGGGATTCGGCGCCGGGGCTGGAGGCGTTCGCGTCCGCGGCGCTGCGGGCGGGGTGGCCGGAGGGGGCGGACGTGCCGGAGCCGCCGTCGGCGGGCGGGGCCGCGGCGGCGATCGCGGCGGACGGAACGCGCCTGCTGGTGATGCTGGACGGGGTGAACGAGGCGCTGGATGTGCGTGGGTTCGGCCGGGAGTGGCTGCCCGAGGGGGTGGCCTGGGCGGGACGGTGCGGTGCGCGGTTGCTGCTGACGAGCCGGCCGGAGCCCTGGCCCGCGTTGGCGCGGAGGTTGGCGCCGGATGCGCTGCACGATCCCGCGGCGGTCACGGATGCGCCGATCGAGGCGCGGTGTGCGCGGCTGGGTGATTTCACCGCGGTGGAGGCGGCGGCGGCGGTTGGCCGGTACGGGCTGGCCGCCGGGTTGGCGCGTGCGTTGGGGCGGCATCCGCTGATGTTCCGGCTGGCCCTGCATCGTCCGGGCTCCGCGGCCGGGCCAGGGTTGTACCGGATGATCGACGCGTTCGTGCAATGGCATCTGGACGAGGCGTCGGGCGTGCTGGGGCTGCGGTCGTCGGCGTCGTTGCGGGAGCGGCTGCGGGGGGTTGCCGGTGCGATGCTGCGTCAGGAGAGCCTGGCGTTGCCGTTGGCGCAGGTGCGGGAGGCGCTGGGCGGCGATGCGGCGCTGGATGCGCTTGTGGGGTGCGGGTTGCTTGCGGAGGCGGGGGCGCGGGGGGAGGCGATCCGGTTCACATTCGACCAGGTGGGGGAGGCGACGGCGCCGGCGCCGGACCCGGCTACGCTGTTCGTGTCGCCGGAGAACCAAGCGGCGTGGCACGGCCACTTCGCCGGGCTGCTGCGGCTGGAGGCGGATGGGGACGAGGCTGGGTTCGAGGTGGGGCTCGGCCGGCTATTGGACATGATCGGCACGATCGCGGCCGAGGCGCCGCCTCCACGACGGCCGGATGGCCGGCCGGCCGGGTTCCTCGGTGCGCTGCAGATGGTGTTCGAAGGGATCGGCGAGGCCGTCTTCAAAGCGACGGTCTCGGGCTTTGGAGAGATTGCCTGCACGATCGCGCGCGCGCTTCCGCCGGGACGGCAGTCGGCGATCGACCGCCTCTATCGCTGCCTGGTGCCGCTCGCGCCCCACCTGGTGCGGAGCTACGGGTATGGGGACCTGGTGCGCTGGTTGGACGAGGCGCCGGTGGGGGAGGCTTTGCGCGCGCGGCTGGCGTTGCAGGCCGCGCCCTGGGCGGACGGCCATCCCTACCGGCAGAAGGATTGGCGGGATGCCGCGTGCGCCTACGCGCTGTCCGGAGAGGGGCGGGACGAGATCGGGAGCGTGCTGGCCGGGGGCTTGCGGCGCGACCCGGCGGGGGTCGTGCCGGTGCTGGTCGCGGCGTTGGCGGACGAGACGCGGATCGACCAGGGGCTGAGCGACGATGCGCGGGGCGAGGCGAGCGTCGCCAGCCTGGCCGGAGCCGTGCTGTTCAACGGCCGGGGCGCCGACCTGCCGGGCGTGGTCGCGGCCGTGCTGGCGCAGGAGGGCGACATGGCCGCGCATCTGATGCGGGCGATCGGGGATGCGGAGGGGCCGGCGTTGATCGACCTCGTCCTGCCGGCGCTGGCCGACCGGGCGCGATGCGTCCGCGCGACATGGGCGTTGCGGGATACGGCGGGGGTGGCGACGCCGGCGCAGCGGGCTGCCGCGACGTCGGCGCTGGAGGCGCGACTGGGGCCGGGTCCGGAGGGGCTGGAGGCGGCGGTCGCGCTGCGGGCGCTGGACCCGGGGCGCGTGGCCGCATGGGACCGGGTGGCGGCGGCGGTGGACGCCGGGGTGGCGGCGGGCAGCCATCTGGCGCCGGTGCCGCCGGAGCGGTTCGAGCGGGCCTTGGTCCTGGCGCGCGAGCGGGCGCCGGAGGGCGCGCTGTGGATGGCGGAGCATCAGGGGCCGGAAGGGGAACAGGCGCGGATGGCGGCGGCGATCGTCGGGTTGGACGACGCGGCGTTCCGGCGGTTCGACATCGGATGGGTGATCGAGCGGCGGTTGCGGGCATTGGCGCGGGAGGACGGGGCTGCGCTTCGGCCGTGGGTGGAGGCGGCGGCGGCGTTGGCACGGCGCGGGGATGCGGTGGCCCGGCGGGGCCTGGTCTATGCGGTGTTCAAGCGGGGCGGCTTTGCGCGGGATCCGGGACTGGCCGGGGTGGCGGCGCTGCTGCTCGATACCGTCGACAGCGACGAGGAGGCGGGGCTGATCGCGGAGTGCGTGGTGGATGCGGCGCAGGCGCGGGGCGTGGCGTGGCGTCCGGTGTTCGACCGGTTGCGGCAGGCGCATGCGGCACGGGTGGACGGGGCCGTGTTCCATGAATCCGCGGATGCTGGGCACGCCGACGTGCGGTCGTTCCGGCGTGCCGTCCTGGCGTATTGGCAGGGGTTGCCGGAGGGGGCGCAGAGCTGGGTGAGCGTGGGGGTGCTGGCGCGGATCGATGCCGGGACGGAGGTGGATGCGGCGTTCGGGCAGGAGACGTATCGGGAGATCAGGCGGGAGGCGATGCGGGCGTAGTTCAGGCGGCAAGGGGGCGGGCCATGTCGGTCTTGAAGGTTTCGGCGATGTATTCGGCGAGGGCGTCGGTGACGGGCTGGCGGGCGTCGGCGCCCTTCAACAGCAGGATGCCGAAGTCGGGGAGGGGGGGCATGCCCTCGTCGGGGCGCATCGTCCGAAGGCCTTCGGGAAGCCAGGAGGTGGGGGAGACGGTGACGGCGAGGCCCGCGAGGACGGGGGCAAGGGTGCCCATGAGCGTGCCGGCGGAGTAGGCGACGCGGTAGGCGCGGCCGACTCCGTCGAGGGCACGGCGGGCGGCGACGCTCCAGGTGCAGTGCTCCCCGGTGGCCAGGGCGACGGGCATCGGGTCCTGGCGGTGGGGGGCGTAGGTGGTCGACGTGACCCAGGTGAGGGGGGCGCGGCAGACCTGGATGGCGGGCCAGCCGGGGGGTTCGTGGCCGTCGGAGCAGAGGGTGAGGTCCAGCTCGCCGGCGCGGAGGCGTTGCGCGAGGAGGTGGCTGGGGAGGCACAGGACCTCGACCTGGACGCTGGGGTGGCGTTCGGCGAATCGGCGAAGGATCTGGGGGACGTAGCGGAGGGCGTAGTCGTCGGGGGTGCCGAGGCGGACGGTGCCGGCGACGACGGGGGTTTGGAAGCTGGTCCAGATGTCGTCGTTGAGGGCCAGCAGCTCCCGCGCGCGGACCAGCAGGAACTGGCCGTGGGGGGTGAGCTGGACCTGGCCGCCCTTGCCGCGGGCGAGGAGACGCTGGCCGAGCATGGCTTCGAGGCGCTGGACCTGCATCGAGACGGCGGACTGGGTGCGGCCGACGCGTTGGGCGGCGCGGGTGAAGCTGCCGTCCTCGGCGATGAAGACGAAGGCGCGGAGGAGGTCGGGGTCGAGGCCGAGAGGGAGGGACATGGGCATCAGCATCGCTGATGTGTCACATCAAGGCAATTCGTTTCTCTTATCCTGGGGGCGGGAGCATCTTGTGGTGGACCGAAACGGTTGGACAACAGGAGATGACCATGGCGACCCGCACGATCCACGCCTTCCCCGCAGCTTCGGCCCGCCGCGCGCCGTTCGGCGTGCGCAAGGTCTGGGCCTTCGTGGTGGCGATGTACCAGGCCCGGCAGACCCGCAAGCTGCTCGCGGAGATGGATGGACGGCTGCTTGCGGATATCGGGGCGAGCCGTTCGGACGCGCATATGGAGGCGTCGCGGGCGTTCTGGGACGTTTCGCCGCGGCGTTGAGGCTTGGCGGAGCTGGTGGTGGGTTGCGAGGAGCAACCCACCCTACGATAGGCCCTCTCCCGTTTGGGAGGGGGTCTTTTTTTCTTCGGCGGCCTGGGCTGAGATGGTGGGTTGCGAAGGGCAACCCACCCTACGATAGGCCCTCTCCCGTTTGGGAGGGGGTCTTTTTTTCTTCGGCGGCCTGGGCTGAGATGGTGGGTTGCGAAGGGCAACCCACCCTACGATAGGCCCTCTCCCGTTTGGGAGGGGGTTTTTTCTATTCGGCGGCCTGGGCGTAGGCCTCCAGGGGGGCGCAGGTGCAGACCAGGTTGCGGTCGCCGTAGACGTTGTCGACGCGCTTGACCGGGGGCCAGTATTTCGAGGTGCGGACCCAGGGGAGTGGGAAGGCCGCCTGGTCGCGGGGGTAGGGGTGGGACCAGGTTCCGGCCGTGACCTCGTTCAGGGTGTGGGGGGCGTTCGTCAGGGGGTTGTCGGCGCGGTCCTGGTGGCCGGCTGCGATGGCGGCGATTTCGGCGCGTATGGCGATCATGGCGTCGCAGAAGCGGTCGATCTCCGCCTGGCTCTCGCTTTCCGTGGGTTCGACCATCAGGGTTCCGGCGACGGGCCAGCTCATGGTGGGGGCGTGATAGCCGTAGTCCTGTAGGCGCTTGGCGATGTCTTCCACCTCGATGCCGGCTTCGGCCTTGAAGCCGCGGCAGTCGAGGATGCACTCGTGGGCGACGAGGCCGTTCTCGGCGGTGTAGAGGATGGGGAAGTGGGCGCCGAGGCGTTTGGCGATGTAGTTGGCGTTGAGGATGGCGACGCGGGTGGCGTGGGTGAGGCCGGGTCCGCCCATCATGCGGATATAGGCGTAGCTGATGGGCAGGATGAGGGCGCTGCCGTATGGGGCGGCGGAGACGGGGCCGCCGGTGGGGCCGTCCTTCAGGGTGGGGTGGCCGGGGAGGTGGGGGGCGAGGTGGGCGGCGACGCCGATGGGGCCGACGCCGGGTCCGCCGCCGCCGTGGGGGATGCAGAAGGTCTTGTGGAGGTTGAGGTGGCAGACGTCGGCGCCGATGGCGGCGGGGCTGGTGAGGCCGACCTGCGCGTTCATGTTGGCGCCGTCCATGTAGACCTGGCCGCCGTGGCCGTGGACGATGTCGCAGACCTCCTGGATGGTCGCCTCGAAGACGCCGTGGGTGCTCGGGTAGGTGATCATGAGGGCGGCGAGGTTGGGGGCGTGGAGCTCGGCCTTGCGGCGGAGGTCGTCGAGGTCGACGTTGCCGTCGCGGTCGCAGCCGGTGACGACGACGCGGTAGCCGGCCATGACGGCGCTGGCCGGGTTGGTGCCGTGGGCGCTGCTGGGGATGAGGCAGATGTCGCGGTGGCCCTGGCCGCGGGCCGCCTGGTAGCCGCGGATGGCGAGCAGGCCGGCGTATTCGCCCTGGCTGCCTGCGTTGGGCTGCAACGATACCGCGGCGAAGCCGGTGACGGCGCAGAGCCAGTCCTGCAGGCGCTGGATGAGGGTGAGGTAGCCCCTGGTCTGGCTGGCGGGGGCGAAGGGGTGGATGTCGGCGAAGCCCGGCAGCGTGACCGGGATCATTTCGGCGGTCGCGTTCAGCTTCATCGTGCAGGAGCCGAGCGGGATCATGCTGCGGTTGAGCGCGACGTCCTTGTCTTCCAGGCGCTTGAGGTAGCGGAGCATCTCGTGCTCGGCGTGGTAGGCGCTGAAGACGGGCTGCGGCAGGACGGGGACGCCGCGGACGAGGGCGGCGGGGATGGACGGGGGGGCTTCGGCGAGGGGTGCGCCCAGGAGGGTGGCGAGGGTTTCGAGCTGATCGCGGGTGACGGTCTCGTCGAGCGCGATGGCGACTCCGTTGCCGTCGAGGCGGCGGAGGTTGAAGCCCTTGTCGCGGGCGGCGGCCATGAGGCCGTCGGCGTCGTGGGCCTCGATCGCGATGGTGTCGAAGAAGTCGGCGTGGCGGACGGCGTGGCCGGCCGAGGCGGCGGCGGCGGCGAGGAGGCGGGCCTGCAGGTTCACGCGGCGGGCGATTCGGGTGAGGCCCTTGGGGCCGTGCCAGACGGCGTACATGCCGGCCATGACGGCGAGGAGGACCTGGGCGGTGCAGATGTTGCTGGTCGCCTTTTCGCGGCGGATGTGCTGCTCGCGGGTTTGGAGGGCCAGGCGGAGGGCGGGTGCGCCGGCGGCGTCCTGGCTGACGCCGACGAGGCGGCCGGGCATCTGGCGCTTGAACTGGTCGCGGGTGGCGAAGAATGCGGCGTGGGGGCCGCCGAAGCCCATGGGGACGCCGAACCGCTGGGACGAGCCGACGACGACGTCGGCGCCCATCTGGCCGGGCGGGGTGAGGAGGACGAGGGAGAGGAGGTCGGCGCAGACGATGGCCAGGGCGCCGGCCTCGTGGGTGGCGGCGATTTCGGCGTGGAGGTCGCGGAGTGCGCCGGTGGTGCCGGGGTATTGGAGGACGAGGGCGAAGGGGTTGGCGGCGCCGATGGCGGCGGTGTCGCCGGGTGCGACGTCGACGAGGGTGATGCCGAGGGGGGCCGCGCGGGTCGCGAGGACGGCGCGGGTCTGGGGGTGGAGGTCGGTGGCGACCGCGACGGTTTCGGACTTCGTGCGGCTGGCGGCGTGGGCCATGGTGACGGCCTCGGCGGCGGCGGTCGCCTCGTCCAGCAGGCTGGCGTTGGCGATGGGCATGCCGGTGAGGTCGCAGACCATGGTCTGGTAGTTGAGCAGGGCTTCGAGCCGGCCCTGGGCGATCTCGGCCTGGTAGGG
>CAXTPG010000008.1:0-71047 GCA_964246015.1 uncultured Acetobacteraceae bacterium
ATCGACTTCATCGAGCAGCCCAGCCCCGACCTCATCCCCGTGCTGGAGCGCAACCGCGACATCCGCCTCATGGCCATCAACCCCGTCGGCTTCGACCTCTGGGTCCGGATCAACCATACCCAGCCGCCCTTCGACAAACCCCAGGCCCGCCAGGCGCTCCTCTACCTCATCGACCAGAAGGAGAACCTCGACGCCATCGGCGCCCGCGCCTCCGAGCAGGTTCCCTACTGCCCGGCCTGGTTCATGTGCGGCACCCCGCTGGAAAGCGCGGCCGGCGCCCGCGGCCTGCAACGCATCGACCTGCCCCGCGCAAAGGCGCTGCTGGCCGAAGCCGGATACGATGGCCGCCGGGTCGTGTTCATGGACCCGACGGACCAGGCGTCGAACCACGCCGCCACCCTCACCATCGCGGAAAACCTCAGGAAGGCCGGCCTCAACATGGACGTGCCCGCAATGGACTGGGGCAGCCTGACACAGCGCCGCAACAAGAAGGACCCCATCGACCAGGGCGGCTGGAACCTGTTCATCACCGTCGCCAACGTGCTGGACGGCAGCAGCCCCCTCACCAACCTCTACCTGGCCAGCCCCTGCGAGAACGGCATCGCCGGTTGGCCCTGCGACCCGAAGCTCGAGGAACTCCGCCGCGCCTGGTGGGAAGAGCCGGACGCCGCCCGCCGCAAGGATCTGCTGGAACAGGTCCACGCCCGCGCCTTCGACGTGCTGCCCTACGTCAACGGCGGCCAGTTCCGCACCCTGGCCGCCTTCCGCACCCGCATCGAGGGCATCCGCGCCACCACCATCCCCGTCTTCTGGGGCGTCGAGAAACGCTGACCGGCGGCCTACACCCGGAACGTATACGTCTTGGTCCCCGTCCGCTCGACATCCGGCGGAAACGCCGCCCGTTTGTCCGCGAAATACTGGATCCGGTGATCCCCGTACTCCAACGCGTTATAGGTCAGATACAGGATCCGCCGCGGCAACGACGTCGTGTTCGGCTTGCTCGCATGCGGCGCGAAGCTGTCGAAGAAGATCACGTCCCCCGGTGCAGTCGGCACCGGCACCAGGCCCAGACCGTCCTCCGACAACGGGTTCCACTCCTCTCCCAGCAGTCCTTCCTTGTGCCGCCCCGGCACCATCTCCAGGCATCCGTTCTCGATGGTCGCCGGGTCGATCGTCACCAGCGCGGTCACGAAGATCGGCGCATAGGTCGTCCAGCCCGCCTGCTGGTCCTGATGCGCCTTGAACCCGTCGGCCCCCGGCATCTTGAAGTTGATCTTTTCCTTGAACAGTACGGCCGGGCCCCGCATCAGCGCACTCGTCCAGTCCAGCAGCCGCCCCTGCCGCACCAGCGCGTCGAACCCGGCATGAAACGGGCAGAAGTTCTCGATCCGCTGCACGACCCGCCGCCCCGGCTCCGTCAGGCTGTCCTCGTAATACACCATGTGGCGCCCCGGCACCTCGGGCGCCCCGCTCACCTCCTCGGTCCAGCGCAGCACGTCCGCCGTCTCCGCGGGGTCGAAGAACCCGCGCACGACCAGGTAGCCGTCGCGCTCCATCGCAGCCAGGTCCGCGGGCGTCGGCCCGCCCGCCACTCGCCGATGATCGTCCGGCATCAGGCCACCAGCCGCGGCAGCAGGCCACGCGCCTTCGCGACGTCCTCGGGGAAGTCGATCTCCGTCCACGGCAACCCCGTGATGTCCTCGAACCCGAACCGGGCCGGATCGGCCTGCATCATGTCCCTGATCGGCTCCTCGTATTCCATGTGACGACGCCCGCCCTGCACATACGCCCCCGCCCGGCGCGACAACTCCGCCGCCGTTCCTGCCGTGAAGCGGAAGAACCCGACGCTCTCCCCGTGCCAATCGTGGTCCGCCGTCGGCCGCTTGTGGAAATCGACGATCGCCCCGTCCTTGATGCACAGCTTCACCGGCTCGTCCCCCGGTTCGATCTCGCGGTCCAGCAGCAGCGCGTTCTCGTGCCGGCTCTCGACCAGGCGCGCCAGCAGCCGCCCGTCGTACAGCACGTCCGCGTCCATCAGCACCACCGGCCGCCCCGCCTCCATCACGTCCCGCGCCGCCCACAACGACACGACGCTGCCCTCGCGGTAGTCGGGGTTGACCACCAGCCGAACCCCCGCCTGGCCTTCCATCGCGCCCCGCACCTGGTCCGCCTCGAACCCGACGACGATCGTCACGTCCCGCACGCCGCAGCCCCGCAGCGCCGCCACATGCCGCGCCAGCAGCGACCGCCCGCCGAACCCCAGCAGCGCCTTCGGCATCGGCCCGGCGCTTCCGTTCAGCCGCCGCCCCACCCCCGCCGCAAGAATCACCGCCTGTGACAATGTATCGCTCATGCCACACGCCATACCAACGTTGCAGCTTCATGGCCACCACGTGAATGTTCCTTGACGCTGCGGACCCGGTCAGGATTATGTGAATGAACGTTCGATCCACCGACCAGCGACGCCAGACCAGGAGACGTCCCGTTCCCGACATCCACCCCCAGCCGCCGCGCCCCACCCACGCGCCGGCAGCCCGAGCGCAGGCGCTCCGCCGCATGCTGCACGAACCCGCCCTCAGCTTCCTCATGGAGGCCCATAGCGGCCTCTCCGCAAAAATCGTCGAGGAAGCCGGATTCGCCGGCATCTGGGCCTCGGGCCTCTCGATGTCCGCCATGCTCGGCCTCAGGGACAGCAACGAGGCGTCCTGGACGCAGGTCCTCGACATGCTCGAATACATGGCCGACGCGACCACGATCCCCATCCTCGTCGACGGCGACACCGGCTACGGCAACTTCAACAACGTCCGCCGGCTCGTCCGCAAACTGGGCGAACGCGGCATCGCCGGCGTCTGCATCGAGGACAAGCTTTTTCCCAAGACCAACTCCTTCCTCGGCGAAGCCCAGCCCCTGGCCGACATCGCCGAGTTCTGCGGGCGGATCCGGGCCGGCAAGGACGCCCAGATCGACGACGCCTTCTGCCTCGTCGCCCGCATCGAGGCCCTCATCAGCGGCCACGGCATGGACGAGGCCCTCCGCCGAGCCGAGGCCTACCACCACGCCGGCGCCGACGCCGTCCTGATCCATTCCAAGAAGTCGACCGCGGCCGAAATCCTCGAGTTCACGACCCGCTGGGCCAATCGCTGCCCCGTCGTCATCGTCCCCACCATGTACCACGCGACCCCGACCGACGCGTTCCGGAAGGCCGGCATCTCCACCATCATCTGGGCCAACCACCTCCTCCGCGCCTCCCTGACCGCCATGCGCGAAACCGCCCGCCGCATCGCGACCGACGAGAACCTGCACGCCGTCGAGGACCGGGTCGCCACCGTCGCCGACATCTTCCACCTCATGGCCAATGACGAGCTGGAGGAAGCCGGCCGCCGCTATCTGCCCGAGGTCGCGCCCACCCGCGCCGTCATCCTCGCCGCCTCCCGCGGCGCCGGGCTGGAGGCGCTGACCGAAGACCGCCCCAAGACCATGATCGACGTGCGCGGCAAACCCCTTCTGCAACGCCTGGTCGACACGCTCGCTGCCGCCGGCATCGCCGACGTCACCGTCGTCCGCGGCTACCGGAAGGCCGCCGTCGCCCTGCCCGGCGTCCGCACCGTCGACAACGACGACTTCGCCACGACCAACGAGGCCGCCTCCCTCGCACGCGCCGCCCCGCGCCTGCTGGGCGACAGCGTCATCGTCTACGGCGACGTCCTGTTCCGCCGCTCCGTGCTGGAAGGCATGATGTCCGTCCCCGGCGACATCGTCCTCGCCGTCGATCCCGCCACCGCCCGCCCCGGCGCCGACCCCCGCGACCTCGTCGCCACCGACCGCGCCTATGCGCCCACCGACATGGACGAGCAGCCCCCCGTGCTGACCTCCATCGCCAACGGCGCCGCGCCCGACGGGGAATGGATCGGCCTGCTCCGCGCCACCGCGAAAGGCAGCGCCCTGATCCGCGCCGAGCTGGACGCCATGGCGCACGACGGCACGATCGCCACCGCCGACATGCCCGCCCTGATCGCCCGCATCGCCGCCCACCACCCCGTCAGCGTCCACTACGTCACGGGCCACTGGCTCGACGTCGACACGGCGCTGGACCTCGCGGACGCCCGCAACTTCCCATGATCGACCGCGCATGATCCAGGGGGCCGACTTCCTCGACGCCGCCGCCGCCCGCGGCTGCACCTTCTACGCCGGCGTCCCCTGCAGCTACCTGACGCCCCTCATCGACCAGGTCGCGAGCAGCCGAACCCTCGCCTACGTCGGCGCCGCGAGCGAAGGGGAAGCCGTCGCCATCGCCGCCGGCGCCTGGCTCGCCGGCCGCCAGACTGCCGTGCTGTGCCAGAACTCCGGTCTCGGCAACGCCGTCAACCCGCTCACCTCCCTCAACCACCCCTTCCGCATCCCCACCCTCCTCATCGTCACCTGGCGCGGCGAACCCGGCCGCCCCGACGAACCCCAACACACCCTCATGGGCCGCATCACCCAGGACCTGCTCCGCACCATCGAGGTGCCGCAGGCCGTCTTTCCGCAGACCCCCGAAGCCGTCGCCCCCACCCTGGACGCCGCCTGGGCCAGCATGGACGCGACCGGCCTCCCCTACGCCCTCGTCATGCACGAGGGCAGCGTGGCCGAAGCCGGACTGGACGAACCCACCCGCCCGAAGCACCCCCAGGGCGCCCACCACGACCACACCACCGCCGCCGACCGCCCCACCCGCGCCGCCATCCTGGAACGCCTGTTGGCCACGATCCCGCCCGACGCCGCGATCGTCGCCACCACCGGCAAATGCGGCCGCGAGCTCTTCACCCTGGCCGACCGCAAGCAGCACATCTACCAGGTCGGCTCCATGGGCTGCGCCAGCGGCATGGGCCTCGGCGTCGCCCTGAACGCCACCCGCCCCGTCATCGTGCTGGACGGCGACGGCGCCGCCCTGATGAAGCTCGGCACCCTCGCCACCATCGGCGCCCAGGCCCCCGCAAACCTCATCCACATCCTGCTCGACAACGGCGTCCACGACAGCACCGGCGGCCAGGCCACCGTCTCCCCGGGCGTCGACTTCCCCACCCTGGCCCTCGCCTGCGGCTACCGCGCCGCCCACGCCGTCGATGACGCGCCGGGCTTCGATGCCGCCTTCCGCACAGCCCTGGCCAGCCCGGGCCCCACCCTCATCCACGCCCGCATCCGCCCCGGGTCTATGAAGGGCCTGGGCCGCCCCACCATCCCCCCCCACGAAGTCGCCCAACGCTTCAAGGCCTTCCTCACCCAGTAGGGTGGGTGCTTCAACCCACCGAATCCCCGGGATCCCGCCAAAACGGCGCCCGGCGCCGCTGCACCGCCAACACCCCCTCATCGAATGGCGCCAACGCATACCCCAACGGCTGCGGCGGCCGGGCCGCGTAGCCGGTGACCCGCTCGATCACCCCCCGAACCCCGGGGTCGGTGTAGTAGGCGAGATACGCGACCCCAACCACCCGTTCGAACTCCCCCGGCAAAGCCGCCTCGACCGCCCGCACCGCCGCCTCGTCCCCCCGGGCGAACCCTGCTGGCAAAGCCCCCGACACCGCCCCCATCGCCATCGCCACGTCCGGCGCTCCCTCCAACTCGCGCCGCACCTGCCCGAGCACGACGTCACCCGCCGGCCAGTCCCCGTCCCCGGGCAACACCGTCGCCAGCAGCTCCGCCATCACGTCCGTCATGCCGCCTCCTCCATCCGCGTCGCCAACAGATCCGCCGCCCGCAGCGCGATCGCCTGGATCGTCGATGTCGGGTTCACCGCCCCGGCCGTCACGAACACCCCGCCGTCCACCACCAGCAGCCCCGGCACCCCATGCACCCGGCACGCCGCATCCGTCACCGCCGCCCGGGGATCCACCCCCATCCGCGTCGTGCCCAGGAAATGGAACCCCGCCGCCACCAACGGATTGACCGAAAGCCGCACCGCCCCCGCCGCCCGCAGGACGTCCCCCGCCCGAGCGATCCCGTGCTCCAGCATCCGCCGCGTGTTCTCCCCCACCCGGTACCGCAGCGCCGCCCCCGGCATCCCGTCCGCGTCCCGCAGCGCCGGGTCCAGCGTCACCCGGTTCTCCGGATCCGGCAGGTCCTCCGTCGTCACCGTCAGGCTCACGCTATGCGCGAACGTCGCCGCGAACGCGTCATGGTGCCCCCGCCCCCACGGCACCCGGGCCATATACCCCCCCAGCGCCGTCTGCACCGGCCCGCCGCCCCGCGTCGCCTGCATCTGATACCCCCGAACGAATCCCCGCGTCCGGTCCGTCTCGACGAACTCCTGCGAGAACAACGCGCACGCGAACGGCCCGCGATGCCCGTCCAGCCGTTCGGGGAAGACCCCCGTCACCATCGCCGTGGGATGGTGCATCAGGTTCCGCCCCACCAGCCCCGACGCGTTCCCCAGCCCGTCCGGATGCCCCGCACCGGCGGACGCCAGAAGCAACCGGGCCGACCCCATCCCGTTGGCCGCGACCACCACCGCCCGCGCCGGCAGCACCCGCCGCTCCCCCCCGCGCGCATACAGCAGCCCGGCCGCCCGCCCGGCCCCATCCAGCTCCACCCGCAACACCCGCGCCCCGGTCCGGATCTCCGCCCCAGCCGCCACCGCCGGCCGCCCATACGCGACATCCGCCGACGCCCGCGACAGAAGCGGACACCCCACCCCGCACGGCCCGCAATTGTTGCAGGCCCCCCGCCCCTCCCGCGCCGACGTGCAGATGGCGGAATCCGAGGGCCACCAATGCCACCCCAACCCGTCGAACGCCCGCGCGAGCCGCAACGGACCCGGCCCCAACGGCAACGGCGGCATCGGCCGCGCCCCCCGCGGCGGATTGGCCGGGTCCCCGGCAATGCCCGCCACCCCCATCATCCCGTCGTTCAGCGCGAACCAGGGCTCCAGATCCCCATACGAGATCGGCCAATCCTCCGCCACGCCATCCAGGCTGCGCACCCGGAAATCGCTGGGCCGCAACCGCGGGAAATGCGCGCCCCATCGCAGCGTCGCTCCCCCCACCCCGCTGTACGTCGCCGGCCGTATCGCCGTCCCCGCGACCCCCACCGGATAATCCCCCGGCAGCCGACGCACGTTCGGGTCCGGATGGAACCGGGTCTGCAACGCCCGCTCCCAATCCATCCCCAGACTCGGCGCCTGCAGCTGGTCCACGACCGCGCCCGCCTCCAGCACCACCACCCGGAAGCCCCGCCGCGCGAGGCTCCACGCCACCGCCAGCCCCGACGCCCCGGCGCCCGCGACAGCCACGTCGCACCCCTCATCCCGCATGGCGCCATCCTTCCGACGCCCAACCTCACCAGCAATCCTCTTGTCAGGTCAACCAGCCAACTGCGACACTCCCTCCATGACGACGGACGTGCTCGTGATCGGCGCCGGGGCAGCAGGCGCGGCACTCAGTTGGCGGCTCGCGACACGAGGCATCCGGGTCATCTGCCTCGAACAGGGTGGCTGGACCCCGCCCGAAACCGGCCCCGGCAGCGACCCGGCCTGGGAGCGCCGCCGCACCGCCGACTGGCACCCCAACCCCAACCGCCGCAGCAGCCCCGCCGACCACCCCGTCGACGACACGCACAGCCCCATCCGGCCCCTCATGTGGAACGGCGTCGGCGGCTCCACCGTGCTCTGGTCCGCTCATCTCCCCCGCCTCCATCCCTCCGACTTCCGGGTCCGCACCCTGGACGGCGTCGCCGACGACTGGCCCCTCGCCTACGCCGACCTGGCTCCATACTACGCCCTCAACGAGCGCATGATGGGCGTCGCCGGCCTCCCCGGCAGCCCCGCCTACCCCCGCTCCACCGACTATCCCGACGACGACGCCCCCTGCCTGCCCCCCGCCCCGCTCCTGCCCACCGAACGCCGGATGACCGACGCGCTCGACCGTCTGGGCTGGCACTGGTGGCCCGCCGACATCGGCATCAACACCGGACCCCACGGCCCCAGCCGAGGCGCCTGCGTCCACTGCGGCCCCTGCGAGATCGGCTGCCACCACCGCGCGAAGGCCAGCGTCGACGTCACCTACTGGCCCGCCGCGATCGCCGCCGGGGTCCGCTTGATCCCCGGCGCCCGCGTCGCCGAAATCCCGACCGACGCGCAGGGCCGGGCCACCGGCGCCGTCTGGATCAACCGCGCCGGCCTCCGCCGCATGACACGAGCCCACGCCGTGGTCGTCGCCGCCAACGGCGTCGGCACCCCCCGCCTGTTGCTGCTCTCCGCTTCCGGCCGCCACCCGAACGGCCTAGCCAACAGCAGCGGCCTGGTGGGCCGCCGCCTGATGCTGCACCCGCTAGGCCGGGTCATCGGCGAGTTCGAGGACCCTATCGGCGGCCACCGCGGCATCTCCGCCGGCGCGATCACCAGCCACGAGTTCTACGAGACCGACCGCGCCCGGGGCTTCGTCCGCGGCATCAAGCTGCAGGTCATGCGCTCCCTCGGCCCGGCCATGACCGCGCTGGGCGGCGGCGGCGCCCGTCTCCCCTGGGGCGCCGCCCACCGCCCCCGCTTCACCGACCGGTTCGACCGCACCCTCTCGATCTCGATCTGCTCCGACGACCTGCCCGACGAAGACAACCGCGTCACCCTCTCACCCACCCTGCAGGACAGCGACGGCCTTCCCGCCCCCGCCATGGCCTACACGGTCGGCGACAACACGAGACGCGCTCTCGACTGGGGCCTGCAACAGGCGAGAACCCTGCTCACCGAAGCCGGCGCCATCCGCCAGGAGTCCATCCCCCTCGTCCGCGACGCCGGCTTCCACCTCATGGGCACCGCCCGCCTGGGCACCGACCCCGAATGCTCCGTCTGCGACCCCCACGGCCGCACCCACGACGTCCCCAACCTCTTCATCGCCGACGGCTCCCTGTTCGTCACCGCCGGCGCCGTGAACCCCACCAACACCCTGCAAGCCCTGGCCCTGCGCCTCGCCGACCACATCGCGCGCACTGCCCGGGAAACGTAGGGTGGAATGCCCCTTCGGCATTCCACCGACCGCAAAAACACGCCCTACAGCGTATGCTCCAGCCGGCAATTCACCAGCAACTCCGCCACCACGGCCGTGTTCGGCAGCAACAGCAACATCTCCGCCAGCTCGGCCAGATCCCCGGGCTTCGTCATCTGCTCCCGCGGGAACTGCGCCCCCATCGTCATGTCCGTCTCGACAAATCCCGGACACAGCGCCGTCGCCCGCACCCCGTCCTCGAACCCCTCCCGCCGCAGCGCATGCGTCAGCGCGACGACGGCAAACTTGCTCATCGCATACCCGGCGTTCGGGTTCGGCACCCGCTTCCCGCTCAACGACGCCACGTTGACGATCCGCCCCGTCCCGCAGATCCGCAGATACGGCAGCGCCAGCCGCGCCAGTCGCAACGGTCCCTTCACGTTCACCGCCCATAGCTGGTCCAGCGCCGTCTCGTCCGCGTCCGTCACCATGAACTTCGGATTGATCCCCGCCGCATTCACCAGCCCATGCACCCCCCCGAACCGCGACACCGTCGCCTCCACCCAGGCCTCGGCACTCGCCACGCTCTCCGCGTCGTATCGCTGCACCATCAAGCGCTCGGACGCCACCAGCCCCCGAGCGTCCCGCACGCCCGCCGAAACCCGGAACCCCGAAGCGACCAGCCGCTCCACCACCGCCCGCCCGATCCCCCGCGCGGCGCCCGACACCATCACCACCCGATCCCGCGCCTCAAGCAAAATACGCCTCCTGATGCAAACCGTCAGCGACCCCGGCCGTCGAAGTTCGCGACATGCAACCGAAACAGATCCTCGAGTGCTCGCCGTTTCGGGCCAGGAGCGCCCCGCGCTGCCTGCCGAGAGGCCAATATCCGCGTCACCCCGAAATCAGACCCGATCCCGTTCAACAGCGGCTCCATCTCCGCCCAATCGAGCGGCGCCGCGACATGCTCGATCCGCCGGTAGGCTTCGCCAATCGGGAGGAGGAGATAGGCGGCAAAGGCATTGGCCCGGGTCTCGATCGCCCGCGGCACCCTCTGGCGCGCTGCATCGATTAGAGCGGGCCAGTCATCCCCATCCAACAACAAATGCCCGAGTTCATGGGCCCACGTGAAGCGCAGAGCCCGCTCCAGGTCTTCCTCTGTCGACCCTCGCCTCAAGGTGTTTACATTGAGGACGATTGCGGGCCCATGATTGGGCCCTATGGACGCCAACCCATCGATCCGGCGATCCAGCTTCTCTTCACGAACAATCGCGACATCCAGCCGGGCAGACAGCGCGTCGAGATCGATGGCCGTACCTTGGCGCTGCCCAAGCCAGTCCCGGGTCAGATTGGCCGCGCGAACCCCCTGCTCCAATGGCGTGTGTGTCCCACGAAGCGCCAGCAGCAACGCTCGCCGCCGCGATGACAGCATTGTCGAGCATCCGTCCGGCAACGACCGCAGCGCATCAAGAGCGGCAAGAAGCCCCGCAGGCCCGAGCCCTCCCGAACTGCGGGCCACCGCCAGAACCGGGGTCGCGTTGTCGTTTGCGATCTCGGTCAATGACCGCCCTGCAAGGACGGGAAACAAGGTCGCGGAGATGTCGGGCAGATGATCCAGGTCCGGCCGGGTCAAAGCGGAGATCAAGGCCGTCGCTGCCATCGGCTCGACGATATCCCGGCGCGCCCATCGTTCCGCAACGCCCCGCCCCGAGAGGGAGTCCCGCCGCCGCACAAGCATCTCGGCCAACAGGCCAAGCTTCTCCAGCGATGCGCGGAATGGCTCGAACGGCAGTGCTTCAAATACCTGCGCGCCCGTCTCGATCCGGATCGTCGTGCCCTGTCGAAGCACGTAGAACGAGGGCAGGCCCGCGCCATACTTCATCGACGCGAGATCGTGCCGGTAGAGGAATGCATCGATCTCGGCGGTTTCGGCGCCGATCTGCGCATCGGAAACGACGCCCTGCTCCCACCGCTCATCGGCAGCCCGTAGCAGGCCTGTCATCGATCGCGGCTCCTGCTCGGGATCGAAGATCACAGGCCAACTCTGCGACAGCAGCAACGACGGCCAGGCGTCGCTCAGATATGAAAGTACGTCCTCCGGCTCGAAGTCCGACCACCCATCGTCCCTGAACCGATGCGGCCACAGCACATCGTCCCCATCCAGGATTGCGAACTGGATCGTCCCGTCGTCTCGCACCTCCTGTTCAAACGCCAACTTCATAGGTCTGGTGGCCCACCGATTTCGATATGATCATCGAGCCAAGCATCGAAAGCCGGCTCGCACCCCTGCTGGATGGCGACGCATCGCAAGGCGGCAATCAAGCGCTTACCCATGCGTCCAGCATAGGGATACCCGTGATAGCTGTCGCCAGGATTGGTGGTTTGAGCCGTGTAGATCGTGCCGTCCATGTCTACGGCATAGAGCCGCTTCGGAAAGGCAGCGCTGTAGGGTTCCGTCGTGATGTGCCCGATCGCACCGTCCAGCAACTTCTGTCGCCGATCGGGTGCCATGCCTTTCGGACATCGACCAACCCGTTCTCGCGACCGGAGATCGATGTCGACGACCGGCACATCCTGCACGCCGATATGCTTCTTCCGGTCGCCGCGATCGTATCGTCGCCCGCTCACGCGTCTGCAACCGCCATCTCCAACACACCCGTCGCCACATGGCACCGCGCCAGATGCCCCGGTCCCGCCTCCGCCAGCACCTGCGGCAACTCGCACCCCGCCCGCGCCATCCCGCATCGCGGCTGGAACCGGCACCCGGCCGGCATCGCGTCCAATTGCGGCACCCGCCCCGGGATCGCCGCCAGGTCCTGCCCGTCCCGGTCCATCCGCGGGATCGCGGCGAACAGGCTGGTCGTGTACGGATGCGCCGGCCGGGCGAACACCGCGTGCACGTCCGCCTGCTCCACCACCTGGCCCGCATACATCACCGCCACCCGGTCCGCGATCTGCGCCACCACGCCCAGGTTGTGCGTGATGAACAGCATCGCCATCCCGTGCTTGTCCTTCAAATCCGCAAGCAACCCCAGCACCTGCGCCTGGATCGTGACATCCAGCGCCGTCGTCGGCTCATCGGCCAAAAGCAGCGCCGGCTCGCACGCCAGCGCCAGCGCGATCATCACCCGCTGCCGCATCCCCCCGCTGAACTGGTGCGGATAATCGTTGAACCGCGCCGCCGCCGACGGGATCTTCACCTCCTCCAGCACCGAAAGCGCCGCCCGGTTCGCCTCCGCGCGGGACATCCCCCGATGGATCCGCAAACTCTCCGCCACCTGCGCCCCGATCGTCATGACCGGGTTCAACGATGTCATCGGCTCCTGGAAGATCATCGCCATCCGGTTGCCGCGCAGCTTTTCCATCGCCCGCTCCGGCAGCCCCACCAGGTCCTGCCCATCCAGCAGGATGCGCCCCGCCCCGATCCGCCCCGCCGGCGACGGCACCAGCCCCATGATCGACAGCGCCGTCATCGACTTGCCGCACCCGCTCTCCCCCACCAGCGCCAGCGTCTCCCCCGACTCCAGCGCCAACGACACCCCGTCGATCGCGGCACACCACCCGCCCCCGATCCGGAACTCCGTCCGCAGCCCCTGCACGTCCAGTACGGTCACGCCGTTACCCCGAAGCGCGCCGGGCTCAACCCGGCGATGGGCAGGTTCGTCTGCCCCCGCGCCATCAGCTCCGCCACCGCCCGCCCCGCCGCCGGGAACAGCTGAAACCCATGCCCCGACCACCCGAACGAGTGGAACAGCCCCGGGCACGCCGCACTCTCCCCCAACACCCCTACCTGGTCCGGCGTCCGAGCCTCGATCCCGCTCCACGTCCGCACGATCCGCGCCCCCCGCACCGCCGGGAACACCTCCGCCGCCGTCCGCGCCCCCGCGGCAAGGTTGCGGAAATCCACCACGCTCCGCTCCGCTCCCGCATCCGCGCTGCCCTGCAGCCCGCCCCCGATCACCACCGTCCCCGCATCCGTCTGCTTGAAGCTCAGCGCCCGCCCCGCGCAACTCACCGTCGGCTCCACGAAGCGCGGCAGCCGCTCCGTCACGATCATCATGCTCGCCTTCACCCCGCACGGGATGGTGTCGCCCGCCAGCGCCGCCAGATCCCGCGCCCACGCCCCGGCGCAGTTCGCCACCCGGTCCGCCTCGAACGCCCCCGCCGACGTCTCCACCACCAGCGCATCCCCGCGCCGGGCCACGCCCAGCACCGCGACCCCCTCCCGCAGCACCGCCCCGGCCTCCACCGCCGCCGCCCGCACCGCCATCACCGTCCGCACCGGGTCCGCCGAGCCGTCCGCCCGCGTCACCAGCGCCGCCTGCACGTGCGGCGCCACCGCCGGCAGCAGCCGCCGCACCTCCGCCCGATCGACCAGCTCCTCGTGCTCCCACCCCAATGACCGCGTCAGCGCCGCCCGGGCCTCCATCTTGACCTGGTCCGCGTCGTTCTCGATCACCCGCACTTGGCCCGTCGGCCGGAACCCGCAATCGTCGCCCACCAGGCCCGGCATGTCCTGCCACAGCTCGAACGCCGCCTGGCTCAGCCCGATCTCCGCCGGGTCGCGCCCCAGCCGACGCACGCCGCCCGCATTGATGCCGCTGCTGTGCCGCCCGACATGCCGCCGCTCCAGCACCGTGACCGCCCACCCCATGCGCGCCAGGTGCAGCGCCGTCGCCAGCCCATGCAGCCCCCCACCGACGACGACAGCGCGCTCAGCCATCCAACGCCGCCAACTCGCCCAGGGTCAGCGGCTTCGTCGGGAACCGCATCCGCAACGGCTCGACCTCCTCCTGCGCCACGCCCCGCGCCTCCGCCACCACCCGCGCGATCGTCGGGCCGCACATCCGCCCCTGGCACGGCCCCATCCCCGCCCGGGTGAACGACTTCAGCTGGTTCAGCCCCAGGCACCCCAGCCCCACCGCCTCCCGCACGCGCCCGGCCGTCACCTCCTCGCACCGGCACACCACCGTCGCGTCGGCGATCGCCCCCTCCAGCGGCGGATACAGCCCGTCCAACAAAGGCCGCAGCGCCATCCGCCGCGCCCGCCGCACCATCGCCGGCCGGGCGAGCGCATCCCGCGTTCCCGCATCGATCCGCCCCAGCCGCGCGAGCGCCCCCAGCACCGCGATCCGCCCGGACAGCATCGCCGCCTCCCACCCGCCCACGCCCGCGCCATCCCCCGCGATCGCGACCCCCGGCACCGAGCTCAATCCCCAACGGTCCACCGCCGGCCGCCAGCATCGCTGCGCCCGGTCCCACTCATGCGCGCACCCCAGCGCCCGGCTGATCTGCACCGAAGGGATCACCCCGTCATGCTGCAGCAGCCCGTCCGCGTCCTCGATCCGCGCCACCCCCCCGGTCCGGAACCCGATCCGCTCCAGCCGCCCATCCCCCCACGCCTGCAACCCCGACGCATGCACCCAGGGCACCCCCGCGGCCGCGATCCGCCGGCGCCACGCCACCCCTTTCGCCATAGCCCCCGGCGACCGCAGCGCCCCCCCGACCGCCCCCGGCACGATCCGCCCCCCGGACAGATCCAGCACCCCCGCGATCGTCCCGCCCGCGTCCAGCGCCTGCACCGCATACAGCAGCAGCAATGGCCCCTGCCCCGCCAGCCACACCCGCCCCCGGGGCACCAGCCTCCCCGTCTTCAGCAGGATCTGCGCCGCCCCCACCGTCATCACCCCCGGCAGCGTCCACCCCGGCACCGCCACCGGCCGCTCCGTCGTCCCGGTCGCCAACAAAATTTCTCCGGCGAGTACGGAATGCGCAGACCCCGCCTCGCTCCAGAACACCGTCCGCCCCTCGACGGCCCAAACCGTCGCCCCGAACCTTCCCTCGGCCCCCGAAGCCCGGAACGCCGCCACCGCCCGCTTCGCGCCGACATCGTCCCGGGACGTCGCCGCCCGCCCCTCGATCGCCTGCCACACCCGCCCCCCCGGCCCCGCCCCCTCGTCCAGCAGCAGCACCGAGGCCCCATGTCCGCGCGCCTCCACCGCCGCCGCCAGCCCCGCCGGCCCGGCCCCCACGATCACCAGGTCCGTCACCCCTCGTCCCCCGACAGCGCCCGCGCCCCCATCTGGGTCTCGATCCGCATCCCCTCCCGCACCGGCACCAGGCAAAGCTGCACCCCGCCCGCGCCATCCACGACCGCCAAGCAGTCGAAGCACGCGCCCATCATGCAATACGCCCCCCGCGCCGCCCCGCTCACCGCCGTCCGCCGCGTCGCCAGCACCCCCGCCCCGATCAGCGCCGCGGCCGCACTCTCCCCCGACCGCGCCGCCACCGGCGCCCCGTCGAAGAACACGGTCACATCCCCCGCCTCACTGCGCCTGAACACGAAACCGCTCCGGACCCAGTTCCGCCAAAACCGCCGGCAACGCCCCCGCCAGCACCCCTTCCGCCAACGGCCCGGCATGCACCGCCGACAACGTGACCCCCGAATGGCACGCCGCGACGAACGCCCCCGGCATCGAAGCCGACTGCCCATACGCCGCGAACCCGTCCGGCGTCATCGGCCGCAGCGCCCCCCAGCTCCGCACCATCCGCGCCCCCGCCAGCGGCGGCAGCACCTCGATCGCGCGCTTGGCCATCCGCGCCAGGACCGCTACGGACGTCGCCGGGTCGAACGTGCCTTCCTCGTGGCTCACCCCGATCTGTACGACCCCCTCCGCCGTCTGCCGGATCGCGCTCGCCGGCATTGGCAGCATGGGCGCCACCCGCTCCGTCACTATGTTCTGCCCCCGCACCGGCCGAACCGGCATGTCCACTCCCACCATCGCGGCCAACCCGGGCGTCGCCAACCCCGCCGCGACGACCACCCGCGCGGCCGAGAACGCCGCCCCATCCCCCGTCCGCACCACGAACCCGGCCTCGATGCCCGCCACATCCGTCCCCGGCCGATGCACGCCCCCCGCTGCCCGGAACCCCGCATGCAGCCCCCGCAACAGCAGCAACGGGTTCACATGCCCATCCGCCGGCGCATACGTCGCGCCCAGCACCCGGGGCCCCAGCGGGCACCCGGGCAGCAACGCCTCCAGCGCCCGCCGGTCCAGCCACTGGACCGGTGTCGAAGGCCCACCGAGATCATTATGCATCCGGTGCAGCTTCGCCCGCCGCGTTTCCAGTTCCTCGTCCCCGACGATGAAATCGAGGCCCCCGGGCCTGGCGTACCCGATATCCTGCCCCGCGGCCCCGCCCATCGACTCGGCGAACCCCGGCCACAAATCCAGGCTCCGCGCCGTCCAGGCCGCATAGGCCGGCATCCCCACGCCCTTCCCCTGGCTCCACACCAGGCCGAAATTCCCCCGCGCCGCCCGCAGCGCCACGTCCCCCTGGTCCAGCAGCAGCGTCCGCGCACCCCGGATGGCGCAGCCATACGCGATCGCGCTGCCCAGCATCCCGCCGCCGATCACCAGCACATCGAATGCGCCATCCGCCATGCTGGACAGCCTGCCCCCGCAACCGGCACGCTGCAAGCATGTGGAAACCCCTCCTCGCCCTCCTGCTCCTTGCCCTCCCCGCCGCCGCTCAGCCCGCGCCCGGGCCCACCCTGCGTGTCGGCCTCACCGGCCAGCAGGGCGCCACGTTCGACCCGCACCGCGCGACCGCGACCGAGGACATCACCCCCGTAAGCTGGATCTTCGCCGCCCTCCTCCGCTTTCCCCCCGGTTCCGCCGACCCGGCCAAACTCGAACCCGACCTCGCCCAATCCGTCGAAAGCACCCCGGACGGCCTCACCTGGACCTTCCGCATCCGCCCCGGCGTCACCTTCCACGACGGCAAGCCCCTGACGGCCGAGGACGCCGCCTTCTCCCTCCGCCGCGCCGCGGACCCCAAGCGCAGCAGCTTCTCCGGCGACTATTCGGATGTCGCGAGCATCGACACGCCCGACCCGATGACCGTCCGCCTGGTGCTCCGCCGCCCCGTGCCCAGCCTGCCCAGCCTGGTCGCCAACTACCACGGCGGCATGATCGTCCCCGCCCACCTGGCCGACGCCCCCGGCTTTGCCCAATCGCCCGTCGGCACCGGCCCCTTCGCCTTCAAGGCCTCCGCCACCGGTTCCGCAACCCTCGTCGCCAACCCCACCTACCGCCTCGGCCCCCCGAAGCTCGGGGCCATCGAGCTGCGCTACCTCAACAGCGACCAGACCCGCGAACTCGCGCTCACCGCCAACGAGATCGACGTCATGATCGGCCGCCGCGAACAACGCTGGGTCGAGCGCATGCGAACCCAGCCCGGCATCGCCGTCGACGTCTTCAACCCCGGTGAGTTCCGCACCCTGCTCCTGAACCGGACCGCCCCGCCGCTCGACGACATCCGCATCCGCCGGGCCGTCGCCCAGGCCACCGACGCCGCCGCCATCGTCCGCTTCGTCGGCCCCGACGTCGCGACCCAGGGCCGCTCCCCGGTCCCCCCCGGCTACCTCGGCGAAATCCCGGTCGACCTGCCGAAGCCCGACCTCGCGGCCGCGAAGCGCCTGCTGGCCGAAGCCGGGCAACCGAACGGCATTACCCTGAAGGCCGTCGTCAGCAACATCTCCGCCCAGTTGCCCATCATGGAGGTGGTGCAATCCCAGCTCCGCCGCGCGGGCATCGCGTTGCAGATGGACGTCGTGGAGCACGCGACCTACCACGCCCGCATCCGCCAGGACCTCTCGCAGATCACCTTCTACGGCGCCGCCCGCCTCCCGGTCGCCGACGCCTATCTCAGCGCCATGTACCTCTCCCGCGCCGCCCCAGGCAAACCCACGATGAACCTCAACTTCGCCCACTGCGACGCCGCCGACGCCGAGATCGACGCCGCGCGCTCGGAGCCCGACCGCGCGAAGCAGATGGCGTTGTGGGCCGAGGCGCAGCGCAAGGTCGCCGCTCAGATCTGCTCCGTGCCGCTCTACGACCTCCGCCAGGTCTGGGCGCGCACGACCCGGCTGGACTGGGGCTACACCCTGGAAGGCTCCCTGAACCTCTCCCCGCCCGTGACGGAAGCGACGACGCTGCGCTAGGATGCCCGCCAGGAGGACGCGATGGACGACGTAAGACCGCCACTGCCGGACCCCGGCACCGAACCCGCCGAGCAGCGCAGCAGGCGCCGGATCCGCCCCCGGCCCCCAGGGGATCCCGAGCGCCTGAAAGAGTGGAAGGACGCCCACCGTGAAACGATAGAAGCCATCAACCGCTGGGATGAGCAGCACGAATTGTTCACGGATCGGTTCCGCCCGATCTGATGGCACGATACGACTTGTATCAACCCGCCGGCGCGCTCGTGCTGGATGTGCAATCGGTCCACCTCGATGACTTCGGCCTTCGCGTCGTCGTCCCCATCATGCTCGAAGCTCAATTCGAGAAGCGTATAAGGGACCTCCACCCGCTCGTCCTGATCGAAGGCGTCCCCCACATCCTCGTCACGCACAGGCTCGGCTCCGTCCCGAAACGCGAGTTGGGCCGCCCGATCGGCTCGCTTGCGGAGTATCACGACGACATCATCCGCGCCCTCGACGTCCTCTTCACCGGCTTCTAGGACCCAACCCCCATGCACGCCGAAACCGTAATCGACCAGGCCCGCGCCTTCATGGGCGACCGCATCACCACCAACGCCGCCCTCCGCGAACAGCACTCGCACGGCGAGGACACCCACCCCCCCGTCCTCCCCGACGCCGTCGCCTTCGTCGAATCCGGACAGGAAGCCGCCCGCATCCTCGCCCTCTGCCACCAGCACCACGTCCCCGTCGTCCCCTTCGGCGCCGGCACCTCGCTCGAGGGTCACGTCACCCCGGTCCGCGGCGGCATCTCGCTCGACCTCTCCCGCATGAACCGCGTCCTGCAGGTCAACGCCCCCGACATGGACTGCCGCATCGAGGCCGGCGTCACCCGCCAGCAGCTCAACGAACACCTCCGCGATCAGGGCCTGTTCTTTCCCGTCGACCCCGGCAGCGAGTGCACCATCGGCGGCATGTGCGCCACGCGCGCCTCCGGCACCGCCGCCGTCCGCTACGGCACGATCCGCGAGAACGTCCTCGGCCTCCAGGTCGCCCTCCCCGACGGCCGCCTCATCGAGACCGGCGGGCGCGTCCGCAAGTCGGCCACCGGCTACGACCTCACCCACCTCATGATCGGCAGCGAAGGCACCCTCGGTGTCATCACCGAGATCCAGCTCCGCCTCCACGGCATCCCCGAGGCCATGAGCGCCGCCATCTGCCAGTTCGAAACCCTCCAGGGCGCCGTCGAATCCGTCATCGCCATCCTTCAGGCCGGCATCCCCATCGCGAGGATCGAGCTGATCGACGACGTCCAGATGGGCGCCTGCATCGCCTTCTCCAAACTCGAAGGCTACACAACCAGCCCCACCCTCCTGCTCGAGTTCCACGGCACCCAGGCCGCCGTCGCCGAACAGGCCGAACTCGCGCAGGAGATCACCGCCGACCACGGCGCCCAGGGCTTCCAGTGGGCCACCGACGCCCAGGCCCGCAACAAGCTCTGGAAAGCCAGGCACGACGCCTACTGGGCCGCCCTCGCCCTCAAGCCCGGCCACAAGGGCATCGCCACCGACGCCATCGTCCCCATCTCCCGCATGGCCGAGCTCATCGTCGGCGCAAAGCGGGACATCCTCGCCTCCGGCCTCACCGCCCCCATCGTCGGCCATGTCGGCGACGGCAACTTCCATACCGTCATCCTGGTGCCGCCGGGCCAGGACGGCCTCGACCAGGCATGGGCGCTCGACAAGAAGATCGTCGCCCGCGCCCTCGCCCTCGGCGGCTCCTGCAGCGGCGAGCACGGCGTCGGCATCGGCAAGCGCGAGTTCCTGGAAACCGAGCACGGCGTCGAAACCCTCGCCGTCATGCGCCAGATCAAGACCGCACTCGACCCCACCGGGATCATGAACCCCGGCAAGCTGTTCCTGAACTGAGGGAAACCATCTAGAACCGGGAACAACCCCCCGGGAGCCCGCCATGCGCCGCCGCCACCTGCTCGCCCTGCCCCTCGCCGCCGCGCTGCCCCTCCCCGCCCGTGCCGCCTGGCGCGGCGACGTCGGCGAGGTACGCATCGCCGGCCGCGTCGCCCCCGGCGCCCTGACGATGGCCGTCCGCACCGTCGCCCTGCACGGCCCGGCCCTGCTCCACGCGCTCGACCGCGGCCACGTCGAGGCCGCACTCCTCACCCGGGCCGAGGCCCAGGACGCCCTTGTCCGAATGGGCGACCGCCTCATGGCCGCCCCGGCCGGGGACCATGTCCGCGTCGTCCGCCGCGCCTTGCCCGCCGGCCTCGCCCCCGCCCTCCTCGACGCCCTCGCCTGACCCGCTCTTTCACGGAACCATCACCCAACCGTCATCACGCCCCCCACCACCCCGCGCTACGCCCCGGCACCCGTCCGGAGCAGCGCGCAATGACCACCCGCCGAACCCTCCTCGCCCTCCCGCTCCTCGCCGCCCTGCCCGCCCGCGCCCAGCAGCCCACCCCCACCCCCGCCCCCCTTCCCGGCTGGGCCAAGCAGATCCCGGAAATCCGCTTCGGCATCACCAGCGCAGAAAACGACCGCGACGCCGTCGCCCGGTACGAGAACCTGTCGCGATACATGCTCGCCCGCCTTGGTGTCCCCGTCCGCGTCTACCGCAGCACCGACTACGCCGGCACCGTCGAGGCGCTGAACGCCGGCCACCTCGAATGCGCCACCATGGGCCCGGCCAGCTACGCCCTCGCCCGCAAGGTCATGGGCGACCGCATCGTCCCGATCGCGCGCGTGCGCGAGGCCGATGGACAGGACGGCTACCACAGCATCGCCTTCGTCCCCGCCAAGACCCCCTACCGCACCATCGAGGACCTCCGCGGCAAGTCCTTCGCCTTCGCCGACCCCAACAGCACGTCCGGCTACGCCTTCCCCAGCTACTTCCTGAAGAAGCAGGGCTTCGACCCCGCGACCCACTTCAGCCGCACCGGCTTCTCCGGCAGCCACGAACTCTCCGTCGTCGCCGTCCTCAACGGCACGTTCGACGCCGGCGCCACCTTCTGGTCCAACGAACGCCGCGGCAACATCCACCGCATGGAGGAAAAGGGCATGGTCCCCCCGGGGTCCACCCGCATCGTCTGGACCAGCCCGCTCATCCCCAACTCCCCCTTCGTCATCCGCAGCGAACTGCCCGACGCCTTCCGCGCCGACGTCGCCGCCGCCCTCATGGCCATGCCCGAGGCCGATCCGGCCGCCTTCGCCACCATCAGCTCCGGCGGCACCGGCCTCAACCCGGCCAAGCACGAAGACTACCTCGACGTCATCGCCGTCGTGGAAGCCAACGAGGCCGAACGCCGCCGCAAGCGGTCCTGACAGCGGTGAGTACGTCATCCCCGGGCTTGACCCGGGGACCTCGTGCCGCCGGGCCGCCCATCCCTCCCCGTAATTGGCGGCCCTACGCCCTGACGGCCGCCCTCCTCGCGGCCATCCTCCTCAGCGCCCACGCCAGCGAGCTCGACCTTCAGCGCTTCCTCGCCGGCCTCCCCCGCGTCGCCAACTATCTCTGGCGCACCCTGCCCACCCTGCGCGCCAGCACCCTGCTGGACGACCTCGCCGAGTGGTTCTGGGCCTGGCGCCTCTGGGGCCGCCTCCTGCTCGACACCATGCTCATCGGCTATGTCGGCACCGTCCTCGGCGCCGCCGCCGCCCTCGCCCTCAGCCTCCTCGCCGCCGCCAACACCACCCCGGGCCCCATCACCGCCCGCGTCGCCCGGACCGTCATGGACGTCGCCCGCTCCGTCCCGGTGCTGGTCTTCGGCCTCATGTTCGTCTTCGCCTTCGGCCTCGGCCCCCTGCCCGGCGCCCTGGCGCTGGCCGTCCACTCCGCCGGCGCCCTCGGCAAGCTCTTCACCGAGGTGCACGAGAACGCCGCGCAGTCCCCCATCGACGGCGTCCGCGCCACCGGCGCCGCCTGGTCCCAGACCATGCGCTACGGCGTCTTCCCCCAATCCCTCCCCGGTCTCGTCAGCTACGCGCTGCTCCGGTTCGAGATCAACGTGCGCGAGGCCGCCGTCCTGGGCTTCGTCGGCGCCGGCGGCATCGGCCAGGAACTCTATATCGTCGTCCGCCGCTTCGAGTACCAGGACATCTCCGCCATCGTCCTCATGATCCTGGCCATGGTTGCGACGCTGGACGTGGTATGCGGATGGCTGCGCCGCCGGGTCACGGCATGACCCGCAGCATCGCCTGGACCGCCGCCACCGCGCTTCTGATCGCCGGGCTCTGGCGCATGGACGCGAACCCGGCCCGGCTGCTGAACGGACTCTCGCGCCTCGGCGACCTCCTTGTGTTCATGATCCCGCCCAGCCATGGCGGCCAGCTCGACGTCCTGCTCCGCGCCCTTGCCGCCACCCTCGCCATGGCGCTCCTCGGCACCCTCATCGGCGCCGTCATCGCCCTCCCCCTCGCCCTCATGGGCGCCGCCAACCTCATGCCCGTCCGCCTCCTCCGCTTCGGCCTGCGCCGCTCGTGGGACGCGCTGCGCGGCATCGACGCCCTCATCTGGGCGCTCGTCTTCGTCGCCGCCGTCGGGATGGGCCCCTTCGCCGGCGTCCTCGCCCTCGCCGTCCCCGACATCGGCACATTGGCGAAACTCTTCAGCGAAGCCATCGAGGCCGCCGACCCCCGCCAGCCCGAGGCCATCCGCAGCACCGGCGGCAGCCGCCTCGCCGAGATCCGCTATGGCATCATTCCCCAGGTCGCCCCCGTCCTCCTGAGCCAGGTGCTGTATTTCTTCGAAAGCAACGCCCGCTCCGCCACCATCCTCGGCGTCGTCGGCGCCGGCGGAATCGGCCTGCAACTCAGCGAGCAGCTCCGCCTCAACAACTGGGACCAGGTGGGCTTCATCGTGCTCATGATCCTCGGCATGGTGACCGTCATCGACGCCTTTTCACGTCGCGCGCGCCTGCACCTGGCCCGCCTGTAAGGACCGCCATGAACGACCCCGCCTCCGCCAAGAACCTCGGCGAAACCCCCGACATCCACCGCACCGCCAGCGTGCGCGACACCGTCTTCGGCCGCTTCTGCGAGGTCGGCGCCCGCACAAAGGTCGCGGAAAGCAGCTTCGGCGACTACTCCTACGTCGTGAACGACAGCGACATCATCTACACCACCATCGGAAAGTTCTGCTCCATCGCCGCCCATACCCGCGTTTACCCCGGCAACCACCCGCTCGACCGCGTCATGCTCAGCCACGTCTCCTACCGCAGCAGCGCCTACGGCCTCGGCCCCGACGACCCCGCCTTCTTCGATTGGCGCCGCAGCAGCCCCGTCACGATCGGCCACGACGTATGGATCGGCCACGGCGCCATCGTCCTCGCCGGCCGCACCATCGGCACCGGGGCCGCCATCGGCGCCGGCGCCGTCGTGACCAAGGACATCCCCCCCTTCGCCATCGCCGTCGGCAACCCGGCCCGCATCCTCCGCCTCCGCTTCCCCGAACCCGTCATCGAGGCCCTGCACCGCATCGCCTGGTGGGACTGGCCGCACGCCAGCATCGGCACCGCCATGCACGACATCCGCACCCTGGGCGCCGCCGAGTTCTGCGCGAAGCACGATCCCGCCCGCTAGTCTAACCCCCCGGCAGCATCCCGTACGCCTTCGCCAGCGTCAGCGCCGCAACGACGATCACCAGCAGCCGCCACCACCCGGAAAAGAACCGCAGCACCAGCGCCAGCTCGATCACCCATGTCGCCGTGATGATCGGCGACTGCCAGTCGTACGGGATCCCGATCGCGTCCATCTGCTGCCGCACCAGCACGCCCACGCGCTCCAGCGCCGCGATCCAAGGATCCAGCATGCGCGACAGGATCTGCGCGGCCCGATGCAGCGGCCCCTCGAACCAGTCCATCCACCCTCCCCCCCGCGCCCGAACTCGTCTACCTAGCAGCTACTACGAACGAGGCCCCGATGACCAAGCCCCTGAACGTCGCCGTCCAGATGGACCCGATCGAAACCGTCAACATCGACGGCGACAGCACCTTCGCCCTCATGCTCGAGGCGCAGAAGCGCGGCCACCGCCTCTGGCACTACGAAGTCCGCCACATGTCCCTGCACGAAGGCCGGCAATCCCCGGACGGCGCCCGCACCGAACGCCTGCTCGCCCGCGCCCGCCCCGTCACCGTCCAGCGCAAATCGGGCGACCACTACGCCTTCGGACCCACCGAAACGCTCGACCTCGGCAGCATGGACACCGTCCTGATGCGCCAGGACCCTCCCTTCGACATGGCCTACATCACCGCCACGCACATGCTGGAGCACATCCACCCCAGAACCCTGGTGGTGAACGACCCCAAGCACGTCCGCGACGCCCCCGAGAAACTCCTGGTCACCCACTTCCCCGACCTGATGCCCCCGACGCTGATCACCTGGGACACCGACGCCATCCGCGCCTTCCGCGCCGAATACCGGGACATCATCGTCAAGCCCCTGTTCGGCAACGGCGGCGCCGGCGTCTTCCGCATCAAGCCGGATGACGAGAACCTCGCCAGCCTGCTCGAGATGCACTTCGCCCGCTCCCGCGAGCCCCTCATGATCCAGCGCTACGAATCCGCCGTCCGCCGCGGCGACAAGCGGGTCATCCTCATCGACGGCGAACCCCTGGGCGCCATCAACCGCGTCCCGGCCGAAGGCGAGGCCCGCAGCAACATGCACGTCGGCGGCCGCCCCGAGAAAACCGCCCTCACCGACCGCGAACGCGAGATCTGCCGCCGCATCGGCCCGCATCTGCGCGACCACGGCCTGCTCTTCACCGGAATCGACGTCATCGGCGACTACCTGACCGAAATCAACGTCACCTCCCCCACCGG
The DNA here is from genome assembly GCA_964246015.1 of uncultured Acetobacteraceae bacterium. Classification (GTDB taxonomy): domain Bacteria; phylum Pseudomonadota; class Alphaproteobacteria; order Acetobacterales; family Acetobacteraceae; genus JBBROS01. Next base: position 24,764 of record CAXTPG010000008.1, read on the forward strand.
CCTGCAGGAACTCGCACGCTTCGACGGCATCGACCTCGCCACGAACATCTGGGACGCCATCGAACGGAAAATCGCAGCCCGAACCGGCTGACCGCGATCTCGCCGGCGCACGCCCTATCCGCCGCCCGGGTGACCGTGACCGCCCCCCCCTGAATGGCCATGGCTCCCGAACCCGCCGCGGAGCGACGCCGAATGCACATGCCCCGGTGCCGCGGCGGCATGGAGCGAAGCCGCACGTGCAGCCAAATGGCGCGCGTGCTCGGCCGGGTGTTCCCGCGCGAAACCGTCGTGCAGGCGCCCGGCCTGCCCGGCAGGGGCACGCTCCACATGCCGCTCGCGCACGAACCCGAAGTGCAATGCACCGTTCGCCTGCCCCTCGGCCTGAACCCGCGCCACACCGTTCGGTCCCGCCTGGTCCGGCCGGCCCGGCGGCAACGGCGGTCCCCGGCGCACGCGCCGGGGCACGACCTCAGCCTCCGCCGCTGAGCGTGCGGGCTGGCATGTCAGGTCGTACGAGTCGATCGCCGCCCGAACCTGTCCCGGCGGACACGCCCCCACCTCCGGCTGCCCCAAAGCCGGCATCGACAGGGCCATACCGCCCCCCATCATCACCAACGTAATCGTCCGAGCGCATCGCATTCCCGCACGGTACCGCAATGAGGCAGGAAGCGGATGTTTGATTTTGCTGCCAAACGTTACCCCGCCCCACCCGCGCATCAGCCTCCGAACGTGATCGCCTGCGCCCCCTCCAGCAGCGTCAACCGCCCCAGCGCATGCAGGTTCTCCATCCCCTGGGTGATCGTGAGGAAGTGGTTCCCCGCCAACTGCCCCGCCTTGCTCGCGAACCGGCAGGGCCCGTACGCGATCAGTATCTCCGTCTCGCTATACCCCCCGGGATAGAAGATCACCTGCCCCGGCGCCGGAAAACTCGTGGGATCCTCGAACCCCACCCCGAACTCCTGCCCACCCAGCGGAATCCAGCACGCCTCCCCGCTCCATCGCACGTGGATGATCTTCTCCGAATACGGCAACAGCCCCCGGAACATCGCGCACGTCTTCGGCGACTGCGCGTCCTCGAACCGCGCCCCGAACCGGAACGGCCCGGCAGTGATCACGATGTCCATCAAACACCCCATGAGTCGGAAAGCAGAAAATCGATACAAGGCGCCAGATCATGATGCGTCTGGGCTGCGTCACCCAGACGCATGAACATGACCGCAAAACAACAGGCCAGGCAGCGGCCATCCCGCCCTAGAATTTCGTGACCTGGTCGCCGACGTCGGGAAGACCGGTCGAGGTCCGCAGCTGTGGCTACGATCTTACAGCCCATGGCGCTACGCCTCGGGCCGCTTTATGCTGAAACACGCGGCGCCCGGCCGCCGCCATCGACGGAGCATGCAGCGTGGCGCCCCGGCTCATGATCACGCGCTGGGAGGACCTGCGCGGCGGCGCAGCGGCAGCCCTGCCGGACCGCGCCGTCGCCGTATTGCCCGTGGCCGCAACGGAGCATCACGGCCCGCATCTGCCCCTCGGCACCGACGCGATGATCCTGGATGGCGTGCTGGCGGCGGCGCAAGCCATGGCCGGCGACGCCTACGCCCTGGTGCTGCCCGTCCAGCGCGTCGGCTGGTCCGTCGAGCACGGCGATTGGCCCGGCACGCTCTCGCTCGACGCCGACCGGCTCGCGGCCGGCTGGGTGGAGCTGGGCGGATGGGCCGCGCGCGCCGGCATCCGGCGGCTGCTGATCCTGAACAGCCATGGCGGCAACACGCCCGTCGCCGCCATCGCCGCCATGCGGATGCGCGCCGAGCACGGGCTGCTGGCCGCCCGCGCCCATTGGCAGGACCTGGCCGGCCCGGCCGACGGCGGCGGCCGCGACTGGCACGGCGGCCTGGTCGAGACCTCGGTGATGCTGCACCTCCGCCCGGACCTGGTCGATCGGGGCGCCGTCGCGCCGCCGCCGCCGCACACGCTTCCGCTCGCGCCGGACGGCCCGGCGCCCTGGGCGTGGATGGCGCGCGACCTCGACCCGCGCGGCGTCATCGGCGACCCCGGCGGCGCCACGGCGGCGTTCGGCGCCGACCTGGTCAGCCGCTCGGCCGCGGGCCTGGTTGCGCTGCTCAGCCGGCTGGCAGCCGCACCGTGGCCGCCGTGACGCGCGCCGGGTCCAGCCGACGCAGGACCGGGTCCGGATCGAACTCGTCCGGCACGGCGCACAGCGCGCGCCGCCGCATCCAGCGCCCGAACGCCGGGCTGGCCGACAGGCACGCGTAGGGAACCGCGAGCAGCCAGGCCAGCAGCACCGGCGCCGCCCAGCCGAACGAACCCGGCGCCGCATGGGCGATGATCGCGGCGCCGCCCAGGGCCAGCACGGTCTGCGGCCACAGCATCCGCAGCGCCTCGGCAACCGGCACGTCCCGGTCGTCCCGCTGCTGCGCGTCCCACCCGATGCGGCGGCCCAGCAGCAGGCCGACCACGAACACCGCCTCGGCCACCATCGTCACCGGCAGCGTCAGCAGCGTCGCGGCCGCGTCCGCGAGGCACCCGGCCGCCAGGCGCGCCCCGCCGCCATAGGCCCGGCGCGAGCGGCGGCGGCACAGCGCGTCCAGCACGCCGAACAGCCGGGGCAGGAAACCCAGCCCGAGCAGCACGAGGTAGGCCCCGAACGCCACCCCCGGCAGGCCGGCGCCGCCCGGCAGCAGCGCCCCCAGCAGCGACACGGCCAGCATCGCGGTCCAGGCCACCGGCCCCACATACATCAGCACGGCGTTGGCCAACTGGAACCGGCCCATCGGCCGCAGCCCGGGGCGCCCGACCAGGTGCACGTACTGCAGGTTGCCCTGGATCCAGCGGAGGTTGCGGCGGATGAAGTCCGGCAGGTTCGGCGGATTCTCCTCCCAACTGCCGAACTCGTCGGCCAGGATGCGAACCTCCCACCCCGCCGCGCGGATCATCACCGCCTCCACCTGGTCGTGGCTGAGCACGGGGCCGCCGAACGGCGGGCGGCCCGGCAGCAGCGGCAGCGCGCAGTGATCGACGAACGGCCCCACCCGCAGGATCGCATTGTGGCCCCAGAACGGCCCGCTCGGCCCCTGCCACCAGGCCGCACCCACGGTGTGGGTCCGCATTCCGTGCCGCATGCCGAACTGGAACACGCGCGCGAACCCGCTCTCGGCCGGCCGGCCGACGATGAGCGTCTGCAGGATGCCGACCCGGGGCGCCGCCTGCATCGCCTGGACCATGCGGACAAGCGCGTCGCCCGACATCAGGCTGTCCGCGTCCAGCACGATCATCAGCTCGTACGTGCCGCGGGCCGCCAGTGCGAACGCCCGCAGGTTGCCGGCCTTGAATCCCTCGTTGCTGGTCCGGCGGCGGTACCGCACGCGGTCCAGGGCGCCGAACGCCGCGCGCTCGGCCGCCTCGTGCGCCGCGTCGCTGTCGCTGAGCACGTGGACGACGAACGCGTCCAGCCGGCCGGTTCCCGCCAGGCTGCCGAGCATCGCGTCGATCCGGACGCGCACCCGGGACGGGTCCTCGTTGCGGATCGCGACGCAGATCGCCACGGGTCCCTGGATGGGCGTGCCTGGCCCGATGGCGGCGAGGTCCGGGTTCACCAGCGTGGCCGGGGCCCGCGACGTCACCAGGATCACCAGCCCGATCAGCGAGTTCCACACCATCAGCAGCGACCAGGGCGCCGCCAGCAGGAACAGCGCGAGCACCAGCACGCGCGGCGCCGACCACGCGCCGCCGGCCAGCGCCGCGACCATGCCGGCGGCCAGGCCCGCCCAGCTCAGCCCCCACAGCGCGAACACCAGCGTGCGCCGCCCGAGCAGCGCCGCGTCCGGATCGACCATCGTTTCAGCCCGCATCTCTATCCACCGACACCCATTTCAGCGTAACCCGGCGGCTCCGCGGGCACGAGGCAGCAGCATGCGAACAGGCGAACGGGCACGCGCGCTCTGGTTCACGGGGCCAGGCCAGGCGGAGATCAGGGACGCTGCGGCGCCAGAGCCCGGTCCGGACGAGGTGCGCGTGGCCAGCGTCGCCGGCGGGATCAGCCGCGGCACCGAGTCGCTGGTGTTCGCCGGCCGGGTGCCGGAGGCCGAGTGGCAGCGGATGCGCGGCCCGCACCAGGAGGGCGCGTTCCCCTTCCCGGTCAAGTACGGCTACGCGATCGCGGGCCGGGTCGAGGCTGGGCCGGCGCCGTGGCTGGGAACGGACGTGTTCTGCCTGCATCCGCACCAGACCCGGTTCACCGTGCCCGCGCGTGACGTGCTGCGCATCCCGGCCGGGGTGCCCGTCCATCGCGCGGTGCTGGCGCCGCAGATCGAGACGGCGCTGAACGCCACCTGGGACGCCCCGCCCCGCCCCGGGGACCGCATCGCTGTCATCGGCGCCGGCGTCATCGGCTGCCTGGTCGCCTGGCTCTGCGCCGGCATCCCCGGCTGCGCCGTCCAGCTCATCGACATCGACCCGTCCCGGCGGGCGGTTGCGGCGCGCCTCGGCACCCCGTTCGCCACCCCCGGCCCCGACGCGGTTCCCGGCTGCGACCTGGTGTTCCACGCCTCCGCCCAGGCCGACGGGCTGGCGCTGGCGCTGGCGCTGGCCGGCACCGAGGCGACGGTCGTCGAGCTGAGCTGGTACGGCGCCGGCACCATCCCCGTTGGCCTGGGCGGCGCGTTCCACAGCCAGCGGCTGATGCTGCGGGCGTCGCAGGTCGGCATGATCGCGCCGGAACGCCGGGCCCGGTGGGACCTGCCGCGCCGGCTGGCCCTGGCGCTGTCGCTTGCCGCCGATCCGCGGCTGGAGGCGCTGCTGGAGGCGAGCACCGCCTTCGACGCGCTGCCGGCGGCGCTGCCGTCCATCCTTGGCCAGCCCGGCGCCTTGTGCCACAGGGTCGCCTACACCTGATCGGAGCGCCCATGTACGCCGTCGAAGTCCGCGATCACATCATGGTCGCCCACAGCCTGAAGGGCGAGGTGTTCGGCCCGGCGCAGGGCCTGCACGGCGCGACCTTCATCGTCGATGTCGCGTTCTTCCGCCAGGAGCTTGGGGCGGACGGGATCGTGGTCGATATCGGCCGCGCCCTGGATGCGCTGAAGGCCGGCCTGCAACCGCTGAACTACGCGAACCTGGACGAGCGGCCCGAATTCGCCGGCATGGTGACGACGACCGAGGTGCTGGCCCGGCACATCTTCGGCCTTATGGCGGCCGCCGCCCAAGATGGCCGCCTCGGCCCGCACGCGGCCGGGCTGGACCGCATCCGCGTGACCCTGGGCGAGTCCCATGTCGCCCGGGCCTGGTATGAGGCCGCGCTGCCCGATTGACGCCATGCCGGACCTGCACTTCGCGATCCCCGGCGGCCTCGACACCCGGACCGGAGGCTACGAGTACGACCGCCGGCTGATGCAGGCCCTGCGCGCGCGCGGCCTGCATGTGGCGCACCTGGGCTGGCCTGGCCGCTACCCCCACCCGACGGCGGCGGAGCGGGCCGCCGCCGTCCGCAGCCTCGCGGCCCTGCCGGACGGCAGCCCCGTCCTGATCGACGGGCTGGCCTATGGCGCGCTGCCGGAGCTGGCGAAGCAGGCCGGCGCGCGGCTCCGCCTGCTGGCGCTGGTGCATCACCCGCTCGCGCTCGAGACGGGGATCGCCGCCGCCGAGCAGGCCCGGCTTGCGGCCGACGAGGCCGAGGCGCTGTCGCATGCGGCGGCCGTCGTCGTCACCAGCCATCGCACGGCGGCGACGCTGGTGGCGTCGTTCGGCGTCCCGCCCGGGCGCATCGTCGTCGCGCTGCCGGGGACCGAGGAGCGGCCGGCGCCGCGCGCGGCCGGGTCCCGGCGCGCCGTGCGGCTGCTGTGCGTGGGGTCGTTGACGCCCCGCAAGGGCCACGACGTGCTTCTGGCGGCGCTGGAGCGGCTGGGCGACCTGGCCTGGACGCTGCGCATCGTGGGCAGCCCCGCGCACGCGCCGGAGGAGGCCGGCCGGATCGGGGCGTTGCTGGACCGGTCCGCGTTCGGCCGCCGGGTGCGGCTGGAAGGGGAGGTCGCGGACACGGCGCCGTTCTACCGCCGGGCCGACGTGTTCGTGCTCGCGAGCCATTACGAAGGCTACGGCATGGCGTTCGCCGAGGCGCTCGCGCATGGCCTGCCGGTCGTCGGCACGCGCGCCGGCGCCGTGCCGGACGTCGTGCCTCCGGACGCCGGCATTCTGGTCCCGCCGGGGGATGCGGTCGCCCTGGCGGCCGCGCTGCGCCGTATCCTGTGCGACCCCGCGCTGCGGGGGCGGCTGGCGGACGGGGCGGCCCGGGCCGGCGCCGCGTTGCCGCGCTGGGCGGATGCCGCGGCGCTGGTCGCCGGCCTGCTCTGACGGTCAGCCCAGGTCGAGGTCGAACAGCACGTCGGCGCCCAGCCGATAGATCGCGGCGGGGGGCCGCAGCGCCCCGTCCAGCCGCGCGACGGCCGGCAGCGTGAGGCCGGGCAGGCCGGAGCCGATCAGCAGCGGCGCGACGCACACGTGCAGGCGCTGCAACGCCCCCGCCGCCAGGAAGGCGGAGACGGTGCGCGCGCCGCCCTCGACCAGCAACCGGTGCAGCCCGCGACCGGCCAGCGCGGCGACGATGTCCTGTGGCGCGAACCCGTCACGGCCCCGCGGCAGCACGATGCCGCCGGCACCCGGCGGCGCGCTGGCGGAAGCGGCGTGCACCACCAGGGTCGGCGCGGCGCCGTCCGTCGCCAGATGCGCGGCGCGATCCATCCGTCCATCGGGGTCGATCACCACGCGGACGGGGTTCGGGCCGGCCACGTGCCGAACGGTCAGGCGCGGATTGTCGGCCGCCACGGTGCCGACGCCGACGACGACCGCATCGACCAGCGCGCGAAGCCGGTGCAGGTGCACCAGGGCCTCCCGCCCGTTCACGTAGTGCGAATGCCCGGTCTCGGTCGCGATCCGCCCGTCCAGGGACTGCCCGAGCTGCCCCAGGACCAGGGACGACGCCCCGGCGACGGGCCCATAGAGACGGTGGAACGCGCTCGCGTCCGTCCCGCCCCGCGCTGGCCGGCGCGACAGCAGATCCGCCCACTCCCGGGCTGCCGGATCAACGATCCCTTGCGTGTGTTCCACCATTCGCTAGATGTGTCTCGCTGCAAATTGACGGGATAGACCCACGTGCTACCAAATTGTGATGGTCTAGCAGGCTTGATGAGCAACGCGCACATCATCGCCATGTATCGGGCCGTGGCGGAATTGCGGGCGGGACGGCCGATCCTGCTGGAACTGCCTGGCGCGCCGCTGCTGGCGGCGGCTTCGGACACGATGTCGCCCATTCTGTTCTCGACGTTTCAGACCATGCCCGGGGCAGCCCTGGTCCTGACGGCCGAGCGGGCCGCGGCGATGGGTCTCGGCAGCGCCGGTCCCGTGGCGCTCCCGCTGGCCGGCCTGACGCAGGCCACGGCCGAAGCCCTCGCCGTTGCGGGCAACGTTGACGTGCACGGTCTGGCCGTGCAAACGGCGACGCACGCGGCGGCGACCGTGCTCGATCTGTGCAAGCGCGCCCACCTGCTGCCCGCGGCCCTGGTCGCGCCCTGCGTGCCCGCCTCGGTCCCGCCCGCCGTGCAGCGGCTCAGCGCGCTCGATCTCGCCTCGTCCGGTCCGGACCAGGCTGCGATGGGGCTCGAGATCGTCTCGTCCGCCATCGTGCCGCTGACGGACGTCTCCGCCCGCTTCATCGTGTTCCGCTCGGGGGCATCGGCCCGCGACCAGGTGGCGGTCGTCGTCGGCGACCCGGATCCCGCCCAGCCGGTCCCGGTGCGCCTGCACTCCGCCTGCCTCACCGGCGACCTGTTCGGCTCCCTGCGCTGCGACTGCGGCGAGCAGCTTCGGCAAACCATCGACGCGCTGCAATCGGGCGGCGTGCTGCTGTACCTCGACCAGGAGGGCCGCGGCACCGGTCTTCGCAACAAGATGCGCGCCTATGCGCTGCAGGACACCGGGCTCGACACGATCGACGCCGACCGGATGCTCGGCTACGGGCCGGACGAGCGGCGCTACGAGATCGCGGCCGAGATGCTGCGGCTGCTCGGATACCGGCGCGTGCGCCTGCTGACCAACAACCCCGAGAAGCTCGCGGCCCTGGCCCGGGCCGGGATCGAGATCGTGGAGCGGGCGCCGTTGCTGGCCCCCGTCACGGCCGAGAACCGGCGCTACATGGCGGCCAAGGCGGAACGCGGCGGGCATCTGCTGGAAACCCTGTTCACGACGCCGTGACGCGTGCGGGGTCCAGCGTCGCGTACACGTCGCCCGAGTTCGCGTCGTGCGGGAGCCCGGCCAACCAGGCCGCCATCGCCGTCCCGTCGAGCGGGCCGGGGTGCGCCCACGCCATGCTCTCGCCCAGGCACGCGTTGAACGCCCGGTAGCCCAGGGCCAGCAGGCGGCGCAGGCACGCCGCGGCCACCTCCGGCTGGATGGTCGTGAACTCGAACGACACCGTCCGGACCGCATGGGACAGGCCGGCGAGCGCGTCCGCCTCGTGGCCTTCCACGTCGATCTTGATGAAATCGGGCACGCCGTGCGCGGCCGCCAGCGCGTCCAGCGTCGTCACGGGCACCGCGACGCGGCCATCCCAACGCTGCCCGGCCCACCCCGGCGCGCCGCGCGCGGCGGCGATGAAAGCGGCGCTGGCGGTCGCGACGGTCGGGTTGCCGGCGTTCAGGAACAGCACCCCGCGCCCCTCCGCCGCGCCGACCATCGACTGCGCCAGCGCAACCCCCCGGGACCTGTGGAACAGCAGCCGCAACAGCCGGTGCAGGCGCGGCTGCGGCTCGACCGCGACGGCGCGGGCGCCGAGACGCAGGAAGCTGGCCGTGCGGTCGCCGACATGGGCGCCGACGTCGAACCCCAACTCGCCGGGACCGATGAAGCGGCGGTGGAAGGCATCGAGCGGTCCGGCGCGCGCCTTGTCGTGATAGACCCGCAACGAGCGGCCGATCGGGGAAGTGCCACGCTTGCCTGTCATGCCGATTCCCGTCGCCTGACAGCCAGTGTAGCGTCACGGGCCATGCGAACAGAAGCGACCTACAGCCGCATCGCCCGGCGGTTCCATTGGTGGACGGCCGGGCTGCTGGCGTTTCAGGTCCCGCTTGGCCTGTTCATGGTCGTGCGCGGTAGCCGGATGGGCATCTGGGACGGGCTGACGAACGGGTCGTACAGCGCGCACAAGCTGCTGGGCGTCGTCCTGTTCGGCCTGGTCGCCGCCCGGCTTGCGTATCGGCTGCGGGAAGGCGTCCCGGCGGCCGAGGCGACGACCGAGCCCTGGCAGCGGCGGGTTGCCGGGCTCACCCATCGGGCCCTCTATGGGCTGATGCTGGCCGTGCCGATCCTGGGCTGGTTCGGCGTGCAACTGTATCCGGCGCTCGACCTGTTCGGCCTGGTGTCGCTGCCCGCGGTCGTCGGGCCGGACAAGGCGGCCGGCGAACTTGTGCTGCAACTGCATGCCGCCGCGGCATTCGCGCTGGTGGCCGTCGTTGCGCTACACGTCGGGGCGGCGCTGTTCCACCGCTTCATCCGCAAGGACGGCGTGTTCCAACGCATGCAGCCGAGGCCGGACTGACCTAGTCCAGTCCTGGTCGGTCAGGGCGGGAGCGCCAGCAGGTCGCGATGGCCGACGATGGCGCCCGTCCGGCTCCAGGCCAGCCACGCGGCGAGAGTGTCCGGATCGAGCATGCCTGTTTCCGCAACCGCCGCTGCGACGCCTTCATTCAGTTGCGCCATCAACGCGCGGTCGGCCGGGCCCAGGCGCCAGGCGCTGTCGCCGTCCACGACGCGATAGCCGGCTTCGGCGAATGCGTGGCAAAGCATCGCGTGCGCCTGCGGACCGGCCGCCGGGCCGAAGCCCTTGTCCCGGCTTTGATGCGCATCGAACGCCGCCCGCACTGCTTCGTCGGCGGCGTGGCCCGGCGTCCAACCCTGCCGTCCGTCGAACGTGAGCACGGTGTGGAACACGGCGCGCTGCCGGATGACGGCCCCGGCGAACGCGCGGATGAAGCGCTCGGACGCCAGGTCGAAGAACGCCGAGGCCGTCACGAGGTCGGCGCCCTCCGCCAGCAGGCCGGCCGGGTCATGGGCGGCATCGATGCGGCGGAACCGGACGGCGATCCTGGCGCCGTCCTTGTGCAGGACCAGGCCGCCCGCCCCCGGCGCGGCGTCATCGGCCCAGCCGCCCAGCGCCGCGCGGGCCTCGTCCAGCAGCGCCGCGTCGTTGTCGAGCAGAAGCCAGCGCTGATCCGCGCCCAAGGACGGCGCCGTCGCCCGCAGGTTGGACCCGGCGCCGCAGCCGATCTCGATCACGCGGACCGCGCTGCGGCCGGCGAACGCCGTGCCGAGCGCCCGGGCGACATCGCTGCTTCTCGACCGCCGGTCCGCGGCTTCGCGCAGCCGCAACCACGCCGATGAGAATTCGTTCATGGGCCGACGCTATGGCCCCCGGCGCCGCATGCCAAGGGCGCTGTGCGGGCGCGACGGGGCGGTCGGACCCTGTCCGCCGCCTGTCAATGCGTGCATGAGCGATCGCAATCCTGCGGACTCTGCCCAGCTTTGCCCAACTGGTCCCCGGAACGCACTCCAACGCTCCGCCGGACCCTCACGGGCCTGTCGGTAAAGATGCTGCTTTCCTTGGTACATCTGGAGCGGGCGAAGGGATTCGAACCCTCGACCCCAACCTTGGCAAGGTTGTGCTCTACCCCTGAGCTACGCCCGCGCTCCGTTCGCGCTTACTAGGCCCCTCCGCAGGCCCGCGCAAGACCCCCGTTCAACGCCGCGGCGGCGCCAGCGTCTGCTGCTGCACCGGCGCCCGCGGCGGCGGGCCGGCCGGGGCAGGCGCCATGTTGGACGCCATCGGCACCGGCGCCGGAAGCGCCGGAGGCGCCGGCGGGGCCACCTGCGCCCCATACCGCATCAGCACCTCCCGCAGCGTGTCCGCCGCCGGGTTGCTCGCCTCCATCTGCACCACCACCTGCTGCGCCGCCAGCGCACGGCCGTAGTACGCCTGGTTCCAGTCCGACTTCGTGCTCATCAGGCTCCCGCCCAGGGAAATCCCGGCGAACAGCCCCCGCGCCCGCGTGAACCCCACGATATCGGCCCGCAGCGCCGCTGTCGTCGCGCCCTCCACCCCGCCGCCCAGGTCGATGAACGTCGCACTCGCATCCGCGCCCAGCTTGAACTGGCTGTCCATCACCGCCTGCAGCCCGCGGTCGTTCATGATGAACAGCATCACCTGCGCATCCTGGATGCCCGCCTGGAACCCGATGCTGCCCCCGCCCATCCCGTAGAACGCCGGCGACGACCACGACCCGGCCCCATCCCGCGCCGACAGCACGCAGCTTCCGCCTTGCCCCCCCAGCAGGAACCCGGCCCGGAAGATCTGCGGGCACACCATCACCGCCCGGGCCCGCTTCAGCACCGCCTGCGCATCGGTCCCGTCGCGGTTGTTCAGGATCTCCTGCGCCGCCAGCGTCGCACGGTCGACAAGCTGCTGCTGCTCGCTCTGCGCATGCGCCAGAACAGGCCAGGCAAAGATCATGGCAGCCAGGATGCGACGCATGGTCCCCTCCAAATGTTTCAACACACCATAGCGCGTTTCTAGGCACTTAGGAAGGGAACTTGACCTCGAATATCAGGCGGGATTATGGCACGCGAATCCGCCCGACAGCGCCGGCGCCACCGCCCGGCACACCGGCAGCGCCGCCGGGCAGCGCGGGTGGAAATGGCACCCCGTGGGCGGCGAGATCAGGCTCGGCGGCTCCCCGATCACCACCGCGCGCGCGCCCCCCGCATCCGGGTCCGGCACCGGGATCGCCGCCAGCAGCGCCCGCGTGTAGTGGTGCCGCGGCGCCGTGAACAGCGCATCCGCCGGTCCGGTCTCGACGATCCGCCCCAGATACATCACCGCCACCCGGTGGCTCACGCTCCGCACCGAGGCGAGGTCGTGCGAGATATACAGGTACGCGATCCCCAGCCGCTCCTGCAGGTCCCCCAGCAGGTTCAGGATCTGCGCCCGGATCGACACGTCGAGCGACGAAACCGGCTCGTCCAGCACCAGGAACGACGGCTCGACAGCCAGGGCCCGGGCGATGCCCACCCGCTGCCGCTGCCCCCCCGAAAGCTCATGCGGATACCGGTCGCCGTGCGACCCATCCAGCCCCACCAGCTCCAGCAGCCCGGCCACCCGCACCGGCCACGCCGCCGCCGGCAGCAGCGCATGCACCCGCAGCGGCTCCGCCAGCGCCTGCCCCACCGTCCAGCGCGGGTTCAGCGCCAGGAACGGATCCTGGAACACGTACTGAACGGCCCGCCGCACCGCCAGCACCTGCGCCCGCACGCCCCCGCGGAACACCGCCGTCACGTCGGTCCCGCCGATCGTCACCTGCCCGGCACTCGGCGCCACCAGGTGCAGCAGGCTGCGCGCGACCGTGGTCTTGCCGCACCCGCTCTCCCCCACCAGTCCCAGCGTCTCCCCGGCTTCCACCGTGAACGACACCCCATCGACCGCCCGAAGCGCCGCCGCCCGCCGGAACAGTCGCCGAGGCCCCGGATACCGCTTCTCCAACCCCTCCACGCGCACCAGGCTCATGCCGGCACCGAAGCGCTGCCCCGGCGGATGCAGCTCACCCCATGCCCCGGCGCCACCTCCGTCGCCACCGGCATCAGCCGCGCGCATTCCGGGATCGCCTCCGGGCATCGGGGATGGAACCGGCACCCGCTGGGCGGCCGCAGCGGGTCCGGCAACCGCCCGCCGATCACCGGCAGCACCACCCGCCCCGCCCCCGGCGGCCGCGCCCGGTCGGCCCGGGGCACGCTCTCCAGCAATGCCCGCGTGTAGGGATGCTGCGGCGCGTGGAAGATGGTCCGCGCCGGCGCCGTCTCGCACACCCGCCCTGCGTACATGACGACGATCCGGTCGGCCATCCGTGCCACCACGCCCATGTCGTGCGTCACCAGCACCATCGACGTCCCCAGCCGCACCCGCAGATCGGCCAGCAGGTCCAGGATCTGCGCCTGGATCGTGACATCCAGCGCCGTCGTCGGCTCGTCCGCCAGCACCAGCGAAGGCTCGCACAGCAGCGCCCGGGCGATGCAGACGCGCTGCTTCATCCCCCCGCTCATCTCGTGCGGATACTGCCGCATCCGTGCCCGCGGGTCCGACAAGCCCACCAGTTGCAGCAGCCCGGCCACCCGCTCCTCCGCCGCCCGCCGCCCCGCCTTCTTGTGCACGCGGAAGATCTCGCCCAGTTGCGCGCCGATCGTCAGCAGCGGGTTCAGCGAATGGGCCGGGTTCTGGAACACCATGGCGATCCGTTCGCCCCGCAACGCCGCCATCTCCCGCTCCGGCAGGGCCAGCAGGTCCCGCCCCTCGAACCGGATGCGCCCCCCTGCGATCCGCCCGGGCTTCGGCACCAGCCGCAGCAGCGCCAGGCTGGACATGGTTTTCCCCGACCCGCTCTCCCCCACCAGCCCCAGCACCTCGTTCACGCCCACGGCGAAATCGACTCCGTCGACCGCCCGCACCACCCCCGCCTCGGTCTCGAACTGGACCCGAAGGTCCTCGACCTGCAACAGGCTCAAGCCCGCCGCCGCGGGTTGAACGCGTCCGACAACCCGTCCGCGAGCAGGTTGAACCCCAGCACCGTGACGAAGATCGCGCACCCCGGCGCCAGCGAGGCCCAGGGCGCGATCTTGAGGTTCTCGTAGTTGAAGAAGATCAACTGACCCCAGCTCACCGCATTCGGGTCGCCGAACCCCAGGAAGCTGATCATCGCCTCCGCCAGCACCGCCCCCCCGATCCCCAGCGCCACGGCCACGATGATCGATGGCATCGCGTTCGGCAGGATGTGCCGCAGGATGATGTCGGGCGTCGTCGCCCCGATGCACCGCGCCGCCTCCACGAACTCCGCGTGGCGCAACCGCAGGAACTCCGCCCGCGTCAGCCGCGCGATCGCCGGCCACCCGAACGCCCCCAGCAGCACGATGATGGTCAGCAGGCTCAGATGCGGGATCCGCTCCATCCAGGTGCCCACGACGATGATCCCGAACAGCCGCACGACCGCCAGGATGACCAGGAACACCGGCACGACCATGAAGAACTCGGTGAACCGCATCAGCGCCTCGTCCCACCGCCCGCCCAGATAGCCGCTGACGCCCCCCACCAGCACGCCGACGAACGCCGCGATCGACATCGCCCCCAAGCCCACCGCCAGCGCCGTCGGCGCCCCATGCAGCACCCGCGTCAGCACGTCGTATCCCAGCCGGTCCGTGCCCAGCCAATGCGCCCAGGCGGGCGGCTTGCTGGCCCCGTACCCCATCATCGCCGACTGGTCGTTCGGCGCGTACGGCGCCACCGCCCCGCACGTCAGCGCGACGACGACCACCAGCCCGACCAGCAGCACGCCCGCCATCCCCATCGGGTTCCGCCGCAACCGCCGCAGCCCCGTCCGCCACGCGCTCCGCCTCGGCCGCAGCAGGATGGGTCCGGCATCCATCAGGACAGCTTGATCCGCGGATCAAGCAGCACGTACGCCACATCCGTCAGCAGCGTCGCCATCACCAGCATCGTCGCCACGACCACCGTCACCCCCATGATCACGGGATAGTCCAGTTGCATGATGGCCGTGATGTACAGCACGCCCAGGCCGGGCCAGGTGAACACCGTCTCCGTCACCGGCGCCGTCGCCAGCATCAGCCCGAACGCAATGCCCAGGTACGTCAGCACCGGCATGATCGCGTTCCGCAGCGCATGCCCGTACAGGATCCGCCGCTCTGGCAGGCCGCTCGCCCGCGCGGCGGCGATGTAGTCCTGCCGCAACACCTCGGCCAGGTTCGCCCGCAGCATCAGCGTGAACGTCGCCGCATGGAAATACGTCAGCATCGCCACCGGCAGCACCATGTGCCACAGCGCATCCAGCACCGGACTCCCGTAAATGGGCCGCCGCAGCGAATACGCCCCGTACGACGGCAGCCAGCCCAGCCAGTAGGCAAACACCAGGATCAGCACGATCCCCGTCAGGAACACCGGCACGCTCTGCCCCAGCAGGCTCCCGCTCACGATCACCAGGTCCGCCCGGGAATTCGCCCGCCGCGCCGCAGCCCCCGCCGCCACGACCGAAATCGCCAACGCCAGCACGATCGACGGCAACTGGATCTTCAGCGTCTCCAGCCCCCATACCCACAGCATGTCGCCCACGGGCTGGTTGGTGCTGATGGACATGCCGAGGTCCAGGCGGACCAGGTTCCCCACCCACGCCAGATACCGCTGCAACGGCGGCTCATCCAGGTGGTAGTACGCCGTCAGCGCCTGGATCTGGTCCTCCGTCGCGTTCGGCTGCCCGGCGATCAGCATCGCGATCGGGTTGCCGATGGCGTTCACCAGGAAGAACACGATCGCGCTCACCCCAAGCACGAGCATCACCGCGAACAATCCCCGCCGGGCCAGGAACCGCAACCCGTTCAACCGTCACCCCGCAGCGCCGGCATCCCGCCCGCGACATCCGCCACCCCATCCGCCAGCCCGAAGCGCGGCACGAACCCTACCTCGTCCCGCAACCGCGCCACCGCCGCCTCGATCACCTCCGGCTCGCTCGCCGAAAGCGTCCGCGCGCCGAAATCGATCCGCTCCAGCCCCCCCACGCACGCCGCCACCGCCCGCAGCACGTCCCCCACCGGCGGTGCGGCGCCCGACCCGATGTTCACCACCCCCCGCACCTCGCAATCCGCGATCGCCGCGAACGCGCCCGCCACATCCGCCACATGCAGGAAATCGCGCCGCTGCCGCCCATGGCTCGTCGGAAACCGTCCGCCCTCCCGCAAGATCCGGACCGCATCCCCCACCAGCCGCCCCGGGGCCTCCCCCGGCCCGTACAGGTAGAACACCCGCCCCCACGCGACGCCCACCCCGGTCTCCGCCCCCCAGGCCGTCAGCATCCGCCGCAGCGCATCCTTGCACACGCCATACAGCGTGGCCGGTTCGCTGGGCGTCGAGACCTCGTCCAGCACCGCCCCGCCCCACGCATACTCGGCGCATGTCCCCGCCCCCACGATCCGCGTGCCCCCCGCCGCCGCAAACGCCCGCGCCAGCGCCACACTGCCCGTGACCCAATCCAGGTTGTTCGCCGACCGCCAATACGTCCCCGGCGTCACGTCCCACGCCAGATGCACCAGGTGCGTCGCCCCTGCGGCCCCGACCGCCGCCTGCATCGCATCCGCGTCCAGCAGATCCGCCACATGGTCCACGACCCCCGCGACCCCGGTCGCCCGCCGGTCCAGCGCATGCACCTCGAAGCCCCGCGCCTGCAACGCCGGCACGACGTGCCGGCCGATGAACCCCGCGGCCCCCGTCACCAACGCCCGGCGCGTCACCCCCTCAACCCGGCGGCGGCAAGAAGTCGATCTCGTGCAGGGCGGAGAGGCGCATGACCTCGGCCGGGTCGGCAACGTCGTTGATGACCATGAACAGGTCCCACAAGCGCCGGGTCGGGGTTGCCCAGAAGAGGACCGTCAGCATCCGGCCGCTACGGTTGTACAGCCCATGCGGTTCGCCCATCGGCAACGATGCAAGGTCACCTGTGCGGGCGATCCGCGTGCCCGCTGCGGTATCCACCTGCAACTCGCCGTCCAACACGTAGACGAACTCGTCCTGGGTATGGTGGATATGCGGGGGCACGAAGGTCCCGTCCGGAATATAGCCGTGCCACGCCATGCTATGCTCCGTCCGCTGCATGGGCTTGTAGGTGTGGCCCAGGATTCTCCACTCGATCCCTTCGACGCCGGTCCCCGCAGCCTGAACTGATGGAAGCATCCGATTAGCTCCTTGTTGACTCACACATGCAAATACCGCTCCGCCACCCCTGCATCCAGCGCCGAAGCCGCGCCCGTCCAAACCACCCGCCCCTTCTCCAGGATCACCGCCCCGTCCGCCAACCCCGCCATCGCGACCAGGTGCTTGTCGATCACCAGGATCGACTCGCCCTCGTCCCGCAGCATCCGCAGACACCCGAAGATCTCCGCCCGGATCAGCGGCGCCAACCCCTCCGTCGCCTCGTCCAGGATCAGCAGCAGGGGGTTGGTCATCAGCGCCCGCCCGATCGCCAGCATCTGCTGCTCCCCGCCCGACAACTCGTTCCCCCGGTTCCGCCGCCGCTCCGCCAGGCGCGGGAACAGCCCATAGACCCGCGCCAGCGTCCACTTCGCCGGCCCATGCCGCGCCGCCGCCGTCGCCACCAGGTTCTCCTCCACGCTCAGCGTCGGAAACACCTGCCGCCCCTCCGGCACCAGCCCGATCCCCGCCTGCGCCACCCGGTGCGGCGCGACCCCCGTCAGCGCCCGTCCGCGAAACTCCACGACCCCGCGCCGAGGCCGCAACAGCCCCATCACCGCCCGCACCGTCGTCGTCTTGCCCATCCCGTTGCGCCCCATCAGCGCCAGCACGGACCCTTCCGCCACGAGCAGGTCGACGCCGAACAGCACCTGCGCCGAGCCGTACCCCGCCTCCAGCCCGGTCACGCGCAGCATCACGCGTCACCGAGATAGGCGGCCCGGACCGCCGGGTCCGCCCGCACCGCCTCGGCCGATCCCGACGCCACCACCGCCCCGGCCACGAGCACGCTCACCCGGTCCGCAAGCCGGAACACCGCATCCATGTCGTGCTCCACCAGCAGCAGCCCGAACCGCTGCTTCAGCTCCGCCAGCAATGCGATGATGTCCGCCGCCTCCTCGTGCCCCATCCCCGCCAGCGGCTCGTCCAGCAGGATGCAGCGCGGCTGCAACGCCAGCGCGCACGCCAGCTCCAGCGCCCGCCGCTCCCCATGGCTCATGTCCCGCACCCGCACGTGGCAGCGCGCACCCAGCCCCACCGCATCCAGCGCCTCGCCTGCCGCATCGTTCGCCGCCGCATCCCGGTCCGCCCGCCCCCACCACCGCAACGGCGCCCGCCCGCGCGCCTGGGCCGCCAGCGCCGCGTTCTGCAACGCCGTGAACCCGGGCACCAGCTGGCTGATCTGGAACGTCCGCGCCAACCCCAGCCGTGCCCGCCGATGCGGCGCCAGCCCGGTGATATCGACACCCCCCAGCCGCACCACCCCCGCATCCGGCGAAAGCGTCCCCATCACCTGGTGGATCAGCGTCGTCTTCCCCGCCCCGTTCGGTCCGATCAACGCATGCAGCCCCGGTGTCGGCACGACCAGGCTCACGTCCCGCGTCACCGCCAGCGCGCCGAAGCTCTTGCTCAGCCCGGTGATCTCGAGGCTCATGCCCGCCTTCTCACGCGCGCCGCCGCACCAGGGCCGCCACCAGCAGCGCCGGCCCCAGCAGCAGCGCCCCATGCGCCGTCACGGTCGAAAGCCACTCCTCCGCCGCCACCAGCCCCACCGCGCCCGCCGCCGCCCCCACCAGCCGCCCGTCGACGCTGCGGCCCAACGCCCCCCGGCTGCCCAGGATCACCATCACCAGCACATGCCCCGAAGCCCGCCAGTCCAGGATGGCCGGGCTCACGAACTCGCTGCTGTTCGCGAGCCAAAAGCCGGCCAAGCCTCCGCCCGCACCCCCCACCACCGTCGCCGCCAGCCGCAGCCGCTGCACGTCGAACCCCAGCGCCGCCACCCGGACCGCATTCCCCGCCGAGGCCCGCAGCGCCCGCCCGAACCGCGACAGCGCCAGCATCCGCAACGCCAGCCCCCACGCCACCAGGCATCCCACGACCGCCGCATGGAACGCGAACCGCCCCTCCAGCCATGCCCGCCCCGCGACCGGGGACCGCGCATCCAGCGCCATCCCGTCATCGCCCCCCAGCGGCGCCCAGGCCTGCGCGACGAAATACGCCATCTGCCCGAACGCGAGCGTGATCATGATGTACGTCACGCCCTGCGTCCGCAGCGACACCAGCCCCGTCACCCCCGCGAACACCCCCGCCGCCAGCATCGCCGCCGGCAGCACGACCAGCCCGTCCGCCCCCCCGGCCACGAGCACCGCATACGCCCCGATCCCCACGACCGCCGCATGCCCGAAGCTCACCAACCCGGCAAACCCCACCATGAACTGCAACGACACCGCCGCGATCGCCAAGACCGCCCCCCGCGTCGCCACCACCAGCAGATACCCGGACCCACCCAAGGCCGCCGCGACGGGAGCCCCCACCAGCCCCAGCACCAGCAGCAGCCCCACCGCCCGCGTCATCGCCCCCGCGCCGGCAACAGCCCCCGGGGCAGGAACGCCAGCACCCCCGCCATCAGCACATAGATCGACATCGAAGCCAGCGCCGGCCCCGCCATCCGCGCACTCGACGGCGCCAGCAGCAGCCGCAGCCCATCCGTGATCAGCGACCGCCCGACCGTGTCCGCCAGCCCTACCAGCAACGCCGCGACGAACGCCCCCCGGACCGACCCCACGCCGCCCACGACGATCACGACGAACGCCAGGATCAGCACCGTCCCCCCCATCCCCGGTTCCACCGAGACCAACGGCGCCGCCGCCGCGCCCGCGAACCCCGCCAGCATCGCCCCCACCCCCAGCACGCCCGCGAACAGCCGCCCCACATCCACACCCAGCGCCGACAGGATCGGCGCATTGCTCGCCCCCGCCCGCACCAGCATCCCCGCCCGCGTCCGGTCGATCACCAGCCACAACGCCACCGCAACCAGCAGCCCCGCCGCCAGCAACGCCAGCCGATACGCCGGGTACAGCAGCCCCCCCGGCAACCCCACCGTCCCCGACAGCGCAGCCGGTACCGCCAAAGCCTGCGGCGCCGGCCCGAACGCGAGCCGCACCCCCTCCTCGATCAGCAGGATCAACCCGTACGTCGCCAGCACCTGGTCCAGATGATCCCGCCCCATCAAATGCCGGAACACGAGCGCATCGAGCACCAGCCCGATCCCGAACGACAGGACCGCCGCAATCGGCACCGCCGTCCAGAACGACCCGGTCCATCGCACCGCCAGCACCGCCAGATACGCCCCCAGCATGTATTGCACGCCATGCGCCAGGTTGATGACGTCCATCACCCCGAACACCAGCGTCAACCCGGCCGCGATCAGGAACAGCAGCACCCCCAACTGCAACCCGTTCAACGTCTGCACGAGAAGAAGTGTCAAGGAAGCCCTCTCCCCTCGGGAGAGGGTTGGGTGAGGGCCTGCCGCCCGCTCCCAAGCCAGTCGTGTGCGCGTTCCCGGCCCTCACCCCGACCCTCTCCCGATGGGAGAGGGAGAAGGGCGGTCACCACCACCCCCCCTACTTCAGCGCGCACTCCGCCGCGAACCGGTCCGCGTAATCCTTGAACACACGCTGCCGGATCTCGGTCTGGAACTTCCCATCCGCCCGCTGCGCGACCTGCACGAGATAGAAGTCCTGGATCGGGTACCCGTTCGTGTTGAACTTGAACGCCCCCCGCGGCGACGCGAAATCCGCCGCCCGCAGCGCCGTCCGCAGCGCGTCCTTGTCCGCCGTGCTACCACCCGTCTTCTTCACGGCGCTGTCGATCAACTGCGCCGCGTCATACCCCTGCATCGCGTAGCTGCCCGGCACATAGCCGTACGCCGCCTCGAACGCCGAAACGAACGCCTTGTTCGCCGGCGTGTCCGTCGTGGGCGCCCACGTCATCCCGCCATACAGCCCCACCGCCGCCGCCTGCTGCGCCGGTAGCGTGCTCTCGTCGACCGTGAACGCCGAAAGGAACGGCACCGTCTCCGCCAGCCCCGACTGCCGGAACTGCTTGACCAGGTTCACCCCCAGCCCCCCCGGCATGAACGCGAACACGACATCCGGCTTCGCCGCCGCGATCCGCGCCAGGTCCGCCTGGAAATCGAGCTGCGTCAGCGGCACGAAATCCTCGTCCAGCACCTCGCCCTTGAAATGCGTCTTGAACCCCGCGATCGCGTCCCGCCCCGCCTGGTAGTTCGGCGCCATCAGGAAGGCGCGCTTGTAGCCACGCTCCTGCGCGACCTGCCCAAGCACCTCGTGCACCTGGTTGTTCTCGTAGCTGGTCACGAAGAAATTGTTGCTGCACCCCTTCCCCGCAAACGTGCTCGCGCCCGCATTCGGGCTGATCAGGATGGTGTTGGCGCCCGTCACCGGCCGGAAGATCGCCGCCAGCACGTTGCTGAAGATCGGCCCGACCACGAAATCGGCGCGGTCCTGCTCCACCAGCCGCCGCGCCCGCGCCACCGCCACGTCCGGCTTCAACTCGTCGTCGACGACGACCAGGTTGACCTCCCGCCCCCCCAGCTTCCCGCCCCGCTGCTTCACCGCCAGCTCGAACCCGTCCCGCGCATGCTGCCCCAGCACCGCCCCCGGCCCCGACAGCGTGACGAGCACGCCCACCGTGAGCTTCTCCTGCGCGAACGCCGCCCCGGCCGACGCCAGCAGCAACGATGCAGCGAACAACGAACGACGCATGGCAACCCCCGGACCGCAACCGATCCGAACCCTGCTGCATGATGTTTTAAATGTAAAGCATCTCGGCCCCCGCGAGGGGCCAGCGGGCCGGGATCACAAGGTCCCGGCCCATGGAGCACCCCGTGGGCGCTACTTCTTCGCCTTCGCCTTCGCCTTGGTCGGCGCCGGCGCGGGCACGTTCATCGAGTCCTTGAGCTGCTTGGCCGCCGTGAACGCCAGCTTCTTCGACGCCGCGATCTGGATCGTCTCGCCCGTCGCCGGGTTGCGGCCCGTGCGCGCCTCGCGCGACGTTACCTTGAACTTTCCGAACCCGGGGATCGAGACCTCCTCGCCCTTCTTCGCCGACTCGCTGATCGCCGCGAACACGGCCTCCACGACGGCCTTCGCGGTCTTCTTTTCCATGTCATGCTTCGAAGCGAGCATGTCGGCCATTTCGATCACGTTCATAAAAGACGTCCTTTCCAGGGTTTTCGGTGGCGCACCTAGCAGGATTGCACGGCGAGTGTCACCCGTCGGTCAAGCAGGATTCGCTATTGCATTGCGGCAACGGCCTAATTGTGGCCGCCCCACCCCTCGCGCCATGTTGGGAATCGGCACAACCGCGGCTACGGTGCCCCGAATCACCGGAGGAACCGCCTTGGACGTCCGCGCCGCCGTCGCCTTCGCCGCAGGCCAGCCCCTGCAGATCGAAACCGTCCAACTGGACGGGCCCCGCGACGGCGAGGTCCTCGTCGAGATCAAGGCAACCGGCATCTGCCACACCGACAAGTTCACCCTCTCCGGCGACGACCCCGAGGGAATGTTCCCCGCCATTCTGGGCCACGAAGGCGCAGGAATCGTCTGCGAGTGCGGCCCCGGCGTCACATCCCTCAAGCCCGGCGACCACGTCATTCCGCTCTACACCCCCGAATGCCGCGAGTGCGACTACTGTCTCAGCCGCAAGACCAACCTCTGCCAGAAAATCCGCATCACCCAAGGCCGCGGCCTCATGCCCGACGGCACGTCGCGGTTCAGCTACAAGGGAAAGCCCGTTCTCCACTACATGGGCTGCTCCACCTTCGCCAACTTCACCGTCCTGCCCGAGATCGCCCTCGCAAAAGTCCGTGACGATGCGCCGTTCGAGAAAATCTGCTACATCGGCTGCGGCGTCACCACCGGAGTCGGCGCCGTCATCTTCACCGCGAAGGTCCAGCCCGGCGACCGGGTCGTCGTCTTCGGCCTCGGCGGCATCGGCCTCAACGTCATCCAGGGCGCCCGCCTCGCCGGCGCCGACCAGATCATCGGCGTCGACATCAACCCCGGCCGCGAAACCCTGGCCCGCAGGTTCGGCATGACCGACTTCGTCAACCCCAAGACCATCCAGGGCGACATCGTCCCCCACCTCGTCGAGCTGACGAAGGGCGGCGCCGACCACAGCTTCGAATGCGTGGGCAACACGACCCTCATGCGCCAGGCGCTGGAATGCGCCCATAAGGGCTGGGGCAAATCCACCATCATCGGCGTGGCCGGCGCCGGGCAGGAGATCAGCACCCGGCCCTTCCAGCTCGTCACGGGCCGCGTCTGGCAGGGCAGCGCCTTCGGCGGCGCCCGCGGCCGCACCGACGTGCCGAAGATCGTCGACTGGTACATGGACGGCAAGATCAACATCGACGATCTGATCACCCACGTCCTGCCGCTGGAACGGATCAACGACGCCTTCGACCTCATGACCAGAGGCGAATCCATCCGCAGCGTGGTGGTCTTCTGATGCCTCCTCTCCCGCCTGCGGGAGAGGGTTGGGGTGAGGGTGGTTGCCGCACGGAAAAAGCTCCCCCATGACCCTCCACAGCCGAACAGCAATAGTGACCGGCGCCGCTAGAGGCATTGGCGCCGCAATCGCCCAAACCCTCGCGCAGGCCGGTGCCACACTCATCCTCGCGGACATCTCCCCCACCATCCACGAACTCGCCAAATCCCTCCCCAACGCCCACGCCCTGCAGGCCGACATCACCACCCCGGATGGCGCCGAGGCCCTCGCCGCCCTCGCCATGTCGGCGACCGGACGCCTCGACATCCTGGTGAACAACGCCGGCATCGGGATGAACAAGCCCTTCATGGACACGACACCGGACGACATGCATCGCGTCATGGCCGTGAACCTCATCGGCCCCATGCTCTGCAGCCAGGCCGCCCTCCGCCGCATGCTCCCCGCCGGCTACGGCCGCATCGTCAACGTCACCTCCATCTCCGGTGAGCGCGGCAGCGCCGGCCGCGCCGCCTATGGCGCCGCCAAGGCCGCCCTCGCCCTGATGACGAAGGTCATGACCCTCGAACTCGCCGGCCAGGGTATCGCCGTCAACGCCGTCGCCCCCGGCGCCGTCGAGACCGAGATGGCGGCCGCCATCCACAGCCCCGCCACCCGCGCCGAGTTCCACGCCCGCACCCCCCAGGGCCGCTACGCAACGCCCGTGGAAATCGCCGCCGCCGTCCTGTTCCTCGCCAGCGACCAGGCCGCCTACGTCAACGGCCAGGTCCTCGTCGTCGACGGCGGCCTCACCAGCGCCGGGCTGGTCTCGCCGTGAAGCTGCAGGACCGCACCGCCCTCGTCTTCGGCGCCGGATGCGCAGCCCCCGGGTGGGGCAACGGCAACGCGGCCGCCTGCGCCTACGCCGACGAGGGCGCCCGCGTCGTCTGCGTCGATCGCGACCCGGCCGCCGCCGAAGCCACCGCGGCCCTCATCCACGCCCGCGGCGGCCGGGCCATGGCGCTGGCCGCGGACGTGCTCGACGCCGCCAGCATGGAACGCGCCGTCCACGCCGCGATGGACGCCCACGGCACGATCGACATCCTCCACAACAACGTCGGCCACGCCGGCATGGGCGGCCCGGTCGAGCTGTCGGAAGAACAATGGGACCGCCAGATCGCCCTCAACCTCAAGGGCGTCTTCCTGTCCTGCAAATACGCGCTGCCCATCATGCTCGCCCAGGGAAAGGGCGCCATCGTCAACATCAGCAGCCTCGCCGCCATCCGCTGGACCGGCTACCCCTATGCCGCCTACTACGCCGCGAAGGCCGGCGTGAACCAGCTCACCGTCGCCCTCGCTCTGCAATACGCGGCCCGGGGCATCCGCGCCAACGCCGTCCTACCGGGCCTGATGGACACGCCCATGATCCACCAGCAGATCAGCGGCCAGTACGAGAACGACGCCGCCATGGTCGCCGCCCGCGACGCCGCCTGCCCCATGGGCCGCATGGGCACCGCATGGGACGTCGCCCGCGCTGCCGTCTTCCTCGCCAGCGACGACGCCGCCTACATCACCGGCGTCTGCCTCCCCGTCGATGGCGGACTCTCCTGCCGGGCCGCCTGAACCGGCCGGCGCCTACCGAAACCTGACGAACCCGAACCAAACCCCGCCTTGGCCCGCGCCCGCCGCCACGCGATCATTGCGCCATGGACATGCACGCGACCTTCCATGATTGGGCAAGGCCCGACACCCAGTCCCCGTTTCGGCTGCTCCGCTCATCCGTGCTCTGGCTGGCCCTGCCCATCGCGCTCGCGGCCCTGCTGCCGCTCGTCTACGGGTTCGCGATCGGCTTCCACAATGCCCGCACCGCAATCCGATGGACGCTCGACCCGGCAACCAGCGCCCTTCTGGCCGGCATCGGCGTCAACCTCGGCCTGGCCCTCGCGTCCCTCCGCCGCGGCTATGCCGTGGGACAGGGCAGCCTTTCGGAAGGCCTCGCTCTCGGCCCCATCGAACGCCCCGGCCTGCTCATCCTCTTCGTGCTCGGGTGCATGGCCGTGCCGGGCTTCATGGGCCTCCTGCTGCACGCCCTCATCAACGAGCCCCTGGGCTTCGTCCTGCAGGACCGCCTGCACCAGTTCTACGGCAGCCGCCCCCCCGCAACCCTCGGCACCGTCATCCTGATCGTGGTGCTCGCGCCCCTCACCGAGGAGCTGTTCTTCCGCGGCTGGCTCTGGACCGGTCTCAGCCACACCTGGTCGCCGCGCAAGGTGTTCCTGGCCACCGCCATCCCGTTCCTGCTGCTGCACATCCCGGGCGGCCTCTACCGGCCCCTCACGCTCCTGCCCGCCACCATGTTCATCAGCCTCGCACGCCACTGCTGCGGCGGGATCCGCGCCTCCATCCTGGTCCACGCGATGAACAACCTGGCCGCCATGGCGCTCGTCTTCTATATTCACAGTCTGTAGCGGCGCCGGGCAGCGACGGCCCCGCCCGGCGGAGGACCCCCATGCCAGACCCCGCTTCCATCCAGGACTACCACGCCCACATCTACTTCGACCCCGGCACCCAACCCGCCGCCGCCCGTCTCCGCGACCAGATCGCCGAACGCTTCCCCGAGGCCCGGCTCGGCCGCTGGCACCACGCCCCCGTCGGCCCCCACACCAAGCCGATGTTCCAGATCGCGTTCCCCACCCACCTCTTCGCCACCATCGCCCCCTGGCTGATGCTCAACCGCCAGGGCCTCGACGTCCTTCTCCATCCCGAAACCGGCGACGATCCCACCGACCACACCGCCCACGCCGCCTGGTTGGGCGACAAGCTGCCGCTCCGCATGGAGGCGTTCACGTCAGCGGCGTTGCGCTGACCGGCGGATCGGCTCACCCTCGTGCGTCATTGCACCAAGGGAGCCCCCTGTGGCCGACACCCTGATCGAGCAGATCCGCCCCCACCACGCCGAGCTGACCGCCATCCGCCGCGACATCCATGCCCACCCCGAAATGGGGCTGGAAGAGGTCCGCACCGCCGCCATCGTCGCCGCAAAGCTGCGCGAATGGGGCATCGAGGTCACGGAAGGCGTCGGCGGCACCGGCGTCGTGGGCACCATCCGCGGCGCCCTGCCGGGGCAGCGCGCCATCGGGCTACGCGCCGACATGGATGCGCTCGCCATCCACGAAACGACCGGAGCGCCCCACGCCTCGACCCACCCGGGCACCATGCACGCCTGCGGCCATGACGGCCACACCACCATGCTCCTCGGCGCAGCCAGGCACCTGGCGGCCAACCGTGCCTTCGGCGGCACCGTCCACCTGATCTTCCAGCCCGCCGAGGAAGGCCGCGGCGGCGCCCGCAAGATGCTCGCCGACGGCCTGTTCGACCGCTTTCCCGTCGATGCCGTCTATGGCATGCACACCGTGCCGGGCGTCCCGGTCGGCGAGTTCAAGCTCCGCACCGGCCCCTTCCTGGCCGGAACCTCACGCTGGAGCGTCACCTTCCACGGCAATGGCGGCCATGGCGGCGCGGCGCCGCACAAGGCCGCCGACCTCAGCGTCGTGCTCGCCCACTACATCCTGGGCCTGCAGACCATCGTCGGCCGCAACGTCGCCCCGGGCGACACCGCCGTCATCTCGGTCGGACACATCGCCGCCGGGTCGGGCGAATCGGTCAACGTCATGCCCTCGGAACTCGTCGTCTCCGGCACCGCACGCTGCTTCAGCAACGACGTGAAGGCGATCATCGACACCCGAATGCAGGCGCTCGCCGAAGGCCTCGCCGCCCTGCACGGCGCCACCGCGGAGTTCGAGATCCACTGGGGCACGACCCCCCTCATCAACCATCCCGAACAGGCCGCCGCAGCCGCCGCCGCAGCCGCCTCGCTGGTCGGCGAGGCCGCGGTGGAGACGGACGCCCCCGCCGTCACCGGCGGCGAGGACTTCGCCTTCATGCTCGAGGCCAAGCCCGGCGCCTTCATCTTCATCGGCCAGGGCAACGCCCCGGACGGACTCGCCCACGGCCTCCACACCCCGAAATTCGACTTCAACGACGAAATCCTGCCCCTGGGCGCCGCCTACTGGGTACGGCTCGTCGAACGCGAAACCGGCGTGGCGTAGCCCGGACGGAACCAGCCCGAGCGATCATGCCGACCCCCGTCCAGACCGGCGCCGGCCGCGGCGGCTGGCCGCGCGCCCTGTTCGCGGCCCTCCTCTCGCTCGTCCTTCCCGGTCTCGGCCAGGTCCACGCCCGCGCCTGGCGCCTCGGCATCGCCTTGCTCATCCTGTCCCAGCTCGCCGTCGTTGCGCTCCACGCCGCCACCTGGGCCATGCCGCCCTCCCCCGACACGATCCGCCTCGTGATCGTCTTCTTTGTCGGCACCCTGCCGCTGCCGCTCTATGCGGCGTTCGATGCCGCCCGGCGGGTCCGAACCCGCCCGCAACCCCGTCCCGCCTGGGTCCGCTCCACCTGGTTCACCGCCATCCTCGTCCTCGGCATCGGCGCCGCGCTCGACGCCGCAATCCCGATCGGCTGGCGCAGCTTCTCGATTCCCTCCGGCTCGATGATCCCGACGCTCGAGGTCGGCGACGCCCTCTTTGCCGACATCCGCGGTGGCCGCCCCCCGCTCGCACGCGGGGACGTCGTCGTCTTCCGCCATCCGAAACAGCCGGACGTCGACTACATCAAGCGCGTCATCGGCCTGCCCGGCGACACCGTCCAGCTTCGCAGCGGCATCGTCTTCATCGACGGCGTCCCGGCCCCGCAACGCCCGGACGGCGCCGCCATCATCGAGACCCTGCCCGGCGGCCGCGACTACCGCATCGTCCGCACCGCCCGCGACGGCCCGATGAACGACACGCCCGAATACCGCGTCCCCGCCGGCCACATCTTCGTCATGGGCGACAACCGCGACAACAGCCTCGACAGCCGCGTCCAGGACGCGCTCGGCACCGTCCCCGTCGCGAACGTGATCGGGCCGGCCGGCGCCCTCTACTGGGCCGCCGACCGCGCCCGCATCTTCACCGCCGTGCGCTGATCACGCCGCGGCCCGCACGCTCACGCCGTCCAGCGCCTGGCCCAGATCCGCCAGGATGTCGTCGATATGCTCGATCCCCACGCTCAGCCGGACGTACCCGGGGCTGACCCCCGTCGCCAACTGCTCCTCCGCCGCCAGCTGGCTGTGCGTCGTGCTCGCCGGATGGATCGCGAGCGTCCGCGAATCCCCGATGTTGGCGACGTGATAGACCATCTGCAGCCGGTCGATGAACGCCCGCCCCGCCTCGGCGCCGCCCGCCAGCTCGAACCCCATCAGCCCGCCGTGCCCACGCGTCAGATACTTGGCCGTGCGTTCGGCCGCCACGCCCTTGTGGTGCGCGGGGTGGATCACCCGTGCCACCTCGGGCCGCTTCGCGAGCCACTCCGCGACCACCGTCGCGTTGCGGCAGTGCTCCCGCATCCGCAGCGGCAGCGTCTCCAGCCCTTGCAGCGTCAGGAACGCGTTGAACGGGCTCTGCGACGGCCCGAGGTCCCGCAGCAGCGTGACCCGCAGCTTCAGGATATACGCGATGGGACCCAGCGGCTTCGCGGCCTCGACCCATACGGCGCCGTGATAGCTCGGGTCCGGCCGGTGCATCGCCGGCTGCCGGGCGGGGTGCGCGGCCCAGTCGAAGGTGCCGCCGTCGACGATGATGCCGCCAATGCTGGTGCCGTGACCGCCGATGTACTTGGTGGTGGAGTGCATCACCACCGCCGCCCCGTGGTCGAACGGCCGCACCAGCAGCGGGGCCGCCGTGTTGTCCATGATCAACGGGATGCCGAAGCTGCGCCCGATGGCGGCCACCTCGGCGATCGGGAACACCTCCAGCTTCGGGTTCGGCAGCGTCTCGGCATAGTAGACGCGGGTGCGGTCGTCGGTGGCCCGCGCGAAGCCCTCGGGGTCGGCCGGATCGACGAAGCGGACCTCGATGCCCATGTCCTTCATGGTGTTCGCGAACAGGTTGTACGTGCCGCCGTAGAGCGCCGTCGACGAGACGATGTTGTCCCCGGCATGGGCCAGGTTCTGCACCGACAGCGCCGTGGCCGCCTGCCCCGATCCCACCGCCATCGCGGCCACGCCACCCTCCAGCGCCGCCACGCGCTTCTCCAGCACGTCCGTCGTCGGGTTCATGATCCGCGTGTAGATGTTGCCCAGCTCCTGCAACCCGAACAGCCGCGACGCGTGCGCCGTGTCGTCGAACTGGTAGCTGGTGGTCTGGTAGATCGGCACGGCGACGGCGTTGGTCGCCGGATCGCGGCGCCAGCCGGCGTGGAGCGCCAGCGTCTCGGGATGGCGGCTGTCCATGATTGTGTCTCCCCTTCGTCGGGCGGCACCCTACACCGGGGCGCCACGCCGTCGCCACCGTTTGCGACGCCGCCCGATGCGGGGGCGGAACCCCCTTCTGCCGCGGCCCGGCAGGCCGCACACTGCGCCCATGACGACGATCGACATCGCCACCTGGCTGCTCGGCGCCGCCGTCGCGGGCGGAATCGGGCTGGCGTGCCTGTGGCTCATGGAGCGGCCGGTGCGCGGGGCGGCGCGGTGGGCCAGCGCCGCACACGGGTCCGCCGCAGCGGCCGGGACCGTGCTCGTTGTCGCCGCACTCCGGTCCGGCGCCGCCGATGCCCAGGGCTTCGGCAGCCTGGCGGCCTGGATGCTCGGCCTGGCCGTGCTGGGCGGACTGGTGATCGTCGCGGCGCAACTCCGCCGCCGGCGGCCGCCGGGGCTTGCGGTCGTGCTGCACGCGACCATCGGCGTCGCCGGCTTCGTGCTGCTGCTGGCCTACGCCGCCATCCCGCGCTGATGGGCCGGGGCGCCCTGCCACCATGCAAAGCGCCGGCGACGATGGTAGCATTGCCGCATGACCCGGTTGACCCTGCGAATCGACTTCGATGCGGACCGCGCGCTCGGCCCGGGCAAGATCCGGTTGCTGGAACTGGTCGGGGAAACCGGGTCGATCTCCGCCGCGGGCCGCGCGATGCGCATGAGCTATCGCCGGGCCTGGATGCTGGTCGACGCGCTGAACCAGACGTTCCGGCAACCGGTGGTGGAGACGCGGGGCGGCGGCGTGGGCGGTGGCGGCGCCAGCCTCACACCCTTCGGCACCTCCCTGGTCGAGGATTATCGCGCGATGGAGCAGGACGCGCGGGACGCCCTGGCCCGGCGCCTGGCCAAGCTGGAACGCGCTTTGGCCGCTGCGCCGGCGGGCTGACCGCTCAGCCGTGGTCGAACGCCGTCGACTTCACCAACGCAAAGACCGCCCTGCCCGGAAGCAGCCCCAGCCGGCCCACGGAATCCCGGGTCAGCCGCGCCAGCATCGCGGTGGGACCGACCCGGACGGTGACGAACACCTCGTGCAGGCCCGCCGGGTCGATCGCGGCCACGAGGCAAGGCAGCACGTTATGCGTGCTGAGGCCCCCGGGCGCCTCGGTTGCGAGGGCGACGTCGCGCGCCCGCAGCCGCAGCCGCAACGGCACGCCCGCCGCCTCCGGCCGCAACGGCACCAGCAGGCTGCCCCCGGCGAAGGACAGCTCCGTCAGGCCGCGTCCCGCATCATGGGTGGCGACGATGCAGGGCAGCACCGCGCCCGCGTCCCTGCGCCCGGCCAGCCCTGGCAGGTCCGTGCGGGCCGACACCACCTCGACCGGTCCCACGGCCTGCACCCGGCCCGCCTCGATCAGCACCAGCGTGTCCGCCAGCCGGTCGACCTCGTCGAGCGCGTGCGTCACATACAGGATCGGCAACCCGGCCCGGTCGCGGAGCCGCTCAAGGAACGGCAGGATCTCGGCCTTCCGGGCGGCATCCAGCGCCGCCAGCGGCTCGTCCATCAGCAACAGCCGCGGCCGGGACAGCAGGGCGCGGCCGAGCGCCACCCGCTGGCGTTCCCCGCCCGAGAGGGCCCGCGGCCGCCGCGCCAGCAGCGGGGCGATGCCGAGCAGGTCCACCACCTCGTCGAACCCCGGGCCTGTCGCGTCGCGCGGGGCCCGGCGCGCGCCGTAGCGCAGGTTGGTCGCGACCGAGAAATGGGGCAGCAGCCGCGCCTCCTGGAACACGACCCCGCATCGCCTGCGTTCGGCCGGCACGTCGACGCGCGCCGCCGTGTCCAGCAGCACCGCGCCGTCCAGCGCCACCCGGCCCGACCGCGGCCGCAGCAGGCCGGCGACGACGGACAAGATCGTGCTTTTCCCTGAGCCCGAGGGCCCGAACAGCGCGGTGACGCCCGCCGGGGCCTCGAACGCCACGTCCAGCGTGAACGCGCCGAAGGTGTGCCGCGCGGCAACGGCGAGCATCACCGCCCCAGCAGCACGTGCATGCGCCGGGCGATCAGCTCCGACAGCAGCAGGCCCGCGATCGCCAGCACGAACGATACGATCGACAGCTTGGCCGCGGTCGCCTCACCACCGGGGACCTGGGTCGCGGCATAGATCGCGAGCGGCAGCGTCTGCGTCTCGCCCTGGATGTTGGACGCGAAGGTGATGACGGCGCCGAACTCGCCCAGCCCCGCCGCGAAGGCGACGACCGCGCCCGCCAGCACCCCGGGCGCCATCAGCGGCAGGGTCACGGTCACGAACCGGTCGAACGGCCCGGCGCCCAGGGTCCGCGCCGCCGCCTCGAGCCCCGGATCGACGCTTTCCAGCGACAGCCGGATCGCCCGGACCATCAGCGGAAAGGCCATCACCCCGGTTGCAAGCGCAGCCCCGGTGCTGGTGAACACCAGCCGCACGCCGAACCACTCCAGCAACGGCGCGCCCAACGGGCCACGCACGCCGAACAGCAGCAGCAGCCCCCAGCCGACGACGACGGGCGGCATCACGAGCGGCAGATGCACCAGCGCATCCAGCAGCGAACGGCCCCAGAACCGGCCCCGGGCGAGCGCATACGCCGCCAGCACCGCCAGCGGCAACCCCACGGCCACGCTGCGGGCGGCAACAGACAGGCTCAGGCGGACGGCCTGCCACTCATCCGGGGTCAACCACATGGGTGCTCAGGCGACGAACAGGACGAGACGGCGGCGCATGCGTGATCCCCGATCCGCTATGTCGGGTGAGGCATAGCGACGAGGACCGGCCGCGGCAACCGCGGGCCTGGGCTAGTGTCCTAGTCTCGATGCTGAGCCATGCGGCCGATGGCGCCGACGAGGCAATCGACGTCATAGGGTTTGTGGAAGAAGGCGACGGGCTGGCCGATGCGGCGGGCGCGACCCTCGGACTCCGGGCGGCCGGACACGAAGACCACGGGTAGGCCGGGGTGGATCTCGCGGGCGTGCTCGGCGAGGCCGATGCCATCGATGACGCCGGGCATGGTGACGTCCGTCAGCAGGACGGCGTATCCGTCCTCGGCCAGCAGGATCGCGGCCTCGTCGCCGGTGCAGATCGCGGTGACGTCGAAGCCCGCGTCTTCGAGCATCTCCGCCATGAGCTCGCGGATCAGGGGCTCGTCCTCGACGAGGAGAATCTTCGCGTCGCGCAGCAAGGAGGCCAAATCGTCACCCATGAGTCCCGTACCCTCAACGCCCGAAGTGTACGAAAAGATGCAGAGCGACCGCGCACGGTTTTCGGACCGCCCGTTGACGGCAGGCCCGGTCCTGCGAGAGGGATAGGGCGTGCTGTTCAACTCCCAAGCCTTCGTGCTGGCGTTCCTGCCGCCCGTGCTGGCGCTGTACTACGCGGCGCGCACGACGCCGCAGCGGCAGGCGGTGCTGGTCGCGGCGTCGCTGCTGTTCTACGGCGGATGGGATTGGCGGTTCGTGCCGGCCTTGGCGGGATTGACGGTCGCGAACTGGGCCGTTGCACGCTGGTGGGGCGCGGTGCGGCGGGACTGGGTGCTGGTGCTTGGCATCATGCTGAACCTGGGCGTGCTGGGCGTATGCAAATATGCGAACTTCCTGGGGGCGAATGTCGCGGCGGCCCTGGGGCTGGGGTGGGACCCGCTGCCGATCATCCTGCCGCTCGGGGTCAGTTTCTTCACCTTCCAGAAGATCTCCTACCTCGTCGACCTTCGGCGGGGGGACAGGCACGTGTATGGGCTGCTGGAGTTCTCGGCGTTCGTGACGTTCTTTCCGCAACTGATCGCCGGGCCGCTGGTGCGGCACAACGAGATGATCCCACAATTCGCGCGCGATCCCCGCGGGGAGGTGGCGTGGGAGAACCTGTCGCGGGGCGCGTTGCTGTTCGTGATCGGGTTCGCGAAGAAGGCGGGGATCGCCGACACCGCGGCGCTGACCTGCGACCCGGTGTTTGCGAAGGCGGCGCTGGGGCCGGTGGGTGCGGCGGAGGCGTGGGCGGGGGCGGGGGCGTATGCGCTTCAGATCCTGTTCGACTTCTCCGGCTATTCCGACATGGCGATCGGGCTGGGGCGGATGTTCGGGCTGCGTCTTCCCATCAACTTCGATGCGCCGTACCGGGCGGTGGGGATTCGGGACTTCTGGCGGCGGTGGCACATCACGCTCAGCCGGTTCCTGCGGGATTACGTGTATGTGCCGCTGGGCGGCAACCGCCGGGGTGCGTGGCGGCAGGCGGGGAACGTCGTGGCCACCATGCTGCTGGGCGGGCTGTGGCACGGGGCCGCGTGGACGTTCGTCGCCTGGGGCGGGGCGCACGGGGTGGCGCTGGCGATCGAGGGCGCGTGGGCGCGCACGGGGTGGCGCGTGCCGCGGGCGCTGGGGTGGGGGCTGACCTTGCTGTTCGTCGTGCAGGCCTGGGTGCTGTTCCGCTCGCCCGACTTCGGCACCGCCCTTCGCGTCTATGCCGGGATGGCGGGGTTGGAAGGGCTGGGGCGCGTCAAGGTCGAGGCATGGCCGGTCCTGGCGCTGGCCGCCCTCGTGGCGGTGCTGGGACCGACGAGCCAGCAGGTGGCGCTGGAACGGCTGCGGGCGAACCGTTGGGTGGCGGCGGGCGCCGGGGCGGCCTTGGCTGGGCTGCTGCTGCTGGCGGGCGGGCGCGTGCCGAACGAGTTCATCTATTTCCAGTTCTGACGCCTGGCGCCGCTTCGGGCGGGTCTTCGCGCTCGCGGCGCTGGGCGTGCTGGGGCTGCTGTACGGGTTCGTCGCCGTGGTCGATCCCTGGGACACGCTGCCGCTGTCGCCGCCGCTGAAGCGGGTGCCCATCAGCAGCAATGCGCGCTTCTCGTTCCCGGCGCTGGCGCGCAGCCCGCGCTTCGATTCCGTCGTGCTGGGGACGTCGACGCTGCGGCTGCTGCAGCCCGTGCAGCTCGATCCCGTGCTGGGGACCCGGTTCGCGAATCTTGCAATGAACAGCGCCACGCCCTGGGAGCAGATGCAGATGCTGGGCGTGTTCGCCCGGGCGCATCCGGCGCCCAAGGCCGTCGTGATCGGCATCGACATGGCGTGGTGCGGGGCGTCCAACGACCGGCTGACTCCGCGGCCATTCCCCGAATACATGTATCGCGCGAACCTGTGGCCGGCGTACCGGGAGATGTTGACGCCCTATGCGGTGCAGGAGGCGGCGAACCAGTTCGCGGTCATGACCGGGCTCAAGCGGCGGCGCTATGGGATGGACGGCTACACCAGCTTCGTGCCGGACGAGCGCGCGTATGACTCCGCCCGCGTCGATGCCGCCTTCGGACGATGGCCGCCGGTGGACGCGACGCCCGCCACGCCCGGCGGCGCCCATCCGCTGCCGGCGCTGGACCTGCTGGGCCCCGCCTTGGCCACGCTGCCGCAGTCGACGCGTGTGACGCTGGTGTTCCCGCCCATCCACGAAAGCCAGCATGGCGCGCCCGGCACGGTGACGGCGGCGCGATGGGCCGCGTGCAAGGCCGCGGCAGCGGCGATCGCGGCGACGCGCGGGGCGGCGGTGCTGGACTTCCTGTTCGCCAGCCCCATCACGACGGACCGGGCGCATTACTGGGACCCCCTGCATTTCCGGGAGGGCGTGGCGGCGCGGGTGGCGGCGGTGCTGGGCGGCGCGACCGGGGACGACGTCAGGAGGCCGGCGCCGTAGCGCCGACGCCGGCCGGCCCACCGCACGATGTCACTGCGCCGCCATTGCCGCCGCAAACGCCGCCGTGTTGTGCCGCAGCATGTCGAGGTATGTCGCCGCCGGGCCGCCCGGTGGGGAAAGGCTGTCGGAATAGACGGCGGGCCCCACGATGGCGCCGGATTCCCGGGCCAGGGTCTCGGCCAGGCGCGGGTCGGCCATCGTCTCGACGAAGACGGCGCGGATGCGGTCGCGGCGGATTTGGGCGGCGAGGCGGGCCAGGTCGCGGGGCGTGGGCTCGGCGTCGGTGCTGAGCCCCTGCGCCGCGCGGAACCGGATGCCGTAGCGGGCGCCGTAATAGCCGAAGGCGTCGTGGCTGGTGATGACCTGGCGCTTGTCCGGCGGGATCGCGGCCATGGCGCGCTCGATCGCCGCGTCGGCCTCGGCGATCTCGGCCGCGAAGGCACGGGCGCGGGCGGCATAGTCCGGCGCGCCGGCCGGGTCCGCCTTGCCGAGGCCCGCGGCGATGGCGGCGACCATCGTCGCGGCGTTGCGCGGGTCCTGCCAGATGTGCGGGTCGGTGACGGTCTTGCCGCCCTCCTGGAAGCTGCGCGGACGCACCCCGGCGCTGGCGACGATCCGCTGCCCGGCGAACCCGGCACTGCGGGCCATGCGGTTCATCCAGCCCTCCAGCCCCAGCCCGTTCTCGACGAGCACGGCGGCGTCCTTGAGGCGCAGCAGGTCGCTGGGCCGCGGCTGGAAGGTATGGGCGTCGGCGCCGGGGCCGACGAGCGAGGCGACCGCAACCCGGTCTCCGCCCACCCGCGCCGCGAGGTCGCCCAGGATGCTGAAAGTCGCGACGACAGACAGGCGGCCCTGGGCGGACACGAGGCGGGGCGCACAGGCCAGCAACGACCCCGACAGCAGCAGGCGACGGCGCATCCGGCTTTCTCCGTGATATTATAACATCCTTGGACGATCCGACCGACGCGCGCAAGATGTTGCAGCGCGGCCCGGCCTCTCGCATGGTGCGCGCCATGCCGCCCCCAGCGACGAAGACGAGCGAATCGGTGCTGCTGCCGCACGGCCCCACGCCCGTCCAGTGGCGGCGTAGCGCACGCGCGCGGCGGATCAGCCTGCGCATCGATCCGCGCGAGGGCGGCGTCATCGTGACCCTTCCTGCCCGGGCGGCGCAGGCAGCGGGACGCGCGCTGCTGATGGACCATGCGGGATGGGTTGCGGACCGGCTGGCACGGCTGCCGACGCCGGTCGACCTGCAGGACGGGGCCGAGGTGAAGCTGGATGGCGCCCCGCTCACGATCCGCCACACCCCGGGCAGCCGGGGTGCACGGCTGGCGGACGGGGCGTTGC
The DNA here is from genome assembly GCA_964246015.1 of uncultured Acetobacteraceae bacterium. Classification (GTDB taxonomy): domain Bacteria; phylum Pseudomonadota; class Alphaproteobacteria; order Acetobacterales; family Acetobacteraceae; genus JBBROS01. Next base: position 61,248 of record CAXTPG010000008.1, read on the forward strand.
TGGTGGGCGGCGCCGCGGAGTTCCTGCCCCGGCGCGTCACCGACTTCCTGCGGGCGGAGGCAAAGCGCCGCCTCGGCGCCGCGGCCCTGGCCAAGGCGGCGGGGGCCGGATTGCGGGCGCGGCGGGTGGTGGTGAAGGACACCCGCACGCGGTGGGGGAGCTGCACGGCGGACGGCACGCTGATGTTCTCGTGGCGGCTGATCATGGCGCCGCCCCTGGTCCAGGACTACGTGGTGGCGCACGAGGTCGCCCACCTGCGGCACATGGACCACAGCCCGCGCTTCTGGTCCCTGGTGGCCGAACTCACGCCGCATCGGGCGGCGGCGATGCGCTGGCTGTCCACGGGGGCCGCCGGCCTGATGCGCGTCGGATGACGGGACAAGCGGACGATCTGCCGATCTGCGTGGACCTCGACGGGACGCTCGTGCGGTCGGACACGCTGGTCGAGGGGCTGCTCCAGCTCGGGCTCGGCCTCGTCGGCGCCGCGCTGGTGTTGCGCAGCAGCGGCCGGGCCGCGCTGAAGGCGCACGTCGCGAGGGCCGCCCCGCTCGACGCGGCTCGGCTGCCCTACGACGAACGCCTGGTCGCATGGCTGCGCGCACGCAAGGCGGAGGGCGCGCGGCTGGTGCTGTCGACGGCCGCGGATGCGCGGGTCGCCGGGGCGGTCGCCGCCCATCTGGGCCTGTTCGACGAGGTGATGTCGTCGGACGGCACGCGGAACAACAAGGGTGCCGAGAAGGCCGCCAGCCTGGCCGGGCGCTTCGGCCGCGGCGGCTACATCTACGCCGGCAACGATCGCGAGGACCTGCCCGCTTGGGCCGCGTCGGGCGGCGTCATCACGGTGAATGCGAGCGAGGCGGTGCGGGCGCAGGCCGTCCGGCTGGCGCCCGTTCACGCCGACTTCCCGCCACTGCCCGTCCTCCGCCCGGCGCTCAGGGCCCTGCGTCCGCACCAATGGGTCAAGAACCTGCTGGTGTTCGTGCCGATCTTCACGGCCCATGCGCTGACCCAGGGTGCCGCCTGGCTGGGCGCGATCGGCATGTTCGTCGCCTTCTGCCTGACGGCGTCCGGCATCTATCTGGTGAACGACCTGCTGGATCTGCAAGCCGACCGGGCGCATCCACGCAAACGCCGGCGTGCGCTCGCCAGCGGCGCCCTGCCGCTGCTGACCGGCGCGGCGATGGCGCCCTCGCTCGTGCTGCTCGGGTTCGGCATCGGCGTCGCGGCGGGCGCGGGCATGGTGGTGCTGCTGTACGCGGCCATGTCGCTCGCCTATTCGCTGATCCTCAAGCAGAAGCCGCTCGTCGACGTGCTGATGCTCGCCGGGCTGTACACGATCCGGCTGTTCGGAGGCGGAGAGGCGACGGGACACCGGCTGTCGTTGTGGCTGCTCGCCTTCTCCAGCTTCCTGTTCCTCGGTCTGGCGATCGTGAAGCGGGTGGGCGAGCTGCGCGAGGCGGACCGGCACGACCCCGGCATGGTGCCCCGGCGCGGCTACAGCGCAGGCGACGCCGCGATCATGCAGCAATTCGGCATCTGCGCGTCCTTCGCGTCCTGCATCGTGCTCGCGCTCTATGTGCAGAGCGAGGCGGCGACAGGGCCCTACGGCGCGCCGGAGCTGCTGTGGTTCGTCGTGCCGCTGATCCTGTTCTGGCAGATGCGCCTGTGGTTGGCGACCGAGCGGGGCTACATGCACGACGACCCGATCATCTACGCAGCCCGGGACTGGGTATCGTGGGTGGTCGGTGCCTGCACGCTCGGGGTCCTGCTCGGCGCCACCTCCGGCGTGTTCGCCGTCCGTTGACCGCCTCGCCCGCCTGGACGCGTCGTGAGTCGGCGGTGCTTGCGGCCGTGCTGGCGGTGGCGCTGGCCGCCCGGATGGCGGCTGCGGCGGTGATTGAATCGCCGCTCGAGAGCGACTACCTCGCTTACTGGCTGATGGCGAAGGGCGGGGTGGAGGGCCACGGACTGGTCAACCTGGCCGGCCAGGTCACGGCGTTCTACAATATCGGCTACTCGCTGGTGCTGTGGGCGGTCTTCGCCGTGACCGGGCCGTCGATCGCAGCCGTCAAGGCGACCAATATCGCGCTGGGGGTCGTGACCGTGCTGCTTGGGCATCTCGCCGGGCGGCAGTTGTTCCGGTCCTGGCAGGCAGGCGCGATGGCGGCCCTGCTGATGGCGACCTATGCGGAAGCGGTCGCCTACACGGCCTATGCCGCGAAGGAGAACCTGCTCAACCCGTTGCTGATGGCCCAATTGGCGCTGGTCGCAGGCCCGATCGGACGGCGGCTTCCGCTGAATGCCGGCCTGTTCGGCGTGGCGACCGGCTGGGTCGCGATGGTGGGCAATGTCGGCATCTCGCTCCTGCCGGGCATGGTCGTGCAGGCATGGTTCGCGACCGGAACCCTGGCCCGGTTCGCCCGGTACGCGACCATCGCCCTCGTGCTGGCGGGCCTGACCATCGCGCCGCTGCTGTGGCGAAATCACGCGCTGTTCGGGCACTGGGTGCTGAACAACAATGGCGGCCTCAACCTCTACATCGGCAACAATCCCAACGCGACGGGCCAGTTCCAGCCACTGGAGGACACCCCTGTCGGGACCGAGGGCCGGGCGGTGCTGGAGCGTTCGGGGGAACAGGTGCTGGATGCGATGCTGCGACGGCTCGCGCTTCAGCACATGCAGGAGAACCCCGGCGCGACCCTGGCCCTCGCCGTGCGGAAGGCCGTCATGTTCTGGACGCCGCCGACGCATGCGGGACGCAGCGAGGGCACCGCCGAGCGCGCCGTGCGGATGATCTGGCTGGCACAATTCTACCTGATCTGCGGCCTGTTCGTGGCGGCGATGCTGCAATGGCGGCGGCACTGGCGCAGCCTGGTCGTGCTGCTGCTGTTCGTGGCCGGCTTCACTGCGGCGCACATGGCCTACTACGTCAGCGTCCGGTATCGGCTGCCCATCATGATGGTGCTGTGCCTGGGCGCGGGGTCGGCGGCGTGGGCCGGCCTTTCGGCATGGGCGGCGCAATCGGGGCCCGGGCCTAGGCGCACGGATGCGGGCTGAGGGCGGCGTGAACCTGCTGCGCGACCGGGTGTTCCGCGCGGTGATGGTGGCGGGCGTGCTGGCGCGCTTCGGCAGTTCCGCCATCACGGTGCTGCTCGGGTTCCAGGTGTTCGAGATCACGCGCAACCCGCTCGACCTCGGGCTGCTGGGGCTGATCGAGGCGGTGCCGGGCATCGGGCTTGTGCTGTATGGCGGGCATGTCGCGGACCGTTTGCGGCGGCGGGCGATCCTGCTGGTCACGACGGCGCTGTTCGTCGTGCTGGCGCTGGCGGCGGCCTGGGCCTCGGCGTGGATGACGGGCCGGGTCGCGCCGCTGTTCGCGATCGCGTTCCTGCTGGGCGTGGTGCGCGCGTTCGAGGACCCGGCCGCCAACGGGCTGGAGGCGCAGGTGGTGCCGCTGACGGCGCTGGTGCGGGGCATGGCGTTGCTGGCGACGACGGGGCGGGTCGCGGGCGTGCTGGGGCCGGTGCTGGGGGGTTTGGCGTGGTCGCAACTGGGCGCGGCGGGAACCTATGCCGCCATCGCGCTGGTGTTCGCGGCGGCGGGGCTGGCGGTGCTGGCGGTGCCGGATTCGTCGCAGCCGCCGGTGGAGCCGGACAGCCAGGGCGCCATGGTGCGGATCGTGGAAGGGGTGCGGTTCGTGTTCCGCGACCAGGTGCTGCTGGGGTCGATGCTGCTGGACCTGTTCGCCGTGTTCTTCGGCGGCGCCACCGCGCTGCTGCCGGCGGTCGCGACGGAGATCCTGCACGTCGGGCCCGAGGGGTTCGGGTTGCTGCGCGGGGCGGCGTCCGGAGGATCGCTGCTGGCCGCCTTGCTGGCCGGGCGCCTGCTGCCGGAGCGGCGGGCCGGGCAGGCGCTGCTATGGGTGATCGCGGGGTTCGGGCTGAGCATGATCGTGTTCGGTCTGTCGCGGTCGGTCGCGCTGTCGTTCGCGGCGCTGTTCGTCGCCGGGTTCTGCGACGGCGTGAGCGTGGTGATCCGCCGCGCGATCCTGCGGCTGGCGTCGCCGGAGGGGATGCGGGGGCGGATCGCGGCGGTGAAGACGGTGTTCGTCGGCAGCAGCAACGAGCTGGGCGCGTTCGAGAGCGGGGTGGCGGCCAGCGTGATGGGCGTCGGTGCGGCGGTCTGGAGCGGGGGGGTGGTGACGCTGCTGATCGTGGCGGGGACGGCGGTGCTGATGCCCCGGTTGCGGCGGCTGGATTTGCGAGCGATGGCGGGTCCGCCTACCGCACCTCCGCCGCCACCTGCCTGAACAGCAGCGCCGGCAGGCCGCTGCCGGTCACGCCCCGCATGGGCTTCGCGTCGTCGTTGCCCAGCCATATGCCGACGACGGTCGTGCCGACCTCGCCGACGAACCAGGCATCGCGAAAATCCTGTGTGGTGCCGGTCTTGCCCGCCACGAAGCGGCCCGGGAGCGCCGCGGCCTTGCCGCTGCCACGGGTGACGACGGCGGTCAGCATCCGCACCATCTCGGCCGCGCGGTCGCTGTCGATGACGCGGTCCATGGGCGGACGGGCGACAGCGACGGGACGGCGATCGGCCTGCGCGCTCTCGATCCCCGTGGGGGTCACCAGGCGGCCCCCGTTGAACAGCGTCGCGTAGGCGGACGACAGTTCCAGCAGGCCGACCTCGCCGGTGCCGAGTGCGAGCGACAGGTCGTCCGGCATCGGGCTGGCGATGCCCAGGCGGCGGCCGACGGCGGCGACGGCACGGGGGCCGCCGGCCTGCTGGGCCAGGCGGGCGGCCGCGGTGTTGAGCGACTGGGCCAGCGCTTCCTCCAGCGTGACCTCGCCGCGGAAGCCGTGATCGAAGTTCTGGGGGGTCCAGCCGCCGATCCTGATCGGTGCGTCCAACACCGTGTCGTCCGGCCGCAACCCGCGTTCCAGCGCCGCAAGCCAAACGATGGGCTTGTAGGCGGACCCGGGCTGCCGCCGGGCCGAGACGGCGCGGTTGTAGGGGCCGGTGCGGTAGTCCCGCCCCCCCACCATGGCCCGCACGGCGCCGCTCCCCGCGTCCAGGACGATGATCGCCCCCTGCCCGACGCCGGCGGCAGCCCCCGGCCCGTCCAGCAAGGCGGTCAACCGCGACTCGGCCGCAGCCTGCAACCGGGCGTCCAGCGTGGTCCGCAGCACGGCGTCGGCGTTGGCGGGCACGACGGATTGGGACGCGTCGGCGACCCAGTCGGCGAACCATCCCGCCGTCGCGGCCCGCGGGGGGAAGACGATCTGCGCGCCCGCCGCGTCGGCCTGCTCCTTCGTGATCGCGCCCGTATCGGCCATGGCGGCCAGCACCTCCCGCCCGCGCGCGGCAGCGGCGGCCGGGTCGGCGCGCGGATTGATGCGCGACGGTGCGCGCGGCACGCCGGCCAGCACGGCACTCTGCCACAGGTTCAGGTTCCTGGCCGAGATGCCGAAATACATCCGCGCCGCCGCATCGACGCCCCACGCCCCGGCACCCAGGTAGACCCGGTTCAGCCAGATCTCGAGGATTTCGTCCTTGCTGAACGTCCGCTCCAGCCACACCGTCAGCATCAGCTCCTGCACCTTGCGCCGCATCGTCCGGGCGTTGGTCAGGAACAGGTTCTTCGCCACCTGCTGCGTGATGGTCGATCCACCCTGCACCATCCGCCCGGCGCGCATGTTGACCCAAAGGGCGCGGGTGATGCCGACGATGTCGAGGCCGGGATGGGATCGGAAACGCCGGTCTTCCACCGCAATCGCCGCCGTCGGCAATGCGCGCGGCAGATCCGCCAGGCGCAGGGGCTCCCCCACCACGTCGCCGAACGTCGCGAACGGGCTGCCGGCCCTGTCCTGCAAGGTAAGCCCCGGGCGCCGCGCCGCATCCAGCGCCGTCTCCGGCCGCGGCAGATCCCGCGCGAGCCAGATCAGCACCGCCCCGGCCGCAAGCGTCAGCCACACCCCCAGGATCACCGTCCAGCGCAGCAGCCGCCAGGCGAGCCGACGGCGCCGGGGCGGCGCCACGATGGGCGCCGCACGTCGGGAGTGGACGCCGATCGGCGCGCGCGCCACCTCCCGCTCCCGGCCTATCGCGCGGCTACCGGAAGCACTGGAGAAAGACCGTCGACGCGTTGGCGATCTCGCCCACCTCGAAGTTGCGCTTGTCGGCGCCGGTGCTCGAAACCGTCTTCGGCTCCACGCCATTCGCGCGCAGGAAGGTCAGCGCCTCGATGCCCTTGACCGCGAAGTTGACGTTCTGCGGGATGTCGCCGCCCGTCATTTCGGCGATGCGAGCGGCATTCAGCTTCGAGACGACGACCCCGATGACATTCGCCTGACTGTCCAGCAGCGGCCCGCCGGAGTTGCCGGGCTGCACGGGCGCGCTGATCTGCAGGTTGACGGGGTTGTCCCGCAATCCCGCCAGCGCACTGACATCGCCGGTCGTGAGCGTGGGCCCCGACGACAACACGCCCGACAGCGGGAAGCCGTAGGTGACGACCGTCTCCCCCCGGCGCAGCGGCGGGGCGTCCCTGAAGGGCAAGGCCGGCCCCAGATCATTCGGCACGGACAGGATGGCCAGGTCCCGCCGCCGGTCCGTCGACAGCACGCGGGCCGGCACGCGCACGCCCTGCGCGTTGCGTGCGACGACGCGCCCGCACTCGCCCGCCACGTGGTTGTTCGTCAGCAGCCGCCCGGGCGCGACGATGAAGCCCGTGCCGCTCGACGCCGGACGCTCCCCGCTCGATGGCAGCCGGTCCCCGCCCTCCGGCGGTCGATCGAGCCGCGGGCCGTCGGCAAAGGGCGATGGCCCCTGCCCGCCCCGGTCGGGCGCGCCCAGGGGCGGCGGCTTCCCGTTCGGCTGCGGCCCGGCATAGGGCGTCTTCGCGACCCGCGGCGTGACGTCGGCCCCGGGGGGCAACGGCTGCGGCTTCTGCGCCAGCGCCGGTGTGGCCAGGAATAGCAGGCAGGCCAGGACCATCGGGCGCATGTGCCGACACTGCTTCACCCGCGGGCCGCCCGTCAACTTGCGGGGCCGCGCCGGGTCGCGCAGGATCGACGGGGAATTGGGGGGTGGCATGAAGGGTTTGTTCCTGGACGCGGGCGACGAGTTGGCCGACGTGTATCACGCCGTGGTCCGCGACAGCGATCCGCCCGTGACGCTGAACACCCAGGCGCACATCGCCGCCGAGGCTCTGCCGGGCCTGGTCGCCGGCTACGACTTCGTGCTCAACGACCACACCTTCCTGCCGGCCGACGTGATGCGCGGCTGCACCGGCCTGAAGCACGTCATCTTCCTGGGCACCGGCGCGCGCAGCTACATGGACCCCGAGGCCCTGGCGGCCCTGGGCATCACCGTCCACACCATCAAGGGCTATGGCGACACCGCGGTCGCCGAGCACGCCATCGCCCTGATGTGGGCGGCGGCCCGGGGCCTTGCGCGCATGGATGGCGGGATGCGCGCCGGGCAGTGGCTGCGGACGGAGGGCATGCAGCTGACGGGCAAGACGATCGGGCTGATCGGCTTCGGCGGCATTGCGGCGGAGGTCGCCCGCATCGCCCATGGCAGCGGAATGAAGGTGCTGGCCTGGAACCGCACGCCGCGCACGGCGCCGGGTGTGGAGTTCGTGTCGCTGGAGCGCCTGCTGGCCGAAAGCCTCGTCGTCTCGGTGCACCTGCTGCTCAACGACGAGACGCGCGGCTTCCTCGGCGCAGACCGGCTGGCGATGATGCGGAAGGGTGCGATCCTGGTGAACACGGCGCGCGGCGCGGTGGTGGACGAGGCTGCGATGGTGGCGGCATTGCGGTCGGGGGCGCTGGGCCACGCGGCGCTCGACGTCTTCGATGAGGAGCCCCTGCCCGCGGGCCATGTGCTGAGTACGATCGAGACCGTCACGCTGTCGGCCCACAGCGCGTTCCGCACGCCTGAGGCGAGCGAGACGCTGATCCGCCGGGCGTTGGACATCGCGTGCGACGTTGCTAAGGGATAGGCGCGCCCGCCTGGCGGAATGGTAGACGCAGCGGACTTAAAATCCGACGTCCGTGAGGGCTTGCCGGTTCGAGTCCGGCGGCGGGCATATCTATGACCTTCTCGGCGCTCGACTCGGCGCTGACAGGGCCGCTGTTCACGACGGCGGCGATGCGCGACTGCTTTTCCGACCGGTCCCGGCTGCGGGCGATGCTGAAGGTGGAGGCGGCGCTGGCACGCGCGCAGGCCGGGCTGGGCCTGGCGCCCACCGAGTTGGCCCAGGCACTGGACGCCATCGCCCCGGAGTCGCTCGATGCCGCGGCGATCGGACAGGCGACCGCGCTGGCCGGCGTGCCCACGATCCCCTTCGTGAAGGCCGTGCAGGCACTGCTTCCCGCAGGCCTCGAGCGCGCCTTCCACAAGGGCGCGACGACGCAGGACATCCTGGACACCGCCCTCGTCCTGCAGTGCCGCGACGCGCTGATTCTGCTCGCCGCCGAGATCGTCGCGACGCTCGATGCCCTTTCGCGCATGGCCGCGGAGCATCGCGAGACGCCCTGCATCGGCCGCACGTACGGGCAGCACGCGGCGCCGCTGGCGTTCGGCTTCAAGGTCGCAACCTGGCTGTCCGGCCTGGCCGAGGCGGCGGACGCCCTCCCGCGTATCCGACACATCCTCCTGACCGCCTCGCTGGGCGGCCCAGTCGGGACGCTCGCCGCGCTGGGCACGCAGGGTCCGGCCGTGCTGGACGCCTTCGCCCGCGACCTGGGCTTGGCCGCCCCGGCCATCGCCTGGCACGCCCGCCGTGGCCGTATCGCCACCACAGGCTGCTGGCTAAGCCAACTCATTGGCGCTGCCGCGAAGATGGCGACCGACGTCGCGCACCTCGTATCCACAGAGGTGGCGGAACTGGCCGAACCCTACGTTCCCGGCCGGGGCGGCTCCTCCGCCATGCCGCACAAGCGCAATCCCGTCTCGTCGACCATCATCCTGGCTGCCCATGCCGCAGCCCCTGGCCACGCGGCCTCGCTGCTGGCGGGCATGGCGGCCGCGCATGAACGTCCGGCCGGGCTGTGGCACGCAGAATGGCACACGCTGCCGACCCTGTTTGGCTTGGCCGGGGGCGCAATGCGTGAAATGCGGGTGCTGGCCGAGGGGCTGGAGGTCGATACGCGGCGGATGGCCAGGAACCTCGACGCGACCAACGGCCTGCTGTTCGCCGATGCCGTTGCGGGCCAGCTTGCCCGCACCTTGGGCCGGGACGCGTCGCATCACCTGGTGGAGCGCGCTGCAGCCGAAGTTCGACAGACCACGGAGGCGCTGCAGACCGTGCTGGCCCGCGACCCAGCCGTCGCGGGAATCGATCTGGCGCCCGCATTCGACCTCGGCCCAGCGATCTTGGCCGCCGGCCCATGGATCGACCGGGCGCGCGCCGAAGCCGCACGCGTTCGCATGGTCGTCTGACGATGCGGCTCTCGGCCGGTGCCGTCCTCAATGCAGCCGCGTGGGTGGTCTGCTTCGGCCTGATCTGCCTGGCCGGCGTGGTCACGTACGCCCTGGGGTTTCTCGGTCTGGCGCTGCTGGGTGGCGCGACGACGCTGGTGTGCGTCATGGCGGAGCTGGACAACGATGTGCCGACCTGGGGGACGGAGGTGTTCAGGGCCCGGATGGACCATGGCAGATCGCCCGAACAGCGTGCGGCACACCACGCGGAGCGGGCGGCATTCGTCTCGCCCATCCGGTTCTACCGGAACTGCGGCATCACGCTAGAGCATGATGCGCTTAGGTAGAAGCGTATCCTGAGTTGACGAGGTAGCGGC
>CAXTPG010000009.1:0-70599 GCA_964246015.1 uncultured Acetobacteraceae bacterium
AGGCCGTCACCCAGCCCTGGCCCGGCGACGACCTCTACTTCGTCGCCGACGGCAATGGCGGGCACCTGTTCGCCAAGACCGAAGCCGAGCACAACCGCAACGTCGCCCGCTGGCGAGAACTGGAACGCCAGCGCGCCCGGGCGCAGAACTGACGATGCCCCGAAATCATGGCATCCCCCGCACATGGTGCGTCATCCACGGGTCACGCCCGGGGATGACGAGCTTGGTGAGCGAAAGTGATCTGACCCCATGACCCTTGCCTCCATGACCGGATTCGCCCGTGTCGAGGGTGTCGAAGGCACCTTCGCCTGGGCCTGGGAACTCCGCAGCGTTAACGGCCGTGGCTTCGACCTCAAGATGCGCCTTCCCGCCGGGTTCGACGGGTTGGAGGCCTCCTTGCGCGACATGGCCGCCAAATCCCTCCGCCGCGGCAACGTCGGCGCCAACCTCACCATCAAGCGCGAGGAACGCACCCGCCTCGTCGCCGACCCCGCCATGCTGGACGACCTGCTCGCCCTTGCCGCCGCCATCGCGGCCCGCATCCCGGGCGCGCCGCCCCCCCGCGCCGAGCTCCTCCTCGCCCTTCCCGGCGTCGTCCGCCCCCCCACCGCGACCGAGGACGGCGTCGGCCAGCCCACCCTCGACACCGTCCGCGCCGGCTTCGCCGCAGCCGTCGCCGGCCTCGCCGCCGCCCGGCAGGAGGAAGGCGCCCGCCTCGCCGCCCTGCTCGGCGCGCAGCTCGACACCATCGCCGCCCTCCGCGTCCAGGCGGAGGCCCAGGCGGCCGACCAGCCCCGCCTGCAGCGCGACCGCTTGATGGAAAGCCTGCAAGCCCTGTTCCGCGACCAGCCCGGCCTCCCTGCCGGGCTCAACGACGACCGCATCGCCCAGGAAGTCGCCCTTCTCGCCACCCGCGCCGACGTCCGCGAGGAACTGGACCGCCTCCAGGCCCACATCGATGCCGCCCGCGCCCTCCTGGCCGAAGGCGCCGGCGTCGGCCGCCGTTTCGACTTTCTGGTCCAGGAGTTCGTCCGCGAAACCAACACCCTCTGCAGCAAGTCCGCGAGCATCCCCCTCACCGCCACCGGCCTGAAACTGAAGGCCGTCATCGAGCAGATGCGCGAGCAGGTCCAGAATGTCGAATGACCCGGTTCGCCGTGGCCTCTGTCTCGTCGTCGCGGCCCCCGCCGGCGCCGGCAAGACCACCGTCCTCGCCCGCCTCGTGGCGGACGACCCCGCGCTTGCCCTCTCCGTCAGCGCGACCACGCGGGCCCCCCGCCCCGGCGAACAGGACGGCACCCACTACCACTTCACCGATCCCGCCGGGTTCGACGAGCTGGTGGCAACCGGGCAGATGCTGGAGTGGGCGACGGTCTTCGGTCGCAGCTACGGCACCCCCCGTGCGCCGGTCATGCAGGCGCTGGCAGCAGGCCGGGACGTGGCCTTCGACATCGATTGGCAGGGCCACCGTCAGCTTTGCGCCGCCTTGCCCGGCGACGTCGTGAGCGTCTTCCTCCTTCCCCCCTCCCTTGCCGCATTGCGGACTCGCCTGGTGACCCGCGCCGGCGACCCGCCCGAGGAGATCGAGCGCCGAATGCGCGCCGCCCGCGACGAGATCGCGCACTGGGACGAGTTCGACCATGTCGTGATCAACCGCGACCTGCACGAAACGGTCGCCGCCGTCCGCAGCGTACTCCATGCCGCCCGCAGCGTGCGGGCGCGGCAACCCGGCCTCGCGGCCTTCGTCGCCGGGCTGGTGCTGCCGAAGACGGGCAAGGAAGGGCTCTGCCCTTCACCCGCTGAGGCCACAGGCCCCAGACCCCGATCCTGAATATCGGGATCTCAGAGGCTTGCCTTTGATGGGGTTCCAAGGGGCAAAGCCACTTGGCCTTGCGCATGGACCGTCCCATCCCGTTACGCCGCGAGTGCCATGGCCGGCTCCGGCAAGGCCGCGATGGCGCCCAACCCGGCTTCCACGAGGGCAAGGTTCGCCGTGCTCTGCCGGAAGGCGACCGCCAGGATCCCGTCCGACGAGCTGACGATGCGCGCGGAGACATACTCCTGCGCGCCAGGCAACTTCACCAGCACCTCCGCCCCGACATCGCAGGGCCATGCGACGGCGATCGTCGCGCCGCCCATCGAGATCCCGGTGATCGTTCCCTCGCCGGAGCCATAGGTGCTGCATTGCAGCAGCGCCCGCGCCCCGCGCCCGGGCACCTGTTCGTAGACCCCGGCGCCCTCGCCCTGCTGCGCGGCCCGGATGCCGGCGAAGAACTCGACCACCTCGTCCTGAAGCGTCCTCGACAATCCCGCGACCAGATCGGACGCGTGCAGCACCGTCCGGCTGACGACGCCCGACCGCTCCGCCGTCTGCGCCGCGTCGCGCGTGGCGGACGCGGCCGAGTCGGTCGCGCGCGCCACGGCCTGCACCTGCTGGGCGATCTCGTTCGTGGCCGCCCCCTGCTGCTCGACGGCGGCGGCGATCGTCGTCGCCACCTGGTTCACCTCGCCGATCGCCCGCGCCACCCCACGCACCGCATTCACCGCGCTGCCGGTGGCCGCCTGGATCGCCGACACCTGCTCCGCGATCCGGTCCGTCGCCCGCGCCGTCTCGGCGGCAAGCCCCTTCACCTCCCCGGCCACCACCGCGAACCCCTTCCCGGCATCCCCCGCCCGCGCCGCCTCGATCGTCGCGTTCAGCGCCAGCAGGTTCGTCTGCGCCGCAATCCCGGTGATCAGCCGCACGATCTCCCCGATCTGCGCCGCAGACTCGTTCAGCCCCGCAACCATCTGGTCCGTCGCCCGCGATTGCGCCACCGCATGGTCCGCCACCTGCGCCGCCCGGGCCACCATCTGCGCGATCTCCCCCACGCTCGCGGTCAACTGCTCCGTCGCCGCGGCGACCGACCCCAGGCTGCGCGACGACTCCTCCGCGCTCGCCGCCGTGCTCGACATGCTGTCCCGGGTCCGCCCCGCCCCCTCCGCCATCTCCCCCGCCGTCGCCCGCATCTCGGTCGCCGAGCCGCCCAGCTTCCCCAGCACCCCCGACACCGTCACGCTGAAGTCCTGCGTGATCCGCTGCATGGCCACCTGACGCCGGTCCCGCGCCGTGCGCTCCGCCACGGCCGCAGCCTCCAGCGCCGCATTCCGCCGCTGCGCCTCCACGAACACGCCCACCGCGGCCGCGATCTCCCCCACCTCTCCGGGCCAGGCCTGCGGCAACGCGACCCCGTCCAGCCGCCCGGCCGTCACCTCCCGCAGCGCGGCCCCCACCTGCCGCAGCGGCCGAACGACGGTGTTGCGGACCAGCACCAGCGCAAAGCCCAGCACCAACGCCGTGCTGGCCAGCGTCGCCGCCAGCAGGAACACCGCGTGCCGGCGGCCGCTGTCCAGGATGGTGGCCTGCTGCCGCGCGACCGCTGCCGCGGCCAATGGCGGCAACGCGTCCAGCGCGTTCGTCAAGGCCGTCCGTGCCGTGCGGCTCGCCTCGTTGTTGCCAAGCTGGTCCGCCGCCGCGGCGCCCTGCCGGACACCGGCCTCCGCCAGTTCACGGCGCAACGTGACGAAGGTGCGCAACGGACCCTCCAGCCGCTCGGCCGCCGCCGCGGCCTCGCCCGGCAGGACCGGCCGGAGCGCGGCCCACGCCGCCTCCATCTCCGCCACATGGGCCCGCAACCCGGCCGCGAACGCCTCCGCCTGCTTCACGTCGCGCGCCAGATACAGCCCCCGGCTCTCCATCACCGCCGCATAGGCCGATCCCCGCAGCCGTTCCAGCAACGGCACGCTCGTCTGCACACGGTCCAGTTCGGCGACCAGCGCGTCGTGCTTGCGGGCATTGACGAACGTGGCCCCCGCACCCGCCACTGCCACCGCCCCCAACACCGCAAGCGGCAGCAGAAGACGCACGGCAAGGGAGTTCCGCAGCCACGATGCTTGTTTCATGCCTATCCCCGCTTCCAGGCACGACGATACGGCGCGAAGGTTTACGAAGCATGAGCGCGAACCCGGCATTGCCCCGCGCCTCCGCGGCTGGTTGACTGCAACCGGGGAAACGCCGCTTGAGCTACACATTCCACTTCGAGGACATCTGGGCCAACCGGGACGAGCTGTTCTGGGGCACCATGCTCACGCTCGAGCTATCGGCCATCTCCATGGTCCTCAGCCTCATCGTCGCCGTGTTCGGCGCCCTCGCGCGCACCAGCGGCCCAAAATGGCTGCAATGGGTCGTCGCCACCTATGTCGAGGTCATCCGCAACACCCCGTTCCTCGTCCAGGTCTTCGTCATCTACTTCGGCCTCCCCGCCGCCGGCATCCGCCTCGATGCCGAGCTGTGCGCCGTCTTCGCCATGGTCCTCAACGGCAGCGCCTACACCATCGAGATCGTCCGCGCCGGCATCGAGAGCATCGGCCACGGCCAGTCCGAAGCCGCCCGCGCCCTGGGCCTGCACCGCCTGCAGGCGTTCCGTTTCATCATCCTCCCGCAGGCCCTGCGCGCCGTCGTGCCCCCGCTCGGCAGCCAGTTCATCCTGCTGATGCTCAACTCCTCCATCGTCTCCGTCATCTCGGCCGAGGAGCTGACGGCCGCGGCACAGGACATCCAGTCCCGCACCTTCCGCAGCTTCGAGGCCTACATCGTCGCCCTCGGCATCTACTTCGCGCTTTCCATGCTGTTCAGCGGCGTCTTCGCGGCCGTCGAGCGCGCCGCCTTCGGCCGCAAGGCCACCCGATGAGGCAGCTCAACTGGGGCGACTTCGTCTTCCTGCCCTACGCCGCCCGCTGGACCATCCTGCTCTCCCTCATCGCCTTCGCCGGCGGCGGTCTCATCGGCCTCGCCATCGCGCTGATGCGCGTTTCCGACAACCGCGCCCTCCGCTGGACCGCCATCGCCTACATCCGCGTCTTCCAGGGCACGCCGCTGCTGCTGCAATTGTTCCTCGTGTTCTTCGGCAGCGACATGCTGGGCCTCGGCCTCGGCGCCCTCGCCAGCGCCGCCCTGGGCCTCAGCCTCAACGCCGGCGCCTTCCTGGGCGAGATCTGGCGCGGCTCCATCCAGGCGGTGCCGGCCGGGCAGAGCGAGGCGGCCCGCGCCCTGGGCCTGCACTATGGCCCCGTCATGCTCCGCGTCGTCGCTCCCCAGGCCCTGCGAGTCGCGACGGCGCCGACCGTGGGCTTCCTCGTCAACCTCGTGAAGTCCACCTCGCTGGCCGCCGTGATCGGTTTCGTGGAGCTGACGCGCGCCGGGCAGTTGCTGAACAACGCGACCTTCCGGCCTTTCGCGATCTTCGGGGCTGTCGCGGCCATCTACTTCCTGCTTTGCTGGCCATTGACGCTGCTGAGCCGGCGGCTCGAGGTCCGGCTCGCCAACGCCTACAAACGATAAAAGGGGAAACGCGGATGTTGAAGGGGTGGCGATACCTGATCATGGGCCTGGCCGCACTGGCCTTGGGCCTCGTGCTGGGCCGGACCGCGCGCGCGCAGACGGTCGACGAGATCCTGAAGCGCGGAACCATCAACATCGGCGTGCTGATCGACCTGCCGCCCTACGGCCTGCTGAACGACAAGCAGGAGCCCGACGGTTATGACATCGAAGTCGCGAAGCTCCTCGGCAAGTACCTGGGCGTGAAGGTGAACCTGGTTCAGCTTACGGCGCCCAACCGCATCCCGTTCCTGGTCACCGGCAAGGTCGACCTCATCGTCGCCACCTTCGGCATCACGCCGGAACGCGCGAAGCAGGTCCTGTTCAGCATCCCCTACAGCGCCATCGAGAACACGGTCTACGGGCCCAAGGGCAAGCCCATCGCCAAGATCGACGACCTGAAGGGCCTGCGCATCGGCGTCCCCCGCGGCACCGTGCAGGACGTGATCCTGACCGGCGCCCTGGGCACCGCCGCCCGCATGCAGCGCTTCGACGACACCCCCAGCACCTACCAGGCCCTGCTGACCGGCCAGGTGGACGCCATGGCCGAAACCGGCATCACCTTCGACGCCGTCATGAAGCAGAACCCGAATGCGCCCATCGAGAAGAAGTTCGTCCTCCTCCGCCAGCCCAACGGCATCACCATGCGCGCCGACCAGTTCAACCTGCACCGCTGGGTGAACACCTTCGTCTACTTCACCAAGAACAACGGCGAGCTGGATACGCTCTGGCAGAAGTGGTTCAAGGAGAAGATGCCGGACCTTCCGGTATTCTAGGCATCGACATACGTCCCCCCTCCCTGGAAGGGAGGGGCCGGGGGTGGCTCGGGACCCCATGACCACCGTCGCCGGCATCGTCGCCCCCATCTTCGCCCTCATCCTCATGGGCGCCGCCGCCCGCCACTGGCGCATGATCGACCTCCCCGGGCTCAAGGGTCTCCACGACCTCACCTTCTACCTCGCCATCCCCGCCCTGCTGTTCGGCTCCGTCGTCGAGGCTCCCAGCCTCCGCGTGCTGGACGTCGCCGCCCTCTACTTCGCCGCCTGCATGGTCGTCTTCACCGCCGGCGTCCTGCTCGCCCGGCGCTTCCTCGGCGCCACCATCGCTCAGGCCGGAGTGCTCGGGCTGAACGCCTGCTACGGCAACACTGTCATGATGGGCGTGCCCCTCATCTCATCGGCCTTCGGGCCCGAGGGCGTCGCGATCCTCCTCCCCATCATCGCGCTGCACTCCATGCTCCTCCTCCCTATCGCCACCATGCTGATCGAGGCCGAGGGCAGGGGCACCCGCAACCCCCTCCGCATCGTCTGGGCCACGCTGCCCTCCCTCATCCGCAATCCCATCATCGTGGCCCTCCTGGCCGCCATCGCCTGGCGAGCCATGGACATCCCCGTCCCCCTCCCGCTCCATCGCCTGCTGGCCATGCTCGGCGGCTCCGGCCCCACCCTCGCGCTGTTCGGCCTGGGCGCCAGCCTCCCGGACTTCGCCGCCCAGGGAAACCTGCGCGAGACCGGCCTCGCGATCGGCCTCAAGCTGATCGTGCAGCCCGCCCTGGTCTGGGCCGCCGCGCATGTCGCCGGCCTGGGCCCGCTCCCCACCGCCGTCGCCGTCCTGACCGCCGGCGCCCCCACCGGCGCCAACGCCTTCTTCCTGGCCCGGCGCACGCAGGTCGCCGCAGCCTCCAGCGCCGGCGCCGTCGTCGCCGCGACGGCCCTGTCGATCGTGACCCTCTCGATCCTCCTGGCCGGCGTCAGGCCCTAACCCTGCATCGCCCAATGCGCGCAGAACCGCGCCCCCACATCCGTCAGCTTCTCCACCAGCGCCGCCCCCGTCTCCGCCGAGCACAGATGCGGGTCCCCCGCCCCCACCGCGGTCGGCGACGTCGCGTCATACTCCAGCGGCATTCCCACCTCCGCCCCGTCGAACCGCGCGACACCCCACCCCGTCATGTCCAGCCCCTTGAACGTCCGCGCCTCCGCAGGCCCCGGCATCAGATCGGCCCGCACCCGCTCCGGAAACAGATGCAGCGCGATGCTGGTCAACGGGTCGGCCCCGTGGCTGCTGACCTGCCGGGCCTTCTCCGCCCCCACGATGCCCGGCAGCAACCCGTACCCGATCCGCCACAGATACAGGCTCGGGATCGTCACCCCCTGCGTCCGGTGGATCTCGCTCGTCACGTCATGGATGGGCCCCACGTTCCCCCCATGCCCGTTGATGACGATCAACCGCGTCGCCCCATGCCGCAGCAGGCACCCGAACATGTCGACCAGCACGGCCCGCAGCGTCGCCGGCGAGATCGCGATTCCCCCCGGCATCGCCCCGAAGAAATCGGCCCCCCCGAACGGCAGCACCGGCGCCACCAGCGTCCGCGTTCCCACCTCCGACGCGCGCACGGCGATCCGCTCCGCAATGGCCTCCGCCAGCAGGTAATCGCCCATCGGCGCATGCGGCCCCTGATCCTCATGACTGCCCATGGGCAGCAGGATCACCGGATTTTCCGCCAGCAGCCCGCGCGCCACCCCCCCGGCGATGGCGCCCATGTGCACGAGGGGCGATGTGGTGGCGACCATGCGTGTGCTCCGACTGCGAGCGGGTACGCTAGTCCCGCACCAGCGGTTGCGGCAAGGATGCCCCGGTTGTATACGGCCCGGCGTGCCGACGTAGCTCAGTGGTAGAGCAGCTGATTCGTAATCAGCAGGTCCTCAGTTCAATCCTGAGCGTCGGCATTCCTTTTCAACGGGTTATCCCATGTTCGCTGGATGCTAGACAGTCCGGGGTCCCGACGTAGCCACAGGCCTTCCCGATGTGTTCCTCCGCGTCACTGCCTTTGCGAGCCGGATAAGGTGGTCTTCGCCCCATTCGCCCATCGCCCAATTGGCGATGATCGACACGACGCGGACGTTGTTGACGGTGTATCCGAGTGATCGGTCGATCCGGTCGAGGCTTGGCCTCCACGGGCTGTAGTAGGCGCCGACTGGTTTGCTGACGAGATCGAAGGGCAGTCCGCTCACCGCACAGCGGAACCCCTGAGCGACGAGCATGGCCGTCACATCCTCGCTGCCTAGCAGCATCGGCGCACCCATCCGCCTCGCGCGGGTCCGCGCATTGCTCAGCATGACCCGGATGTGATTCAGGATCGGCGACCGCTCTTTTGAGACAGCGTTGGCCGCGATCAGCGCCTTCCAGGCGCCGGCTAAGGCTTGGGCCTGACGCTCCGCCTCTTGAAGATCGGGGGCATCGAGGCGCATCGACCGCGCCCCAGCCGTCGCCGCTTCCAACGACGGGCGGAAGTAGAAGTAAGTGTTTTCCGCGACTCTGTAGTGCTTGAGATAGCCCGCGGTCACTTCCGTGCCTGCGGTCGCCGCTTCGGCAGTGCATGGATGGCCGCGCGCGCTAGCTTTTCCTGCCGCGCCCCGGCCGAATAATGGGCCACCATGTCCCGAGTCCGGTGGCCGGTGATCGCCGCGATCTCGGCGTCCGACGCGCCGGCCTCGGCCATGCGCGAGGCGGCCGAGTGGCGCAGCCCGTGGAATGTGCAGTTGGCCGAAAGGCCGAGCTCGGCCCGCGCTTCGGCGAAGGCGTGCTGGAAGGCCGTGTTGCTGCCGGGGCTTCCGTCCCGTGCCTTGCCCGTCCAGGCCCGGCCGTCCCGACGCGTGCACATCACGGTCGCGACCCGCTCGCCTCGGGCCAGTTCGGCGCGCAGGACGGGGTGGACCGGGATCCGCAGCTCCGCGCCGCCGTTCGGCTGGCGGCGCGACTTGCCCTGCCGCAGTGTGATCGTGCCGTCCTGGTAACGCACCCAGGGCATCGCCAGCACGTCACCCTGCCGCTGACCCGTATAGAGGGCGAGCATCACGGCGCGGCGCAACCAGGCCGGCGCCTCCTTGCCCGTCGCGGCGCCGATCTCGGCATCCGTCCACGCCCGGTGCCCGGGTCCCGTGGGCAGCGCCTTGATTCGCAGCGCCGGGTTGTCCGGCCGCCATTCCCGATCGACGGCGAAGGCCATCAGCCGCGCGATGACAGCGACCGTGTAATTCGCCGTCCGCGGCGTGTCCTGAAGCGCCGCCCGCCGGCCAAGCACCCAGGCGCGCGGCATGCGCGCCACCCCGTGGTCGCCCCATTTGTCCAGCAGCGGCTGCAGCAGCCGGTCGTAGTCGCGCCGCGTCTTGGGCGCGAGCAGGCGATACTCGGGATCGGCCCGGAACAACTCGACCAGAGCCTTGAAGCTGCCCGGCACGGCGGTGCTGCGTAGGGCCTGCGGCCGGGCCCGGGCCTCGGCCGCCGCGTGCGCCGCCTGGTAGGCCGCGAGGAAGGCGGGGCCCGCCGGGTCGGGCAGCCGGGTGCGAGCGCCGTCGCGGCGGTAATAGGCGTACGGCTTGCCGCGGACGCGGTAGATCTGGAGGTAGGGCAGGTCCACCGGCGCCACCGTCATCCCTCCATCCACTCCCTGCCGTCCAGGGCGTGGGATGGTGCGGGGCGGTCCGCCAGACGGTCAAGCAGGCGGTCGAGGTCCTCACGCAGGTAGACCACGACCCGCCGGGTGATGTGCACGGGCTTGATGCCCTGAGCCTCGGCAACGCGCCGGAGCGTGCTGTCGGAGACGCCGACGTAGTACGCCGCCATGTCGGGCCGCAGGCCGCGCGGCGGCCAGGCTGGCGGCGACTCCGGCTTCACCGCAGCATCTCGCGCCGGGCCTGGGCGATCGCCGCGTTCAGCCTCGCCGCGCGGTCTTCCGACCCGCCCGCGTCCGGATGGGCGAACTTCATCTTCCGGCGATACTCGGCCTCGGCCGCGGCCAGCGTGGACGGTTTGCCGAGCACCGTGAACCAGTCGTCCGGGTTGGTCGGCGGCGGCAGGGCGGCGAAGCCCGCGAAGGCCTGCTCCAGCGTGCCGACGCCCCATCGGTCCTGCCCTCGCAGCGCCTCGATGTGCGCGGCGATCGCGGCCATGTTGCCGGCCACGCGGTCCCAGCGATCGCAGGCCAGCACGATCGCCCGGCCGCCGAGCCGGAAGTAGAGTGCCACGCCAGGATCCGCTGGGTCGGCAGCGCCGGCCCGGACCTGGCCGTCGAGGCGCAGCTCGAGGTTGGTCGAGAGCACGACGTAGCCCGCGCCCAGGCGCTCGACCTGGTCGGACAGTCGGGAGCGGGCATCCGAGACGGTCACATGCCGTCTGATCGGCTGGCTGGTCTGGCTGCGGAAGGCAGCCGGCTTGCGCTGCCCGGACGGCGTTCGCGGCTGCCAACTCGGCCAGGACAGCGGGTAGGCCGTCACGCCCTCGGTCACGACATGCGGCCCCGCCGCTGTGGCATCGGCGGCAGCCCCCGCGTCACCTCGAATGGCGACAGGTGGAGCGACAGGCGGCGATCGTTGATGCGGCGGATGCCGGCCCGGCTCGGCTCCGCAGTGATCTGCTGGGCGGCGGCCCACTCCTCCACCGTCTCCCAGTCGGCCGGCACGGCCTCGAGGCGGGGCGGCGCCGGCCGGTATCCCGGCTCCGGACGAGCAGGGCCATGCACGGGCGCCGGCGGCTCCTGCACCAGGTGCAGGCGGGCCGGTTCGGCTGCTTCCAGCCCTGGAGGCGGCGAGGACGCGCGCGTCCGTCCCGGCCGATGCAGGCCCATGCCGGCGGCGTAGATGCCGACCAGCCGGGCCGTCACAGGCGGTCCCGGCAAGGCGTTGCACTCGTCCGCGATCTCGGCCGCGTCCAGGCCGGTCGGATAGTGACGCCGCAGGATCGCCCTGCGCTCTCCGGACCAGCGCTTGCCCTTCGGCTCCGCCGCAGGCTCGGACGTCGGCGCCGCCACCGGCGTCGCTGCCACGGCCACGTCGACCTCGCTCGCCGCCGCCGGCGAGACACGTGGCGCGGGCCGCGCGGCCGGCATCAGCGCGTCAACGAGGCGCATGATCACCTCGGCCGCCGCCGGCGAGAGATCGAGCTGCACCTGCAGCACAAGAGGCTTCACGCCCCCCCCCCCCCGCACAACGTGTCATCGTCCCTCCTTCATGCGCCGATGCGCCGCGCCATCTGCCGTGTCGTCATCCAGGCCAGCGCGTGATGAGCCCGCCGCGTCGCGTGCATCGCCCGCACGGCCTCGATCCAGATCTGCCGCGGGTCGCGGCGGCAGGCCTGCAGCTCGCGCCAGCGCTCCCGCTCCGCGCGGCGCCGCTCCGCATCGAGCGTCTCATCGCGCATAGGTCAGGGCCCCCGCCCCGATCGGCGGCTTCGCCGGCGTCGGCAGAACGACGGCTGCGCGGCCCGCCTCCGTGATGCCCCAGACCTCCGCGGGCCGCGGGTCCGCCGTCTCGCGCCGGACGAGGCCGCGGCGCTCGAGGCTCTCCATGATTCGGGTGGTGCGATACAGCCCGCCGATGTGCCAGCCGCACCCGAAGCACCAGGTGCCGTGCAGCCGCACCATCTCGGCCAGCGCCTGCAGCTGGTCGGGGCCCATGCGCAGGCGATGGATCGAACGGGGCGCCGTCGCCCCGGACTGGCGGCTACGGCGCGGCCGCTTCGGGTCGGCTTGCCAGCGCCAGCTCTGGCTGCAGTCGGCGCCGAACCCCGGGAGCGCGTCGCAGCAGGGCTGCAACCGGCCGCCCAGGAACGGCACGGCGAGCAGGGTCGTGGCGGCCGCAGGCTCGATCGGCGTGCCGCCGGACAGCCGCCAGGACCGCATCTCGCCGGTCCCGGTGGCGATCAGGACCTCTCCGGCCCGAATCGCCTTCAGGAGGTTTTGGGGGCGAGAGCTCGTCATCGGCGCCCCGCCGCACCGGGATCGTAGGTGAGCGCGAGCGGCGCCTGATGACCGATACGCCTGGGCGACGTGCGCGAGCCGGCTGTCCCGGCCGGGGCGGCGCTCGCCGCAGCGCCACGGGCCTCGGCCGCCTGCGGCCGTGCCGCAGTGACTTCGCCGCCTTCCATGTGGACCTCTCCCAAGGCGGTCCGCCCAGTCGGCGTCCAGGGATCGCGCCAGCCGCCGTTGCGTTCGACTTCGATCAACGGAGCCAGCGCCGCCATGAGCCGCGCCGCTTCGGCCGCCGTGCAGGCGAAATCGCGGATGCCCAACCGGACGACCATCATCTGCGGCGACCTCGCCATCACGCGTATTCCGGCGCCCGGCGGCGCAGCTCGGCCGCCAGCGTCCGGACGGCGCGGGCGCCGCGGGGTTCGATGGGGCCGACCGTCGCCATCTGCTCGCAGGCCTCGGCCAGCAGCAGCAGGTAGTCGGGCGTCGATCGCGGGAAGGCGACGTAGAACTCGGCCAGGTGCCGGCAGGCGGCGGGCAGATAGGGGATGACCGGCAGGTCGCGGAGCGTGCGCGGGGCGGGCATCAGCGGCGCCCCCCGTCGACGACGCGCAGCCCGGGCCCGGTCGCCGGCGCCGGCTCGACCGTCGACGGCCAGGCGTGCAGGCGCGCGCCGTCGTGCAGCCGGACCTCGTAGGTCGTGACGATCTCCCCCAGCTCGATCGCGCCCGTCACGGTGCCCCAGCGCACGGCGCCCTCGAGACCGCGGACCAGGCAGCGCCACCAGCTGGGGCGGTCGAGGCGTGTGTGACGAAAGGATGGCGCTGCGATCATGGCGGGCTCCCGGGGTGCGGTTGGCGGTAGGCGGCGCGAGCGATGCGGAGCGTGCGCAGGATGACGTCCGGACTGCCCTCGTGCCGCGCGAGCCGCGCCAGCACGTGGCCCAGCACGGCGCCGGCGACGACGCCACGCAATCGGCCGGGGCACTGCAGCAATTCGTCGACGAGCTGGCCCGGGCGGAACGTGAGTAGCGCGCGGATGCGGACGTATTCGCTGTCCTCCGGCACCGGCTCCCGTACGCGCGTGCCGGCATAGCGGATCGCCGTCGGATCGACCGCTTCCGGTTCGGCGGCGGTCAATGGACCGCTCCCGCCGTCCGTTCCGCCGCCATGGCGTCGCAGAGGCGCGTCGCACGCCACGCGCCTTCGACGAGCGTCTCCATCACGGCCCCGCGCCTCTCGGCCGGCGTGCAGTGCAGCAGGTGCCCGAGCGCGCAGGCGAAGGTCGACAGCGCGAGGCGCTCCTGCTCGTCCTCCGGGACCGCGCGGAGGCGTTCGAACAGCGAGATGCAGATCCCGGCCACCTGGCGCTCGATCGTGCCGGGTTTCGGGGCGAGGTCGGCGGCGGGGGTCATGGCGTGTCTCCAGAGGCGGCGTCGGGGGCGGGCAGGCGCCCGGCCATGGCGTCGATCAGGTCGGCCGGGGTGTCGTCGCCGAACACCAGCATCCGCGTGCCGCTGCCCGAGTGCCGGGCGATCAGCGTGATGCGCGCGCCGGCCGGCAGCAGCGCCGCGATCCGGGCCAGGTGGATGCCGATCGTGCGCCGGCGTTCCTGCTCGGCCCGAAGCTGCGCGCTGGTGAGCTGCGTCATGGCTCGCCTTTCGGCAGGCGGGCGATGGCGTCGATCGTCGCCGACATGTCGTCGGCCGTGGGCGGCGCCTCCATCAGGCCCGCCTGCAGCTCGGCCTGTTCGTGATCGCGATGCACGGCGACGCCGGCGACGAACGCGAAGACCGGCACCCCGGCATCGGTGCGGCCGCGCCAAAGGCGGCAGGTGATCCCGCGATAGACCTGCAGGACCTCCGTGGGTTCGAGCAGGAGGCGCATCAGACGTTGCGCGCCGGCGCGAGAGCATCGTAGAGGTCGGCCCCGTCGAGGCTGCCTTGCACGATCGTCGCCGCGATCGACGGCCGTTCGGCCCGTTCGACGTCGGGCCGGCTCAGTCCCTCCAACAGGGATGTCCCGGCGATCGAGAGCCAGACGCTCGTGCGGAGATCGATCGGAAAGCCGCCGACAATGCGATACAGGTCCTCCATCACCCCTTCTGTCAGGTCCGCAACGGCTTCCTGGCGTTCGACGTCCGTCATCACCGCCCCCCGGACACGAAGCCCAGCAGCGGGCGGAGCAGCAGGAACACGCAGGCCGCCCAGACCATCCCGGACAGGATGGCGACGGCGAGGAGGGGGGTGGGGCGCATGCGCCTACATCCCCAGCGCGCGGCGGTAGACGTCGAGCAGCGTCTCCGCCTCCTCGACCTCGGCCGGCTCCTGCCGGCGCACGCGGATCAGCTCGCGCAGGACGGCTGTGTCAAAGCCCGCCGACTTCGCCTCGGCATAGATGTCCTTGACGTCGCCGGCGAGGCCGCGGCGCTCCTCCATCAGCCGCTCGATGCGCTCGACGAGGCTGCGGAGGCGATCGGTGGCGACGGGCGGCGTGTCGGGCGCGTCGGTCATGCCGGGAGGCCGTCGCAGGGCACGGGGGCGCGGCGGTTGCCCGCCGCGCCCGCGGCCTTCACCATCGTTCTTGCGAGGAACCGATGGGGAAGAGGATGGCCAAGGAGGATTGGCTCGATGGCGTTGCGCGAATTGCGCTTGGTGTCGTGACGGCCGGGATCGCGGCCGCTGGACTGAAGCGCGCCTGGCCGAGGCGCTGGCCTGACATATCGGCCGGCGTGGAGCGCGTCGATACCGCGCGCCTTGAGGTGGATGTAACCTGCCGGAACAGGACGATCCACCCGGTCACGATCGACACGGTGACCATCCTGGCGCCCTCCGGCGCGGTCTTCGCCGACAACGGCGCCACCACGATCAACTGGGGCGGGGCGGCAGCGGCCGATGGCGAGACGTCCTACCGGCTGTCGATCAGCGTGAAGCCGAGGACGGGGTTCTGGGGCCGGCTCGACGCCGCGCTCGGCACCGGGCTGGTGCTGGGCGTGACGTGCAAGGTGCGGGCGCCGCGGGAGCGCGAGAGCCGCCGCAAGGTTCGTCGCCGGGTGATGTGGCGCGGGCTGGGCGGCGGCGGGGGCTGCGGGCACGGCGTGGCTCCGTCGGGTGACGGAGAAACTTTGCGTGTCACGCAAAAGAACGTCAAGGCACTATTTGCGCCCGGCGCAATTATTCGTTGGCGGCGGCCCGGGCTAGGCTTCGCCCGATCGAAAGCCAGTGGTCCTGATCCTCTGCGCTCATGCCGCTTAGGATGGTTTGCACCTCGTCCAGGCGCGCCACGAATGCAGCCATGTCGGGCGGCGTCAGAAGCTCGGCAGGTTTGGCGCTGTAAAGGCCGGCAAGTCGCTCAAGGTCGGCAGTGGCAAGCTTCATCTCACCCTTCTCCCAGCGTGAGACCGTGCTGGCACGCCTGCCGAGAATGTTCGCTACTTGTTCTAGTGACAAGCCCCGATGTTTCCGCCAAGCGCGTAGGTAATGATGCATCCCGCATCTTTCCGGCCGCCGCCCCATCATTCCAGGCCCCGCGACGCAAAGGCTTGTTGACACCACATTGCGTGACACGCAAATTGTGTCAGCCATGACCCTCTCCGAATATCTCCTCCGGCCAGGCGTGACTGCGGCCCATCTCGCGCGACAGGTCGGCGTGTCGCAATCCACCATCGGCCGCTGGGCCGACGGTTCGATGGACCCGTCCCTCGGTGGTCTGAAACGGCTGCACGAGGCGACGGGTGGCCTGGTCACGCCGAACGACTTTCTTGCCCGCGCGCCGGAGCGGGCGGCATGAGCGGGTCATCGTCGTTCAGCTCCGACTACGTTGGCGGGCCTCCCTCGCGGATGCGCTCTATGGCGTCTCCGTCCAGCACGCCGCGGTTGCGGAGCGCGTCTAACAACGCGGTGATGACTCGCCCGTGGTGCGCCAGCCTGACGTTGTTGTCGCCGGCTTGGTTTTCCAGGTCGATGAGCGCGTATGTCAGGTTCTCGAGCGGTGACTTCAGCTTCTTTGGGTCGATTAGCGCTTCGGTCAGGTCCTGGAGCGCAAGCTTCAGGTCGGCCATACGAATCCTCCATGGGCGGTGTCACGGCTCCCATGGTGGAGGGCGCGGGCCGGAATGGCAACGTTCCGGCCCCGTCTGGTCCTTGACCGACGACGCCCCGGAGCGGGCGGCGTGAGCGGGTCGCCGTCACAGCCGTCCCCGACGGCGGCCACGTCGATGCGGTGCGACCTCGCAAGCGAGCGCCGCATGGACATGCTGCGCTCTGCCGGCCTGTCGGTTCATCAGATCGCGTCCCTGCGTCTCGAAGCCCTGCGTCTCGACCCGGAGCAGTACCAATGGTCCCTCGAGCGAGCCGACCTGGCTCTCTTCCTGGTGCTGGGGATTCCCACCAGGGGCGTGAACGACCGCCTGTTCCCGCTCAACCTCGACCGGCCCGAGGCGGCATGATCGGATCAGTCGCCCACGGACGGGACCCATCCCGGAATGGGCGCCGCACGCTGTTCGATCAACGCCGCTCGGACCTCGGCCCATCGGTGCGCCGCCTCCGCCGCCGTCAGTCCGGCGGTCGATGGCGCGGCCAGAATTGCCGCCAGCATGTCGAAGTGAGCGGTTTCGTCGGAGTGGGTCATCGGTCTCTCCATGGGTTGTGTCGCAACGACCATGGTGGAGGGCGGCCGGGAGCGCGGTCAACGCCGCCTCCCGGCCTGCATAATCTCCGGCCCGACATCTACGACACGCCTGAGCGGGCGGCGTGACGCGCGCGGTACCGGCTTTACAGGTTCATGCCCTCGACAGGGGCCGGCCGCTTGGTGCCGCCTTCCAGCGGCGCCTTGGGCTCCCCGCCCGTGTCGGACGGCGCCGGCTCGTCTGGCCGGATTGCCGGTTGCGCGCGGGCCGAGCGGGGGGAAGAACGGCCGGTGACGTCGGTCGGGCCAATGCTCGGGAGCCGATACAACTCGCGCACGGCGGCCCATTCGCGCGGCACCGTTCTCACGCAGTCCGCGGGAGTGGGCGGAGGGGCAGCGCGGGCTGCGACGATCGCTTGCTCGTTCAGAAAGGACATTCTCACGTTCGGTGCGCCTGCGATCAAACGCAGATGGAACAGGTCGGTCAGTGCCACGGCCCGCTGTGGCGAAAGGTAGCCGCACACGCCCAGTCGGACGAAGGTCGCGATGACGCGGTCGTACGACTCGCTGCCGGTGCCGCGTGTGATCACCGGCTCGGTTGCACTGGGTATCGCGGCGGACTGTCCGGCGACCTGCCTCGTCGGCCTGATGACGCCGATCACCGTCGCCCCGACGCGGGAGCTCGGCTGCGGCCGATTCTCCATTGTGTATTGCGCCCAGCGACCGCGCATGTCCGCGCAGTCCTTGGCCGTCGGAAACGCGGTGGTGCGGGCCGCATTTTCGGCGATCCGCAGCACGTCTGCCTGGGAGAGGCGAGGGATCCGTTGCCAGGCAAGGTTGCTGACGTAGCGCTCCATCGCTGCAACGTCCGCCGTCGGCGCGGTCCCGCAGGCTTCGATCTGCGAAAGCGCCCGGATGTCGTTTTCGTAGGTCGCCACTCCGTCGCGGATTCGCTCGGCAATGAGCGAAGCCTGCACAGGCGGAATGTAGTTCGGCCCGCAGGCAGCTGGCGCAAGTGCCAGCAGCACGGCGGCCAATCGGATACGCGACATCGAGGTCTCCATGGGGCGAGTGGCATCGGCCACCATGGTGGACGGGCCGGGCCGGGTCTGCAACGACCCGGCCCGGTGACGCAGGCGATCCGCCCTGCTTCCCCCTTGCGGGGCCGGGCGCCCGCGACACCAGGCCCGGGACGCGTCTGCCAGGCGCGTCCCGGCCGGTCCGCTGACGGTGCGGCGTGACGCCGGGAGAGCTTCGCCGATGGGCCGTCGAGCAGGCGGTGGCGAGCGGGGTCCAACCGTGGAACATCGCCAAACTCGCCGATCGGCTCGTCGAATTCGCGCTGGGCCCCCGTCCGGTCACGCCACCCGTCCCCCAAAGCGTCGCAAAGCCGTTGAGCGACGGATTGCAGGAGGAGCTGCTGCGCCAGCGCCGGACGCGCGACTTCGATCGTCTCTTCGAGGCCTTGCGCGCCGCGTTGGCCATCCCCGAGCCGCCTCCTTCGATCACGCATGACGCGCCATCTCCACCATCAGCACCCCCGGCCGTCACCGGGACTCCGTCTCCCCGCGTCAATCCCCGTGATCCCGCGTGACAAGCCTGGGCCGGCACGAGCGGCAGGGCCTGTTGACGGCAACGCGGCGTCTGGTCGACGACGTCGGCGGCATCGATGCCGCCTCGGCCGCATGCCGCCTCGGCCGCAGCGCGCTCGCCCGCCACTACGCCCCCACCCAGTCCGAGACGATGCCGATCGACGTCGTGGCCGCGCTCGAGCGTGCGTCCGGCACCATCCCAGTCACCACCGCGTTGGCGCGCCTGGCCGGCCACGCGCTGGTGCCGCTGTCGACCGCCCCGGGCGAGCCCGAGCTGCTGCGACGGCTCGGCGAGCTGATGCGCGCCGCCGGCGAGGCCTGCGCGGCGGGTGCGCAGGCCCTGGCTGACGGCGCGCTGTCGCCGCCGGAGCGCGCGGCCCTCTCCGAGCAGCTCCACCAGGTCGTCAGCGCCGGCTCCGGCCTCATGGCCTGGCTGGCCCAGCCGGAGCCGCCACCGTGACTCCCATCCGCGTCGAAAAGGGCAGACAGCTGGTCCTGCATCCCGTCGCGTTGCTGCTGCTGTCCTTCATGGCCGGCATCGGCGCGACGCTCGGCGGACTCACCGCCCTCTCCGCCCTGACGCTGGCCCGGACGGCCTTCGCCTGGGTGGTGGGGGTCCCTTGACCCCCCCCCCCCCCGCACATGAGCCGGCGCGCGGCCCGGCGAGCCTGGAGACCTTACCGTGAGTGCAGCCGCCACGACGCCTGATTCCGCCATACCCACCGGCGAACCGCGCCGGCTGACTGCGGCGCGATTGTATTCCGAGCTGACTCGGGATCCGCGGTTCGCCATGAAGTTCCGGTTCCATACGGTCATTCCCCATGGGGCGGAGCCCACGTTGCGGGCGCTCTGCAAGGAAATCGCGGCGAGCGTCGAGCTGGGAGTCTACCGGCCTACCGCCGCCGACGCGCCGGCCGAGCTGGCTTCGCAGATGCGCAAGACCGGTGCCGAGCGGCAGATCGCTGCGGACCTCGCCTGCCTCATGGCCGCCGGCGTGGTGATGGCGACCGATGATGGCGCCTTCACGCTGCCGCTCGACTTCGAGGAACTGATCCGGCCGATTTTTCGGGCGCCCGACGCTGCCGGCCTCGCGAGCGACGTGAACTGGCGCCCCAGGGGCTGCACGGAAGAGGAGTGGGAAGCCAAGTCCAAGAAGCAGAAGCAGGACGCGATCAACGGCAAGAAGGGCGGTCGGCCACCAATGAAGGCCAAACGGCCGCCAGGCCAGGGCGAGTTGCTGAAGCCGAAGCTCGTGGAACCCAGGCGAAACCCAGACGGATCGCATCACGTGCCAGACTCGGAAACCCAAGGCGGCTCTAACCCCAAACCCAGCGACTCCGTGGGTTTTGTGGGTTCCGGGGATCGCGTGGGGCAAAGTACTCTAGAGGAGGCTGCTGCTGCTGAAAATCGTTCGATTTTACAGCAGCAGCAGCAGCAAGCCGGCGTGCGTGCTGGCGAAACCCACGGCGGCGAAACCCAAAACCCGGCGCCCCAAAACCCAAGCCTAGAAAACCCAGGAGCGCAGGAACCCACGCCATCGGATGAAGCGGTGACGATCGCGTGGGAGTTCGCTGAGGCGTTCGGGATCGATCCAGTTCACGCCGCCGAGGCGCCGGGGATCATGCAGCGGTATCTCAATGAGGGGTACGCAGCCGCCACGATCCGGCAGGCCATCGCCAAGACCAAGGGGAGGAAGGTGCGTGGCGCCCGCTACCTTGTGGAGCCTCTTGCGGGATTGGCACCCGGCGTGCTCGCGAAGAAACCGTCGCCGACAGGATCTGCCTCCGACCAGGGCGAGACCAAGCAGGACGAACACCCGGGAATTGCAGCCGAGCCGACATGGGCCGGGTTGCCGCAGCGTGAGCGTGCGGACATCAGCGGCGTCCTGCGTGTGTTGGAGATGCCGCCAAGCCAGGAACGCTGGCGGCTGATGGACGCCAAGCGGGCCGTCCACAAGGCGGCATTCGACCGGGTTGCGGCCCTACGGCCGGGCGCGCAGGCGATCTTGGACGCTGGACCGGACGGGTGGCGACGAGAGCCTAAGGCAGCCTGATTCGGTTGTGCGGCACCTGAAAGCGGAGACCCTGCTCCATCAGGCGCCGCACCGCCTCGGGCCGGGACGGCTTCGGGTCGGTCTGCGAGGCGATCCAGGCGTCCAGGCGGGCGAGCTGCTCGGGTTCGAGCCGCAGCATCACGCCAGGGCGACGGCCACATTCCCGCAATCCCATACGGTTAAGCTGGAATGCTCCCGGTCGCGTGATATATCCACCTTAGCAGCGGGCGCCGCCTTCGGCCCCCTGCAGGAGGTCGAGCGCCGATGGAGCACTGGGACGCCGAGCAGGTGGAGGCTCGGCTGATCGACGCCGGCCGGACCTTGATGGCCATGCAGGTGCCCGGCACCGCGCCGGCCGGGTTCCGGTCGGCAATGCCCGAGATCGTCCGCGACGTCGACGAATCCTACGGCTGGGACGGCAGCCTCACCCGCCCGGGCCCGCCCGGCGCCCGCGCGATCGCCCGCATGGACCAGGCGTTAAGCTGGATCCCTCTCATCCCGGCCGACAAGCCCGGCTACCGCCGCGTGGTCGGCGCTCGCATGCTGGTCCATCCAGAGACCGACCGGCACGTGTTCGGCTGGGTCCGGATCGGCGCCCGCCTGGGCATTGCCCACGAGACGGCCCGTCGCTGGCACGCGATCGCCCTCACCATCATCGCGGGCCGCCTCAACGCCACCGGCCTCTGCGCCTCGGCCGGTGGCGCCGCCGGACCGGGGCGGCAGGAGATCGAGCGCGCGATGCGGCGCGTGGTCGCCCGCAGCCGGCGCGAGCTGGTCTGAAGCGGCGCCCAAGATTGGGGTTGACGGATGTGACGGTTTCGGGCCTCTAATCCATCACGCTGTGGATAACCACGTCCGGCGGCCCCCTAAAATCCGAGGCTGAATGTCAGACCCGCTGCTCCGCGGCGCCGTCGTCCTGCGCGACGGGCGCTTCAGCGTGGTCTGGGACGTTCGTGCGCATGAGCTGGTGCTGCTTCCGGTGATCCGGCCGCGCCGCCGCTGGGACTATGACGTCCACCTCGACCTGCCCGACCTGGTCGCCGGCAACATCGTGCTGCCCGGCGGAGGCGCCACGGCTGTGGTGCGTCCCCGCCGCAACCCGCCGATCGCCATCGAGGGCCACACGAGGGTCGGCACGCTGCCCGGCGCCACCATGTGCCGCGTCGTCCACGCCCTGGCCCGCGCCTGGGCCGAGCAGGTCGCCCACGACAAGTGGACCGACGACGAGCGCCATCGGGCGAACGCTTCCGCGCCCTGCGTCAACCTGGTCGGCTGACTCGAGTCGTCCAACGTCCCTTTAGTCACGGTACACCCCCTCCACCCGCACCCAGGAACATGAATGGGCCGCTACCGGGCACAGAGGGCCGTGGGCGGCAGCCCCGGTTCTGGCGGGTTCGTGGCCTATTACCGCGTCAGCACCGAGCAGCAGGGTCGCTCTGGCCTAGGACTGGAAGCCCAGCGGGCTGCAGTCGCTGCCCACGTTGCCGGCAGTCGGCTCCACGCGGAGTTCGAGGAGGTCGAGAGCGGCAAGCGCTCCGATCGGCCTCAACTGGCCGCGGCATTGGCGGCGTGCAGGGCCAGACGGGCGACGCTGATCATCGCCAAGCTGGACCGGCTGGCACGCAATGCCCGCTTCCTCCTCGACGTCGTCGAGGGCTGCGGCGAAGGCGGCGTCCTATTCTGCGACCTCCCGCAGATTCCGTCGGGTGCGGTCGGCAAGTTCCTGGTGACGCTCCTTGCGGCAGTCGCCGAGCTCGAGGCCGGGCTGATCAGCCAACGGACCAAGGCGGCGCTGCAGGCGGCGAAGGCCCGCGGCGTGAAGCTCGGGAACCCGAACATGCAGCCAGGCACGCGCGACCTGGCGCTCGCCGCCACGGCGGTGCGGGTCTCTTACGCCGACGAGCATGCCCGGGACGTCGCGCCGTACATCGATGCGGCCCGGCACGCCGGTGCGGCGTCGCTCAGACAACTCGCCTCCGCTCTCACGGCGCGCGGCGTGCGAGCGCCGATGGGTGGTGAGACGTGGAACGCCGGCCAGGTGCGTCGTCTGATCGCGCGCATCGAAGCCAACACCGAACCCAAGGAACAGCGATGACAACGCAAGCCTCGGGGAATCGCGAACCCACGCCCGGCACCCTCCTGACGTCGCGGCTCCTCGGCCTCATCATCGAACATCACACCCACACGGTCTTTCTCGCGACGATCCGCCTGGACAGCACCGACGAGTGGAGCCGGAAAAATGGACGGTCGGACGTGGCCGCCTTGTCGGCGATCGAGGACGCGCTGCGCGTTGCCGGCGAGTGCCGGGTCGCTGACGAGCTCGAGGCGGCATCGATCTCCGTCCGCGCCAAGGCGGCCAAGTCCGCATGGCCGCATCCCCTCACGGAGGCAGCATGACCAACTACAAGACCCTCAGGTCGCAGGCGGCGATCGCCCTGGTCGAGGAGCACGTGCTCGGCACCGCGGAGGTCAAACGGCTGGAGGCGCGGCTGAAGGAGACGAAGGTCGAGCTGATCGCGCTGATGGGCGGAGCCCCCGTCATCTACATCGGCGCGCGCACCGTCAGCGTGGGCGACGTCCCTGCGATCCCCGGCACGCCCGCCCGCAAGATCACGAAGGAAATGGTGGGGCAGGAGATCCCCGCCAAAAAGGGCCGCGCCGGCTACCAGACGCTCTCGGTCCAGTAGCGGGTGCCGGCCGACTCCTTCTACGCCAGCGCACCCTGGCGCCGCGCGAGGGCGTCGGTCCTGAAGCACCGGCCGCTGTGCGAGGCGCGGGGGTGCGCCGCCCGCTCGACACACGTCGACCACATCGTCCCGCGCCGCGCCGGCGGTGCCGACCTCGACGGCTCCAACCTGCAGGCGCTCTGCCACTCCCACCACAGCCGCAAGACGGCCCGCGAGGACCAGCCCGGCCGCCGCAGCACCGCCGGCGCCCTGACGAGCCCAGGCTGCACCCCAGACGGCCGACCCATCGACCCGAACCACCCCTGGCACCGGACCGGGGGAGGGGGGTCCAAAGTTCACGCCCCTGGGAGGGTGGACCGTCATGGGGTCCCGTTTGCGCAGGGACCAGAATCCAACGGGGGGATATCGCCGCCGCCAGTCACCCAGGACCCGCCATGACCCCACTCACCATCCTACCGGGCGGCAACGGCGACTTCCCGGAGCCCGATTGGTCGACCCTCTTCACCGACCCCATCCACCTCGGCCGCGCCGCGGAGCTTTGGCGCCTCACCATCCAGGAGATGCGCCAGGCCGGCACCCTCGCCCCGGTCAATGCCAGCCAGATCCGCCGCTACGTCATGGCCCAGGTCATCTACGAGGACGCCGCCAGCAAGGTCGCCGAGCAGGGCGCTCTCAAGGTCGCCCGTGGCAAGGCCACCTACAATCTCTGGTTCGCCATCCTCCGCGACACCGACACGATGGCCAGCGCCCACGAGGACAAGCTCGGTCTCAACCCCCGCCGCCGCGCCCAGGTCGCGCCGACGAAGAAAAAGGGCCGCGCCGCCTCTGCCGCAGACACCTACCTTGGACGCGCGATCCCCTGACCCCGTCACCGCCTGGGCCGAGGACACCGTCTCCGGCCGGATCGTCGCCGGCCAGCTGGTCCGCTACGCGGCCGAGCGCCACCTTCGCGACCTCCACGACGGCCCGGCGCGCGGCCTGCATTGGCGGCCCGACCTCGCCGTGCACGCCATCAACTTCTTCCCCGCGGTCCTCACGATCACCGCCGGCGCCAAGGCCGGCCAGCCCTTCACCCTGCTCCCCTGGCACGTCTTCGTCGCTGGCAGCCTGTTCGGGTGGCGCCGCGCCGACGGCCTGCGCCGTTTCCGGACAGCCTGGATGGAGACCGGCAAGGGCCAGGCGAAGTCCCCCCTCATGGCGGGCGTCGGCCTCTACGTCATGGGCTTCTGCGGCATCGCCCGCCCCGAGGTCTACGCGATCGCCGGCGACAAGGATCAGGCCAACGTCCTGTTCCGCGACGGCGTCGCGATGTGCCGCGCCCCCATCCCTGGCCACGACGAAGAAGAGAGCCTCGAATCCCGCGGCACCGTGGTCATCCGCGGCACCGGCGACATGGCCTGGAAGATCGAGCACCCGGACAGCGGCGGCAAGTTCCAGGCGCTGGCCAACGACAGCTCCCCCTCAGGCCCCCGCCCAACCGCCGTCCTCGGCGACGAGGTCCACGAGCACAAATCCGCCCACGCGATCGAGATGTGGAAGGCCGCGATCACCAAGATGCCCGGCGACCCCCTCATGATGCTGGGCACCAACACACCGGCCGCCGACCAGATCGTCGGCACCGACTACTCCACGTATTACCAGGCCGTCGCCCGCGGCGAGTTCCGGGACGACGCCTCGCTCTCCTTCATCGCCCGCGTCGACCCCGGCGACGAGCCGTTCGACGACGAATCCTGCTGGCCGAAGGCGCTTCCCGCCCTCGGCATCACCTTCCCCATCGAGAACGTCCGCGGTGAGGTCATCCAGGCCCGCGCCCTCGCCAGCCGCGCGCTGACGGTGAAGCGCCTCTACTTCGGCATCCCCGTCGGGTCCGCCGAATACTGGATCGACGAGGCGGCCTGGCGCTCGGCCCAGGGCGCCTTCGAGGCCGATGAGCTGCGCGACTGCCCATGCTGGCTGGGCATGGACCTGTCCCAGCGCAACGACCTCACCGCCCTCGCCGTCCTCTGGCGCCGGGAGCACCGCTACTTCGCCCGCATCCTCTACTGGAAGCCGAAGGAGGGCCTGGCCGCCGCCGAGGCCGAGGACAAGGCGCCCTACGCCCAATGGGTCGAGCAGGGGGTCCTGCGGGCCGTGCCGGGCAAGACGATCGGCAAGGACTTCGTCGTCGCCGAGGTGCAGGCGACCGTCACGGCCAACCAGGTGCAGGCCCTCGCCTTCGACCAGGCGCACATCAAGGACTTCCAGGACGAGGCCGACCGCATGGGCTTCGAGACCTGGGAATACGGCGGCCCCGACGCCCCGGAGGGATCAGGCCTGAAAATGATACGGCACGCCCAGGGCGCCCGCGGCCTGCATAGCGAGAAGCAGCTCTGGATGCCGCGCAGCCTGCAGTCGCTGGAGGACATGATCCTGAACGGCGCGATTACCATCGAGGAGAACGGCGTGACGACCTGGTGCGCCGCCAACGCTGCTCTCCGCGAGGACGGCGCCGGCAACCGATGGATCGAGAAGCGGCGCAGCCGCGGCAAGATCGACGGCCTGGTCGCCCTCGCCATGGCCGCCGGCGCCGCGACCGCGGTCCCGCACGAGGA
The DNA here is from genome assembly GCA_964246015.1 of uncultured Acetobacteraceae bacterium. GTDB lineage: Bacteria > Pseudomonadota > Alphaproteobacteria > Acetobacterales > Acetobacteraceae > JBBROS01. Next base: position 25,710 of record CAXTPG010000009.1, read on the forward strand.
CTTCGCGGCCATGATCCTCGCGCGCGGCGGGCTGGTGTAGCGATGGGCTGGTGGGGCCGGCTGTTCTCGCGCGGCGGGCGCGAAGCCCGCCATGAGGCACGGGCGTCGCCGATGCATCCGCGCGAATCCGGCTGGGCCGAATGGCTGGGCGGCCCGAACACGGTGCCGGGCATCCACGTCACCCCGGCGCTGGCCCTTCGCTGCCCCGCCGTCTACGCGCCTATCCGGCTGCTGTCCGGCACGCTCAGCATCCTGCCGCTGCAGCTCTTCCGCCGCGGCGCCGACGGCGCCCGCACCCCTGCAGACGACAGCCCGCTCTACGACCTGCTGCACGCCAAGCCGAACGACTGGCAAACCTCCGCCCAGTTCCGCCGGGTGATGACCGAGCGCATGCTGGGATGGGGCAACGGCTACGCCCGCATCCGCAACCCCGGCCTTCCCACAGCGGTCGAGCCGCTCGCCTCTCCCCGAGTGCTGCCCTATCGCGGGTCCGACAACCGGGTCTGGTATCGCTACACGCCGGCGAAGGGGCCGGTCGAGACGCTGCACCCCGACGAGGTCCTGCACCTCCGCTACGGTCCGGCGAAAGATGACGAGGGCCTCGAATCCGAAAGCCCGCTGATCCTCAACCGCGAGACGGTAGCGCTGGGGATGGCCGCGACCGAGTACCTTGCCCGGTTCTTCGCCAATTACGCCGTGCCCAAGGGCGCCCTGGAGGTGCCGACGAAGCTCGACCGGGTCGCCGGCCAGTTGATGCGCGATAGCTGGGAGGAGCGCCACTCAGGCCTCGCGAACGCCCACCGCATCGCGATCCTGGACGGTGGGATCAAGTTCAGCCCGATCGGCCACACCAACGCCGACTCGCAGTTCCTGGAACTATACAAGGCGATCTGCGGCGAGATCGCGGCGAAGGTCTACGGCATCCCACCCCACCTGGTCGGCGACACCGAGAAGCAGACGAGCTTCGGCGCGGGGGTCGAGCAGATGGGCATCGGCTACGTGACCCACACGCTGCTGCCGATCACCGAGGAGTGGGAGCAGTCGCTCGACGCCTCGATCCTGACCGCCTCGGGCCGCCGCACCCTGTTCTGGGAGATGAACGTCGACGGCCTCATGCGGGGAGATTTCAAGTCCCGCATGGAGGGGTATGCGCTGATGATCCAGTGGGGCCTGGCGACGCCCAACGAGGTCCGCCGGCTCATGAACCTGCCCGCGATCGCCGGCGGCGACAGCCGCCTGCAGGCGCTGAACATGGCGCCGGCCGAGCGGATCATGGAGGTGCTGCTGAAGCCGTCGGGCGCGGCCGAGAAGGCGCTGCGGGAGATCCTGGGAGGGCGCGACGATCCGCCCCCTTTTTGCGAGAAAACCGGGCCTACGACCCAAATCAGGCGCGGAACCCGAAAGGGCAATTTACCAGCAACGGAGCCGGGCGGCGACGCCTGAAGCGGCACATCGATGAGAGCCTCGACGGCAAGCACGTGAACACCGCCAGGCTGGACCTGGGCCCGCTCTCCACGGCGGAAACCGACGAGGTGAAGCGCCGGACCGGCATGGACCTGGCGGGCTACCGTCGCGTGGCGGACAGCGGCGACCTTCGGCACGCGATGATCTCGCACGGTGACCCCGCACGTGAAGCGGCACGAGGGCAGGTGGCGATCACCCGCGGCGACCTGAGAAAGATACCGCTCATCGCGTCGTCCAGCCCGTCGATCGCCGGCCGGACGACAGCAGGACGTCGCCCGCCCGGCCTTACATACACCGCGAGGATCGGTCGACACGAATACACGCTCGTCCAGCAGGTGCGGCACGCCACACGGACCGTGGCGTTCAAGACGCTCTGGAAGAGATAGGTGGGCCGGGCGCTTCATGGCACGCCATCGCTGGCGCCCCTTGGCAGACGACGTCCGAAACGTACGCGGCCCGGACCGAAAATAGCGCCGCCCGGCGCACCCGGCAAGGACTCCAGCAGGAAACCGACATGGAAGACATCGAACGCCGCGCCGCCGGCGACGGCCTCACGCTCGAGTACCGCGGCGAGGGCGATACCAAGACCCCCGTCCTCCGCGGCCACGCCGCCGTCTTCGACAGCCTATCCCAGGACCTCGGCGGCTTCCGCGAGCAGATCAAGCCCGGCGCCTTCGCCCAGGCCGTGAAGGAGGACGACGTCCGCCTGCTGCTGAACCACCAGGGCCTGCCGCTCGCACGCACCGCCTCCCGCACCCTCGCCCTCGTCGAGGACAAGCGCGGCCTCGCCATCACCGCCGAACTCGACCCCGACGACCCCGACGTCCGCGGCCTGCTGCCGAAGCTCGCCCGCGGCGACCTCAACCAGATGAGCTTCTCCTTCCGCGTCCGCCCGGGCGGCTCGCAATGGGCCGAGGACGGCGAGGGCCGCACCATCCGCACGCTGACCGACGTGCGCCTGTTCGACGTCTCGGTCGTCACCTACCCCGCCTACCTCGCCACCGACGTGGCGCTCCGCAGCCTCTCGGCCTGGGTGCGCCGGCCCAACCTCACCCGCGCGCTCGCGGAGCAGTCTCGCGCCCTTTGAAGGCGGGGGGCAGCGCCCTTCGCCTTCTCCTCCCGCGCCTCAAGCACCGAAAAGGAGACCACGATGTCCAACCGCCTCAAGGAGCTGCGCGAGAAGCGCGGCAATACCGTCGCCGACATGCGCGCCATCACCGAGGCCGCCGAGACCGCCAAGCGCGACCTCTCGGCCGAGGAGCTGACGAAGCACGGCACCCTGTTCGGCGAGGTCGAGCAGCTCCGCATCCAGATCGAGGCGGCCGAGCGCCAACTCGAGGCCGATCGCCAGATCGCCGCCCGCGACGGCAATCGCGAGATCGAGGACCGCACCACGGATCCCGCGAAAAGCGACAAGAAGCGCCCGGTCGCGACCGAGGAATACCGCGCCGCCTTCGCCGCCTGGGTCCAGACCGGCAAATCCGGCATGGCGGCCGAGGAGGTTCGCGCCCTTTCCGTCGGCTCCGGCAGCCAGGGCGGCTTCACCGTCATGCCCGAGCAGATGGCCGACGGCATGATCAAGTTCGCCGACGACATGGTCGTGATCCGCAGCCGCGCCACCAAGCTGCGGGTCGAGGGCGCGGCCAGCCTCGGCGTGCTCAGCCTCGACGCCGACCCCTCCGACGCCGACTGGACGAGCGAGCTGGCGACCGGCTCCGAGGACACGGCGATGTCGTTCGGCAAGCGCAAGATGGTGCCCAACCCGCTGGCCAAGCGCATCAAGGTCAGCAACGACCTGCTGCGCATGAGCACGCGCGACATCGAGGGCATGGTCCGCGCCCGGCTGGACTACAAGTTCGGCATCACGCAGGAAAAGGCCTTCCTGCTCGGCAACGGCACCAGCCAGCCGCTCGGCCTGTTCGTCCCCTCGGCCGACGGCGTGCCCGCGGGGCGCGACGTCTCGAACGGCAACACGACGACGGGGATGACCTTCGACGGGCTGATCTCGGCGAAGTACAGCCTGAAGGACCAGTACCGGAACAGCGCCGGCATCGGCTGGCTGTTCCATCGCAACGCGGTCGAGCAGATCGCCAAGCTGAAGGACAGCCAGAACCGCTACCTCTGGCAGCCGAGCGTCCAGGAAGGCCAGCCCGACCGCATCCTCAACATCCCGGTGCTGACCAGCGAATACGTGCCGAACACCTTCACCACCGGCCTCTACGTCGGGATGCTCGCCGATTTCAGCTTCTACTGGATCGTCGACTCCATGGGCATGGAGATGCAGCGCCTGGTCGAGCTCTACGCCGAGCAGAACCAGACCGGCTTCATCTGCCGCCAGTTCACCGACGGGCAGCCGGTGCTGGCCGAGGCGTTCACCCGCATCAAGCTCGGCTGAGGCAACAAGGCGAGGGGCTTGCCCCTCGACCCCTGCGACGGGCCTCCCCGTCGATCCCTGCGACGGGCCTTCCCGTCGCAGCAGCAAAGGCGCGCCTGCGACGGGCAGGCCCGTCGCAGGCATCCATCCACAGGAGCACACCCCATGATGATCTCGGATCGCGAGACGTTCGACGTCGCGCACTCCCTGCAGCCGGGCGTCCGCAACGCCACCGCTGCAGGGGCCGCCGTCGACCTGCAGAACTTCAACGCCGCCACCATCCTCGTCACCGCCGGCGCCTGGACCGACGGCACCCACGCCGTCACCATCCTGGAATCCGCGGACAACGCGACCTTCGCCGCCGTCCCCGCGGCCCAGCTCGACGGCGCGCTGCCCTCCGTCACCGGCGGCGGCAGCGCATCCCAGACCTATCGGCTCGGCTACCTCGGCAACAAGCGCTACCTCCGGGTCGACGTGACGGTCGCCGGCGCCACCACCGGGGCGGTGATCGCCGCCACGGTCCTGCGCCGTTGGGCACGGAAGGCGCCGAAGTGAGCGGCCCGGTGCTCGTCCGCGTCCTCGTCCGCCTGGTCACGACCATGGCCGGTCCCGACGCCGCCGGCCACGCCGGCGACGTCGTGCGCGTCCCGGCCGAGCTTGGGATCGCCCTGGTCAACGCCGGAGCCGCGGACCTGATGCCCGACCCCCTGGAGACGCCGCTCGAATCGGCCGTCGATTCGGCGGCCGAGTCCACGACCCCTCCAAACGCGCAGACGGCAACGCCGCCGGCGCCGGAAACCCGGGCGAAGCGGGGCGGCTGACGTGCTGGAGGTGCTGGCCCCCGCCGCGTCGACGCGCCTCGCCACGCTCGACACGCTGAAGGCGGAGCTCGGCATCGCCGATTCCGCACAGGATGCGGCGCTCGGCCGCCTGCTTGACCAGGCCAGCACCCGGGCCGTCCGCTACGTCGGCGCGCCCTTCGGCCGGGAGATGGTGCGGGAGACCTGGCGCGGGGTCCGGGCTGCAGGTGTGGTGCTGGCGCGCGTGCCCGCCATCGATCAGGCGCCGCCCACGACGATCAACTCGGTCGTCGTGGACGATGCGGCGCTCGACGCCGGCGCCGCCGTGCTGGACGGGCCGCGCCTGATCCGCCTGCGGGGCGGCTGCCTCGTCCCCTGGTGCGCCCGGACCCTCGTCGTCACCTACGTCGCCGGCTATCTGCTGCCCGGCGACATCGGCCGGGACCTGCCGGCCGACGTCGAACGCGCCTGCCTCGTCATCGCGACCGACCTCCACGCCGCCCTCGGCCGCGACCCGACGCTCCGTTCCGACAGCGTCGACGGCATCGGCAGCAGCTCCTGGCTCGATCCGCAGGCCGGCGCCGGCGCCCTGCCGCCCCAGGCGGCCGAGGCGCTGCTCCCGTACCGTCGCACGGTCGCCTTCTGATGCCCGACGCCCGCCGCATCGCCGATCGCATCGGCCGCGAAGGGGAGCCGGTCGTGCTGCGCCGCGCGTCGGTCGCGGACCTCGACCTCAAGGGCGTGGTGCGCTTCTACCGTGCCGACGAACTGACCGGCGCGATCCAGCAGGGCGACCGCGTGGTGACCGCGTCGGGGCGGGAGATCGCCGCCGCCGCCTGGCCCGGCCCCCCGAGACGCGGCGACCAGGTCGTCATTCGCGGCCGCACGACCGCGGTGCAATCCTGCGAGACGCGCACGCTGCGGGGCGTCGACGCCATGCACATCATCCAGGTCCGCGGCTGATGGCGCCCCGCTGATGGCAAACGCGATCGCCCGCGCCGACCTGCGCGCCCGCCTGCTCGCGGCCGGCCTCGGCGTCCCCATCGCCTGGCCGAACGAGCCGTTCGAGATCCCCGATCCGCCATCTCCCTGGATCAGCGTCGAGCTGGTCGGCGGCGACGACGTGCCGATCGAGGTCGGCGGCGGCCTCTGGAGCGCGTCGGGCCAGAGCCTGGTGCACGTGCTCGTCCCCACGAACAGCGGCGTCGCAGCGTCGGACGCCCTGATCGACGCTGTGAAGACGGCCTTCCGCGGCCCGCCGCTGGAGCCCGTGGTGCACGAGCGGATCGGCGCCGACCCCGGCGGCCCCGGAACCGATGACGGCCTGTACTGGCGGACCTCCGTGACCGCCGACTGGCACCTGCAGACCTACGCCCCAAGGAGCTGACGATGATCCGAACCTACGCCATCCTCGACGCGACCGGTCTTCAGGTCGGCGAACAGGAGCACGACTCCGACTTCGCCCCGGTGCTGCTGCACGGCCACACGGCCGTGCTGACCGGCGAGCGCGCGCCGCCGCCGCTCTTTTCGGAGCAGACGGAGCCGCCGCCGGCCCGTGCCAAGCCGAAAGGCAAGGCGAAGCGGCGCCCCGCCCCGAAGCGGCCCCCCGCGCCCCCCGAAGTTCCCGGGGACGAGGCCCGGACGAGAGCCGGCCCGGCCGCCGAAGCGGCAGCACGCATTCAAGTCACAGACGAGAGCACGTCCTGAACCAGGGACCAGGCAAGCCGGACGCTGGCGCAACTGTCGCCATAGGGGCCGCGGCCGTCTGGTGTCTGGTCTAGCAGGTCGTGCAGCAGGCCAGCCTTCGCGCGGCGACCGGCATCGGTGCGCGCAGGCGTGGTGATGATCGCGTCCATCGCCGCGTGCCAACCGCCGACGAGTTCTTCCACCCGCGCGTCGTGGCGCCCAGTGTCGTCGTCGAGTTGGTCCGACGCGCGATCCAATGCCACGGCGCGGGCTACGGCGGCGATAAGTAGCGCGTCGGGGCGCGTCATGACGGCGGCCGGGGCGGCTGCCAGGGCGGCGCTGCCGGCCAGCAGCATGCGCCGTGATGTGGTAGAGGTAAGAACAGCCTTGGGCATGGAGCACTCCGAGCCTTGGGTTAGGACCGCGGCCAGGTGCCAGCCTTGCCGCGGTCTGCCTTTTCTCGTAACAGTTATGTATGCCCGGTGCAATAACTGTGACGAGAAATCTGCGTGGCCGCCCGAAAGTGGGCGCGATTCAACTCGGTATTCGGTTTCCACCCGCGCAGATGGCGCGCGTCGATGCGTGGATCGCAAAGCAGCCGGACCCTAAACCGTCGCGCCCTGAGGCGGTGCGACGTTTGGCAGCGATGGCCCTCTCATATGAAGCCTGATCCGCCACGGATGCGGTTCGGGCCCGCCCCGGCGCCGCTTCGCCAACGACTGCTGGAAAGCATGAAGGTGTCGGAGAATGGTTGTTGGGAATGGCAAAAGGCAAAGTTTCATTGGGGCCACGGCGCCATGACCGTGCGCAAGAAGGCATGTAAAGCCCATCGCGTTGCGTACGAGGTGTTCGTTGGTGAGATATCGCCTGGCCTTCATGTGCGGCACACGTGTGACAACCCAGCCTGCATCAACCCCGATCATCTCCGGGTTGGAACGCATTCAGACAACATGAACGACATGAAGGTGCGCGGTCGCGCCGCCAAGGGGATCGATAACCACTTCGGGCGGGTGATCTACAAAGGACAGCAAATATGGCGGGCGCGCCTGACGGAAGAGTTGGTTCGTGAAATTCGCAGTTCAGACCGTACTTACGATCTCGGGCGTGAACTTAGGGTTTCCAAGGGCTGTATATACCACGTGTTGCGCAGGCATACATGGAAGCACGTAGAGTAATCTGACTTTCAACTGCACGAACTTACGTAAGGGCGCCTTTCGGCGCCCTTTTTCATGGGAGAACACCAATGGCAGCCACGACCGCGTTTGCCGCAGGACTCGAAAGCACCAACACCCAGTTCAGCTACGCGAGCGAGGCGGCCTGGGCGACGTTGCCCGCCACGACCTTCCAGGCGGCCCGCATCATCTCCGAGAGCCTGAAGCACACCAAGACCCGGACCCGCCCCTCGGAAATCCGTGGCGATCGCCAGTCCGCGCCGCCGACGACGACGCAGGAAAGCGCCGCCGGCAGCATCGTCGTCCCGGTCTATGCGCCGTCCGCCGGCGGCGCCAGCCCGTTCGAGGATTTCCTGTCCTGCGTCATGGGGGCGGACTGGGGCGCCACGACCACCATCACGGGCGTCGGCGCCGACATCGCGCTCAACCAGGCGACGTCGACCATCAGCAGCACGACTGCCGGGAAGTTCACGGGATTGCTGCCCGGCATGGTGATCAAGCTCAACGGCTTCACCAACGCCACGAACAACACCTTCTTCCGCGTCACCTCGGTGCCGAGCGGCACCAGCTTCACCTTCGCGACGCAGGGGCTGACGGGCCAGGTGACGGAAACCCCGGCCGGGACGGCCGCGAAGATCACCTACAGCACGCTCCGCAACGGCGCGTTGTTCAAGAGCATCTACGGCCAGCAGCGGCTCGATCCCGCCGGCACGAAGTGGTTCCGCTATCCCGGGATGTATCTGTCCCGCGCCCAGATGTCGCTCTCGCTCGGCCAGTTCGCGCAGGCGACGTTCGACGCGATGGTCCAGCAGGAGCTGAAGGCGACGTCGGATGCATCGACGGGCGGCATCGTCGCCGCGCCATCGACCCGCATCATCGACCCTGTCGCCGGCCTCAAGGCGGTGCTGTGGAACGATTCGCCGATCGCGAGCGCGGTCGACGAAATCAGCGCCGAGATCTCGAACGACGGCGCGGCCGGCGAGTATGCCCTCGGCTCGTCGCTCGCGCAGGGCATGCTGCAGGGCACGCACATGAGCAGCGCCAAGTTCCGCGCCTACTTCAAGGACTTCAGCCTCTACGACTCCTTCCGGGCGGAGACGCCGGGCATCTTCGCGTTCCGGGTCGCGGACGGCCTGGGCAACACCTACTCGTTCACGGCGCACAACACCACGCTGCTGCTGGACGGCTCGCCAGACGCCGACGGCCCGAACAAGGCGCTGATGCAGGGCTTCACGGCCGAGTTCTCCCCGGACCCGAGCACGACGGGCTGCACCTTCAGCGTCGATCGCTTCTCCTCCACGGCCTGATCCCGCTCCCGCGCCGGGTTCGCCCCTGGCGTGGCAGGCGCCGCGCGGCGCGGGCGGGCGTGCCTATCGGGGGCACGCCCGCTCCCTTCCCGAACCCCGAACCCCCGAACCGAAGGAACACGACATGGCCAAACTGAGCAGCTTCAGCCGCGACGGTCGCGCGATGCGCGAAGGCGAGTGGATCAACCCCGGCGCCGAGTATGGCGGCCTGGAAATCAAGACCAAGGCCATGTCGGCCGCCTACGCCGACGCCCGTGCCGCCCGCCTGCGCCGCGCCGCCCGCATGGCCGGCGGCGAGCATAAGATCGGCCAGGACGAGCGGAACGCGATCGACCTCGCATGCCTGATCGAGACCTGCCTGCTCGACGTGCGCGGCCTGGAGCACGACGACGGCTCCGAGGTGACCTTCAAGGAGTTTTGCGAACTGCTGCCCAAGCCCGAGCATTCCGAGTTGGCCATACTGGCTTTCAACTGCGCGGGCCAGGTCGGCCAGCGTCACGCCGACCAGGTCGAGGCCGCGGAGGGAAACTCCTAGCGCGGCTGCGGTTCGCCCTGCGCTGGGGAGACCGCGCCGCGCTGTTGGCCAGTCTGGACGACGGCGACCAGCCCGAGCCTCCGGCCCTGGAGGCGTGGGAGGAGGTCCCCTGGCGCGCCTGGAACGAGCTGAACGGGGAGCGTCACTACATGCCGGTCGGCATCGCGGTGCCGATGGGCGGCACGATCATCCAGGCGCGCCCCGGCCCCATCCCCTGGACCGCGGTGCAGACCTGGTGCGATCGCGCACGGTGCACCGCGGAGGACCGCGAGTTCGTGACGCCGCTCGTGATCGCCCTGGACCGCGAGTTCCTCGCCGACTGGGATCGCCGGCAAGGCAAGCCGCCCCCCACCTCGATCGAGGACAAGATTGCCCGCTGGGATGCGGCGTGAACAGGTTGCGTGGGGTCGCCCATGCAACCCGGGTGGTTGCGAAATCGCGCCCATCCGGCCAAGTATGGCGAACCTTGGCGGCGCGGTGCGCCGCCGCTGCCACAAGGTGACCATGCCCCATCTTCTGCCTACCCCGGCGAGCCGTGCTCCCGTGTCCGTTGGAGGGCCGCGCTGATGGCTGGCCCCATGCCAGCGGAGGTGTCGGTCGAGCTGTTCAATCGGTTGGTCCACGCCAAGCCCGAACAGCGCACCGAAATCGAGCAGATCCTGTGGCGGCTGAAGACTCTGCTTCGACAGCAGCCCAGCAATCACCGGCTCCGCGTGGCGATCTTGCGCGCACACATGCTTCTTGGGCAGGCGGCTGAAGCTCAGGAGGTAGCCGACACGCTCTGGACGCTGCGCCGAACGCTCGGCCCCGAGCCTGCCAGCACCTTTGCGATCCAGCTCCTGCAGTTGGGCATGAACGAGCGCTTTCTCGAGTATGGCCGGGCCGACGCTCTTCCCGACGCTCCTGCCTCGGTGGCAAACATGCGGTCGAGGGCAAGTTGGGGTGCCGGCGATCTCGACGCAGTCCGAGAAAACATCGCGATCATTGAGCGTCTGACCGGCGCGGTCATCCCTGCCTGGGCCAGATTCTTTCAGCGGATCGAAGATGAGGGAGCGGCACCACACTTTCGACCCCACCAACAGTTGGTCCAGAGCCATCTTGCTGGTTGGCAACTGGCAACGAGCGTGGCGCTTCTTGAAGACCCCGAAGACCCTGGCGACTGGGATTCCCCAACCGTTTTTGTTTATGGACCCGGGAATTATCGCGACCGGCGACGCCTCTCGGACGCTATCGGAGACGCTCTTGTCGCGTACTACCGTGACCAAGGGTTGAATCACACCGACTTCGCTTCAAGGCTGGTGCCGGTTTTGCTCTCGTATGAAGCCGCCTTCGTCAACGAGGACTGGGCCGTCGCTGCCTGATGTCTGATGCGGACCACGTCCATGATCTGCTCGCCCGGGCCGAGAATGACTTCGCGCGTCGTACGGTAATCTCCCGAGCGTACTACTGCGCCTACCCTGTCGTGACGGCATACGCGGTTTCTCTGGGCTTCTTCCCCTCAGGACGCGGCTCCGACCATTCCGGCGTCGTTGCGCACTTAGCGATGCTGTCGGCTGGACGCGCGCCAGCGACCGTCGCCAGACGGCTGAGAGACCTGCATAAACTCCGGAAGCTGGCTGATTACGACCGGCGGCAAACCTTGGCGGCCTCTGTGGCAGAGGACGCCGTGAATATGATGGACGAGATCCTTGAAGCGATCGCCGCCGCACAGGTGGCCGGACGACGCTGAGAGGGTCTGCCACTCGTGCGAATGCAACAAGGGCGTCCTTAGGGGCGCTCTTTCTGTTTGGGGGAGGGGACCAATGCCGAACGTCGCCCTTACCGTCCGCCTCTGGGCCGACCGCACTTTGTCCCCGGCCGCGCTGTCGGCGCAGTTCGTGCGCAAAGCCCGCGTGCTCCGCGACGACCTGGTCGACAGCGGCAAGGCGCCGCGCCACTGGAGCACGGTCGTCGACGGAAAGGTGGCCGCCACCGAGGAGGGCGCGCGGCGCGTGATCGAGTACCGGTTCGCGCGCATGGGCGAGGCGGTCCGCTTCGTCCTCGCCGAATGCATCCGGCGCAGCCCGAGCGCGAGCGGCGCCTACCGCGACTCATGGTTCGTGGCCGTGGATGGAAAGGTCTGGACCGGCAACTTCGACGACCTCGGTCCCGACCAGATGGCGATCGTCTGCAACTGGCGTCCCTACGCCCGCAAGATCGACGTCGGCGCGATGAAGCTCAGCGTGCCATCAGGGATCGTTGAGGCGGCGCGCCAGGCCGCCCAACGGAAATTCTCCCCGGCTTTGCTGATTGAACGCGGCTTCGTCTCGCTGCCCGGCGGGCTGTTCCCGAACACGCCCTACGTCCTGAAAGGGCACCAGCACCTGAAAAAGGCCATTGCGAACCGGAGGTCGTCCGCACATCGGGCGGGCCGCGTCGCCTACCTGCCGCGCAAGGACACTGCCGCGGGCGCGGTCCTGACCTATCCCTGTGTTGAGATCAGCGTCTGGAGGGGGTGGACATGACCACCGACACGCTGACGATCAACATGGACGACGGGGTCACCCCGGCGGCCAACACCGCCCGCGCCTCCCTCTCGCGCTTCACCGACCAGGCCACGAAGACGGCCGAGGTGATGTCAGTCACCGAAAGTAAGATCACCCGGGCGGGGTCCTCGATCGACGCGGTCACCCGCAAGATTGACGGGAACTTCGCCGCAACGGCAAAGCTTGAAGGCGTTCTGCGTCGCTACGAGGCGCAGGTCGCGGCCGTCACGGCCCAGCACAATGCGGAAGGTGGTTCGGCCGAGCAGTTGGCCGAGAAGCTCCGCAGGCTCGGCGTCGTGCGCGATCAGGACATTGAGAAGGCGCGCGCCCAGGGCGCGGCGATCGAGCAGCGCTTCGAAGCCGCCGCGGCATCGACGCGTCGGCTGGGGACAGCGACCGGGGCCACGGCGGATCAGATGCGGCAACTGGCGCCGCAGATCAACGACGTCATCACGTCGCTGGCCGGCGGCGCCTCGCCCATCATGGTGCTGACGCAGCAGGGCGGGCAGATCACCCAGATCTTCGGTGGGGTGCGCGGGACGCTTGCGGCGGCGGCGGCGGCGCTGGGGCCGCTGGGGATTGCCGCGATCGCGGCCGGGGCGGCGCTTGCGACGATTGGCGGAATCGCCGAGGCGCAGTCGTCTCGCATGTCCAACCTGCGCCAGCAGCTGCGCGCCACGCACGACGACTATGCCGCCCTGGCGACGCAGGTGGACGCCACGGCCCGCCGCGTGGCCGCGAGCAGCACCTTGTCCCGGAGCGAAGCGACCGCGGCCGGCCAGACCGTCGCCAGCGCCAAGTACTTCGGGGCCAGTCCCGAGGAATTGGAGCGCCTCACCCGCCTGTCGGCCGACCTCGCCAAGGTGTGGAACGTCGATGTCGCGCAGGCGTCAGGCGTGTTGCGAAGCGCGATCGACAATCCTGCGGCCGCCGCGAGGAAGTTCGCGGAGGATGGTCTGCCGGGCTTCGACCTGGCCCTCGCCCGCTCGATCGACCTGATGCAGTCCAGCGGCCGGGGCGGCCAGGCGTTCCAGGTGGTGCTCGAAGGCTTGTCGAAGGCGAGCGCCGGGGCTTCCAGGGACGTCAGCCCGCTGACGAAGGCGGTGCACGACCTCGAACAAACCTTCTACGGCGCCCGCGATGGCGGAAAGTCGCTGGCGGATAACCTGGGCGGGTTCCTCAACAAGCAGCTCGCCTACGTCGTAATCGGCTTCACCGACGTCGTGCGCTGGATCGAGAAGGCGGGATCAACGGCCGCAGAGTGGATCGAGAGGGCGCAAAAGGGAATCGCCTCCCTGCCAAACTCGCAGGAATCGGAGCAGGCCCGCTCGCGGGCCAATGCGACGTCCTTGCAGCGGTCTCAACCGACTGGCGGAAATGCTGCGACGACGCCGGATGCGACCGGCCGCGAAGCGCTCCTGGGCCCCCCCATCGCAGGGCGAAGCGAGCGGGCCGTCGGCATCTTCCAGGTTTTGCCTTCGACGGCGCGGGGCTACGGGTTGGATCCATACGTTCAAGATCAGAACATCGTTGCCGGATTGCGCACGTTCCAGGATTTCTCACGGCAAGCGGGCACGGTCGATGGAGGGCTGGCGCGGTACGGTGGCTACGGTAACGAAGTGGCGCGTGCTCAAGGCTACATTGGGCGGGTTGCCGCCGCCGACGTAAGCAAGCTCCCCGCCGATCTTGCAGGCCAAATCGAATTCTGGGGCCAGACCCTCGGAATGTCGCCCGAGATGATCGCCGTGGGCAAGCGGATCGCCGTAGTCGAGAGCGGCGGCCGCCAATACGCCAGCGCAGGGACCACGGCGGCGCCGCCGGTGTCGGTTTCTCGCGGCGGCTTTGATCAGGCCAGTATCGCGCCGCTGGGAACCACCCCAAACGACATCTTCAGGGCCGGCCTCAGTCCGACCGATCGCGAATCCATCGACACTGCCCAGCGGCTGAACGAGCAGTTGGGCCTGCTGGTCGACAGGCGGGCGAAGCTCATTGCCGACAGGGCGGGCGTCGAGAAGGCGTTGCGCATACCGAACCAGGCACCGGAGGAGTACGAGCGGCTTCGGGCCAGCGCACAATCCCTCACCGGCCAGATCAACGACACCATCACCGAGCAGGCCAAGCTGGCTCGCGCCTCGGCAGACGCCGTGGCTCCGCTGGAGGCCGAAGCGGGCGCGGCGCGCGAGTTGGCCAAGATCCGCCAGCAGTTCGTCGAAGCTTCCCGTTCAAGCGGCCAGCCGATCGATCAGGCCGCCCTCTACACGGCCCAGGCCAACAAGCTGCGCGAGCTGGGCACGGCCTTCGACGACAACGTGAAGTCGATCCAGCGGGATGCCGAGGCAAACGAGCGGATCGCCAGTACGCTCGACGGGAGCGCCGCGAGCTTCCTCGCCGCCACCAACCGGGAGAAGGCCCTCGCCGACGCCAGGACCGCCTACCTGGCCGGCCCCGACCGGGAAGCGGCGATCGAGCGCGAGACGAAGGCGCTGAACCGGCAGACGGCCAGCGTCGCGGACCGCGCTTCCGTCCAGAAATCCTTCGACCAGCGGGACCAGTTGCAGATTTTGCAGTTGGAAACCGCCTCGCTCGGCCTCAACGAGGATGCGCGGAACAAGGATATCGCGCTCCTCAAGGCCAAGCAGGACCTGTTGCGGCAGGGCGCGAACCTGGAGAGCGCCGCTTCCCAGGCGAGCCTAGCCAACGTCGCGGCGATCGCCGATGCGACCACCGCCCTAAACCAGCAGAAGGCCTCCCTGGCCGAGCTGTCGAGCTTCTTCGACAACACGTTCAACACCATCGGCAACGCCATTACCTCGGCCTTCGCGACGGGGGAGATCAGCGCCATCAAATTCGGCGACATCGCGAAGTCGGTCGCGTCGGCGATCACCGCGGAGTTCGTGAAGCTCGCGCTGCTGAACCCGCTCAAGAATGCCTTGTTCGGCAAGACCGACCCGACCCTGTCGAGCGTCGGCGGTGTGCTGGGCGACCTCTTCGGCAGCAGCTCGTCGATCAGCACAAGCGACCCGGCGTCGTTCGTCGTGGGCGGCGCGGTCGCCGGGGCCGCGGGGCTTGTCTACAACAGCGAGGGGTTCGAGACCGACCCGAGCGGCCTGGACGCTGAAGACAAGAAACTGGCCGGAAAGGTCGGCAAGTTCGGCGCTGACGGCAGCGTCAGCTTCACGGATACAGCCCAGAAAGGCTTGTCCGGGCTAAGCACCCTCAACTTCCTTTCGGGCGGCAAGCTGCTGGAGGGGGCGAAGACCTTCGTGCTCGATGCGGTCGGTTTCACCCCTGGCCAGTCTATTGGGTCCTGGGTTTCGTCTCTGATCGGCGAAACCACCGCGACCACCGCGACGGCGTCGACGGGCGTCGGCGTCGGGGTGTTGAGCGAAGGGCTGGCCGACGCGGCGACGGCGGCGGGTGGCGCTGCGGCAGCCGGTGGGGTGGGCGCCAGCACGGGCGCGATCGGTGCAGCCGTGCAGACCATCGCCGAAGCCCTGCCCTACATCGGCGCCGCCATTGCAGTGATCACAGACCTGGCAACGGGCAACTTGCGCGGTGCGGCGATCGTCGCCGGCGCGGCCCTGGCGGGTGCGGCGATCGGAACATGGGTGTTCCCGGGCATCGGGACGGCGGCGGGCGCGGCAATCGGGGCCGTGGTGGGTGGATTTGTAGACGCATTCTTCCCGCAGCACCCGAAGAACCCCTACCAGGACACCCAGGTCGATATCGTCGGCGGTCGGATCGTCGCCGGCCGACAGGTGAGCCAGATCGAGACGACGGATGCCGCATCCGCATCCGTCACGCAGTTCGGCGAGCAGCTCGGCACCTACCTCGACAAGGTCGGCGTCCGGATCACGAACGCGGACGGCTTGCTCGGCCACGTTGGCCAGAACATCACCGGCCTTGAGCAGTTCGACAGCGTCGCCAAGCTGTTCGACCGGCTCCGCTTCGACCGGGACCCCAACGACACCACGAACTTCGGCATCGCGAAGGGTGCCGTGGCCGGGCGTCAGTTCGCAGACATCGGGGCGCTGAACGCCGCCCTGTTCCAGGCCGCCAAGTTCGCGGACGGCATGGACCAGCTCGGCATCAAGCTCGCCGCCGTCGGCTCCGATCTCACCAACATCAGCATCGCGAGCGTCAGCCTCACCGGCGCGCTCAACGAGCAGGCCGGCGTGGCCGTGAACGCCGACGGCACCATCGCCGACGCGGCCTTCATCAACGACGTCCGCGACCCCGCGACCGACAAGCCCGACCTGCTCCGCGTCGCCTTGTCGCACGCGCTCGTAGGCCAGGTCTTCGCCAACGTCGACGCCCTCAGCGCCGAGATCGACAAGGCCAACACCTTCGTCAACGGCACCCTGCCGGGCATGCTCAACCCCGTCGTCGACACCACCAGCAGCATCGTGGAGGCCGTTGCCAAGACCACCGCCAGCTACGGCGACGCCATCAACCAGGCCGCCGCCTACGGCCTGGAGACGGACAAGCTGGCGGCGGCGCAGCAGAAGGCCGTCGACATGATCCGCGCCCCCGGCCTCACCGCCATCGCCGCCGCCAACGAAGCCCTCGCCGTCCGCCTCGCCGCCAGCGCGGGGGGCGCGCAGGCCGCCGCCGCCAAGAGCCTGGCCGACTTCGACGCGGGCGTCGCCGGCCAGCGCGATCAGCTCAAGAAGCTCTGGACCGACACCTATGACGACATCACGCTCACCAGCCACGACTACCTCGAAAGCATGAACCAGCTTGAGCGGACGATGGGCGCCGAGCGCGTGGCCCTGGCCCGCCAGGTCCAGGTGCAGCAGCGGCAGGCCCTGCTCTCCCTGCAGCAGACCGTCACGGGCGTGGGCGCCCGCGATCTCCGCCTCCGGGGGAACAACCAGGGCGCCGATCTGGCTGAGTTCGACGCCAAGGCCGCCAGCGAGCGCCTTTCCTACCAGGAAGCCTACGTCGCTACCTTCGGGACCGCCTATCTGGCCACGGCGGACTATCAGGAGCGCATGACCCAGCTCGAACGGGTGCAGCAGGGCGAGCGCGCCGCGATCGTGAAGAAGTACGGCGATCAAGCCACGGCCGACGTGAAGCAGGCGGCCGACGCGCAGGCCCAGGCCGCCAAGGAGGCGGCGGACGCGCAGAAGCAGGCCGCGGAAGCCGCCATGCAGGCGGCGCGTGCCACGGCGGACCTGCGCGTCCGCCTCCTGTCGGCCGTCGGCGAGACGGCGCTGGCCGAGCAGTACCGCACCAACCTGCAGAACGCGGAAACCAGGCGGGGATTGAACAGCGGCGACGTGCTGCTGTTCGACCTGACCGTGGCGATGGAGGCCGCCGCCGCGGCGACGAAGTCGGCGTCCGAAATGTTGACCGAGGCCCTCTCGAAGCAGACCGCCGCCCTCCAGCAGCAGATGGGCGAGCTGCGCAGCAACACCGACGCCCTGAAGTCCGGGGTCGCCGGGCTGCTGGACTTCAATCGGTCGCTCGCAACGTCGGCCGCCTCGCCCCTCAGCCCCGCGCAGCGCCTCGCCGCCGCCAAGGAGGCGATGACGGCGGACCTGCGGATCGTGGCCGACCCCAGCAAGGACCAGGCGGCCCGGGCCCAGGCCGCGCAGCAGCTGCAGGCGGACGCGCAGACTCGGCTGCAGGCGGCCGAAGCCTATTTCGGCAAGGCGACCCCGGGCTACGCGGCGGAGTACGGCGCGACACGGGATGGCGTCGACGCCGCCGCCTCGTTCCTCGCTTCGAGCCAGAGCGTGGGCGAGCGCTCGCTGCTGGTCCTCCGCGCCCAGCTCCAGCTCACCCAATCCTATGCGGACCAGGCCGCCGCGCAGAGCGTCGCGCAGCGGGACCTGGCGGCGCAGGGCGTCGCCGCCGCCCGCGAGAACCTGACGCAGGCGCTGTCCCTGGCCGATCGCCAGATCGGGATCGACGTAATTTCGGCCCAGACGCAGTTGCAGCAGGCGCTCGCCCTGTCGGACCAGCAGGTCGACGCGACCGGCCGGACGGCCGAGGAGACGCAGGCCCTGCGCCAGCAGCAGGTCGAGGCGGCGCAGGCGGCCCTCGCCCAGCAGCTGCGGCTCGCCGATCAGCAATACCAGGTCGACGACTTCGGCAACGCCCTCTTGGGCAAAAACAAGGACACGGTCTACGAGACGGCGCAGCGGCAGCTCAAGGCCTCGCTCGATGCGGCGGACGCGCAGCGCGCGGTGCAGGAGAAGAACACCGCCATCATCACCGCCCAGAACGGGGACCTGCTGACGGTCGACAAGCAGGGCAACCTGATCCTCGAGGCGACCGGCGCGCAGATGCTGGCGGCGACGCAGGCCGGCACGGCGCAGACCGCCGCCCTGGGGACGGCGCTGGCGACCGGGTTCGATGCGATGATCGCGGCCGTGCTCAGCGCCCAGGCGACGCAGCAGTCGATCGCGGACCAGCTCGCCCTGCAGGTCGCGGAAAGCAAGCGCGCCGCCCAGGCCGCCGCCGACACCGCATCGGCGCAGGCGGCGGCAGCGCTCTCGGCCGAGCAGGCGCGATCCGAGGCCGCCCGCCAGGTCGCCGCCGAGGCGCAGTTCCGTGCGAGCCAGAAGGACGCGACCCTCGCCCTGGCGCGTCAGATCGACGCGTTCTTCAACAACGTCGGCCCGCCCCCCGCGGCCGCCCCCGGCTGGTCGGCGCCCGATGCGGCGCACGTCAACCAGGACTACACGGGCCAGCTCACCATTCAGTCCCGCTACATCGAGGAACTCGGCCGGATGGCCAGCGGGTCCGAGATCGACTACTGGTTCGGCCAGATTTCGCAGGGCCTGGCCACCTTCGTGGACCTGGCCAACTGGACGCGCTCCACCTCCGAGGCCGTCGCCTACCGCGCCAGCAAGGGTCTGCAGGCCGGCGGCTGGGTCGGCAACGGCCAATGGGACCGGGACAGCGTGGTGGCGGCCTATGCGGGCGGCGGCAGCATCGCCCTGGCCGGCGGCGAATACGTCGTCACCGCCCCCCAGGCTGCCCGCTACGGCGACGTCCTGCCTTCGATCAACGCCGGCACCTACCGGGCCGCGAACGACACCGGCATGGCGGCCGAACTCCGGGCGCTTCGCGTCCAGGTGGCGCAGCTCGTCGCGGGCCAGCAGCGGCAGACGCAGGTGACGGCCGCCGGTGCCGTCGAGGTCGCCGGCGCCGTCCGCGAGCGGCGTGGCGCCGAAATCGACGCCGACAGCCGGCAGCTCATGGCGGCGCAGCGGGGGGCCGCGCGATGATCATCTACCTCGTCGAGTTCAGCGCCTCCACCTGCGCGTCGCCGCTGCAGGATTTCGGCTTCTCCAGCGGCAACGGCTATGTCCCGCCACCGGTGGGAATTCTGACGGTCTCATGGTACGAGCCGCGCGTGCTCAACCCCGGCACGTTCGAGCGCCATCTGTGGCAGCCCGAGCGCATCAGCGGCGGCGGCGGCACGGTCGGCACCATCGAGCTCGCCAACGCGGATGGCGCGCTGGACGCCCTCTTCGACCTGCAATGCGACGGACAGGTGGTGACCGTATCTCGCGGCGACGACGCCGCTGCGCGACCCAGCTTCCAGACCGTTTTTACGGGCACCATCAAGGCGTTCTCCTGGACGTCCACCACGCTCCGGATCGGCTTGCACGACCGCGCCGCCGACTTCGCCGAACTGCCCATGGTCGTGCCGCGCTATGGCGGCACGAACGCCCTGCCGGCCGGCGTCGACGGCGTCGAGGGCGATCTCAAGGGCCGTCGGCGCCCGCTGTTGCTCGGGCGGGCGGAGAACTTCGCCCCACCCAAGGTCAACACCTCAAAGCTGGTGTTCGAGCTGTCCTACAAGCCGATCGCCGCGGTGCTGGCGGTCTGGGAGGGCGGCGTGGCGATCACGGCCGGCTCGGACCGATCGAGCCTGGCGACGCTGCTCTCGACGGCGCCGGCGGCGGCCACATACGATTGGTATCTCGGCACCGCCGGCACCGACGGCGCCTACATCCGCCTCGGCTCCTCGCCGGGCTCCAACGCCATCACCGTCCACGCGCAGGAGGGCGCGACGGCCGCCGACCGCACTGTGGCGCAGCTGCTCATGCGCGGCCTCGGCCTGTCCGGTCTCGGTGGCTTCGATGCGGTCAATGCGGCCGAGTCCGGCTACTGGTGCGGCACCGATGACGTGACCAAGGGCCAGGTCGCCGACGCGCTCTGCATCGGCGTAGGCGCGAGCCTCACGCCGGACCGCTCGGGCGTGTTTGTCTTGCAGCGCCTTGACGATCCGGCCGGCGCGACGCCGGTGCGGGCGATCGGCCTCACCGACGTTCTGGGGGAGAGTTTCGACCTGCGCACCACCGCCGATTTCGGCGGGCAACCGCCCTATCAGATCGAGCTGGCCTACGCGCGCAACTGGACGGTGCAGCAGGCGAGCGCGCTGCAGGGGTCGGTGAGCGAGGACCGCAAGGCCTGGCTGGCGCTCGAATACCGCAAGGTGACATCCATCCGGACCGCCCATGGCGGCTCGACGGCCCCGCCCGTCGCGTTGACGACGCTGCTGCTAGACCCGGCGGCGGCGCAGGCGGAGGCGGACCGCGTGCGCGCGCTGTTCAACCCGCCGGCAATCCGCCGTCGCTATTACGTCCAGGCGCCGGTGTCCGTCGCCACGGCTGACGGCCTGGATCCCGGTGACGTCCTGCTCCTGACGCTGCCACGCTTTGGTTTCGACACGGGGCGGCCAATGGTTCTGACGGGCATGCTCGAAAATCACGCCGCCGGGCGGGTCACGCTCTATCTGTGGGGTTGAGATGGGAAATCTCGTGATCGGCGCGCCGGATTGGGTGATCGGGTCCGGCGCCGGCGTCGCCTCGGGCAGTTGGTCGTCATCCTATCCGGTGTCGAACCTGCTGAACCCCTCGTTTGCGAGCGTCGCAAGATCGGCGAACGCGACGACCGCCGCCACCACCTTTCAGTTCGACTTCGGCCGGAACCACACGATGCGCGTGTTCGCGGTTCCGCGGCACAATCTCACCCAGGCTGGGAAGTTCCGGTTCGCGACCTTCAACAGCACCCCGACGACGACGCTCGACACCGGCTGGATCAACGCGTTTCCGGTCACGATCCCCGCCGACGACGTCGGCCTCTACCCGATGCCGCTGGTCTTCCTGACGTCCACCCCGATCGCGGTCCGCTACCTCTCCGTCCTGTTCGACGATACCGCCAATCCGGCCGGCTACATCGAGCTGCCGCGGGTCGTTGCGGCCGGGGGGTGGTTCCCGACCAGGAACGCGGCCTACGGCGCCTCGCTGGGGTTCGAGGATGCCAGCGTGGTGCAGCAGGGTCTGGGCGGAGCCGAGTATTTCGACGTGCGCCCCAAGCGCAGGGTGGCGCGCATTTCGCTCCCCAGCCTGCCTGACGCGGAGGCGATCTCCAGCGGCCTCGATCTGCAGGCGCGCCTCGGCACGACCAGCCAGCTGTTCTACATCGCCGATCCCGACGACGCCGCGAACCGCCACCGCCGGTGCTTCCTGGCTCGGATGCGGACGCTGTCGCCGCTCGAAAGCGCCGTTTTCGGGCGGACGTCGCAGACGATCGAGCTGTCCGAAGTCATCGCCTAACCCCCACCGGAGACGATTGCCATGACCCTGCTGCGCGCCGCCCTGGCGCTGCTGTTGCTCGCGCACGCCCCGGCCTGGGGCCAGGCGCGCCCGCCTCTCGGCGGCAACGTCGCCATCCCCTCGACGCCCGGAACCCTGATCCCCTTCGCGGCCGCCACCCTGGCCGTCCGCTACCAGGTGCAGGGGACCGGATATGCCTGCGTCTCCTGGGTCACGGCCTCAATCTCGATCAGCGGGAGCGGCGGCGCGTCGAAATGCGCCGGCGCCGGCGCGTTCCTGGTCGGGGCCAGCTCCGTCGACGCCAGGCTGCAGAACCCGCAACCGGGCACGCCGCTCGTCGGCGTCGCGGCCGCGGGCGCCGACCTGGTCATCGTCTGGGAGGCGATCCAGTGATGCGCGCGCTGCTCGCGCTGCTGCTGGCGGCGTCCCCAGTGGCCGCGCAGCCCATCGCGCCGGGCGGTGCGGCCGGCGGCGTGGAGCCTGCGACCAGCACGCTCCAGGCGGACGACCAGGTCATCGTCGTGCGCGGCGGTCTGCCCTACTTGGTGCCGGCGTCCTCGCTGGGCGGGGCCGTGACCGCGACCGCGGCAACCCTGTCCGGCGTGCCCACGACGGGAGTCGCTGGGACCGCCCTCGGCTCGGGCGGCACCGTGGCGTGGACGCCCTCGGGGACCTCCGGCTACGTGGCCCTCTATACCGGCTCCGCGGACGAGGGCGCCCGCATCGCGGCCCCGGCCGGCGCGCTCCCCACCCTCACCCCCGCCGGAGCGGGGACCTACACCGTGCGCGCCTATGCCGCGGCGTCGGGCGGGTCCGCTCTGGCGACGTCGCCGTCGATCACCGTGTCCGCGGGCGGCGGGGGCAGCAGCTACGCCGCCATCACCCCCGCTGGTGGGGCCGTGCTGTTCGCCCTGAACGCATCCGCCGCCACCGGGCATCTCTACGCCGACAGCGCCGGCACCACCCAGGCGAGCGCGGGTGGCGCCGTCCGCCATATCAAGGACAAGGCCGGGGGATCGATCACCTTTGCCACCCCCACCGGCAGCTTCGGGAACACGTCGGCGGGCGTCTCCTCCGCGACACTGGTGGCGTCCGGGCAGAACGGATTGTCCGTTCTGCGCCTGGCGGGGAACACCGTGTTCGCCGCGTCGTCGAACGCGATCGCCGCGGCGTCGCTCACCGACCACATCACCGTGCTGGTGATCGCCAAGCCAGGTGCCGGCTCCTACAACGTACCCTTCGGCCTCGGGCTGCTGTCCGCGGGCGGCGGGCGGAACCTGTATCAGTGGAACGTCAACGGCGGCTCCGCCCTTGGACTGACCTTCGGGGTGTCCGGCACGGACGTCTCGACCGTCACGTATTCGGACAGCGGCGGTAACACCGGGGCAAGCTGGGCCAACCAATCGGCCGTGACGGTGGCAGAGATCAACGGCACGGCCGGAGGCGCCATAGCCCTCACCGGCCGGCCGGGCCTGTCCCGGGCCAACGTCACGTCGAGCAGCACCATCACCCAGACCTCGGCCGGGGCATGGGACACCACGCTGATCGGCGCGGCGCCGTTGAACGGGCACGCGTCTTTCCTGTTCAGCGGCGACCTCTACGAGATCGTGTTCTTCTCGAGCCCGGCCGCGCTCACGACCGCCGAACGAAACGCGATGATCGCCTACGCCGCCTCGTGGGCATACTGACCATGCTGCGTCTGATCGCGCTGCTGCTCGCGTCCCTCCTGGTCTGGGATGCGGCGGCGGCCACCCTCACCGTCGGCGGCCAGAGGGTCATCCTGGGCGGCCAGTCCATCCTGCTGGGCGGCCCTGCCGGCGGCGGCACGCCCGGCGGGACGCTGGCTTTGCGGGACATGCCTGCAGGCATGATCGTGCAGCGCGAGGCCGGGGCGACCAGTGCCCGCGTCCATTATCGCGTGGGCTACAGCGGGGCCGCGCCGAGCGCCGTGCAGGTGCGGGTTCTGGGGTTCCGGACCGGGGCCGTCGTCACGGATTGGTCCGACCTGGTCGGCCTGTCCTGCGCCGCCGGTGAGTGCATCGGCCGCCTCGCGACGCCCCAGGGCGGCCCCTACCGATTCTCGGTCCGCGACAAATACAACGCCGGCACCATCCTCGACGGCGCGGGCGCCTACGGCGTGGGCGAACTGGTCGTGCACGCTGGCCAGAGCGAGAATGCGGTCATCCTGTCCGGCGTGTTCGCCGGCAGCGAGAATGCGGCCTACCTGGCCGGCGAACCCTACCTCGTCGCCATGTATACGACCCTGGGTTGGTCCCCGGTCGATCGGAGCGCGGCGGGGGCATGGAGCGGCGGCACGGTCGCCGGCGGCTCGGGCGACACCGCATACAACCAGAACGCATCCGGCTACCTTGCCTTCGGCCGGAAGCTGTCCGCGCAGCTTGGCGGCATCCCCGTCGGCATCATCCCGCGATGGAAGGGCGGGGCGGCCTTTTCGGAGATCTTCGAGCCCGGGGGCAGCTACTACAATGCCTTCTGGCCCGACAGCCTGGCGGTCCCGGCGTTCGCGAACCAACCCGCCGGCACCTATGGCGACATCGCGCATTTCGTCTTCAGCCAGGGCGGCACCGATGCCGGATCGAGCTTTGCCGTGGCCTCCGCCTGGGGCGGCAAGCTGCTCGCGTTTTATCGCCGCCTCGTGCTCGGCGGCGGCTCCGGGGTGACGCCCTGGCTCAACGGCATCCGTGGGCCTGGGCAGCTCGGATTCTACGTCGAGCAACTGAAGAGCGAGGACCAGACCTGGACGACGCTGATCCGCGACCAGGCGGCGCAGTTCGTGGCCGACATGCAGGCGGCCGGCGGACGCAAAGTGGAAACCCTGGCGAGCTTCGTGGACCTGCCGAGCAACGGCGTCGACCTGACGCTGGGCGGCGGGTCCGCCCTGCTGCCGTGGCTGCCAGTCGGGCGGGTCTATCAGACGGTGCTGTGGGGCGCGGGCCAGGCGTCTTTCTCTGGGCGCGGCGCCACGATCGCGAGCGTCGCGCGCACCAGCTCGACGACGGTGCGGATCACGGTCGCGCACGATGTGGGGACGGCGCTGACCAACGACACCGGGGCGGGCGTCGGCGCGTCGGTCACGGGGTTTGCTTTCTCGGCCGCGGGCGACCTGTCTTCGCCGATCGCACCCACCAGCGTCGTCATCAGCGGCGCATCGACGGTCGACGCCTCCTTCCCGACCGCGCTGCCTGCCAGCGTCTATGTCGGCTACCAGCGCGCGGCCCGCGTCGACAATACCCATGCGCTATACGGGAACGAGGTTCTGCCCTTTTACAATCCCGGGCCGCCGGCCCTGGGATCGTCCGGCTCGGGCTCGCTCGGCCTTCCGGTGCGCCCGACCCCGGCCGTGCTGGTGACGCCGTGACCGGGCGCGCGGCGGACGATCCCATGTCCGTGGTCGCTCACGAAGCCATCGCTGAGCATTTCGACCGCCTCGGCATCGATGTGAGGGACCGGACCGAGCTGCGCCGGCTCGGGCGCGACCTTGTTTTCCTCCGTGGCATGCGGGAGGCCGCGGAGGAGCGCGAGGCCATGACCCGGAAGGCGGAGGCCGACCGGCCGCACAAGCTGCGGGCGGCTGCGCTCGACAAGGTCGTGACGTTCGGGCTGGGCCTGCTCGCGGCCTACCTGCTGTTCCGCTGGGGGCTGAAGGGATGACCGGCCTCGTTCGCCGCCTGCTCGGGCGCGTCGCCATGGTGGCGCTTGGCCTCGTGGTGGGCACGGCCCTCGCCAGCTACTCGCACCGGACGGCGCCGGTGGTCATCACCGGGATGCACGAGGCGGACGGTATCGCGCTCCGCGGCGGGATGATCGACCTGGTGATGACGACCGACCGGTCGCGGTTCTGCCCCAGCGAGACCCAGCGTTACCTTTGGCGCTGGACCGAGATCGAGGGCGAGCAGACCCGGCAGTTCGTGCCGTTGGTGCAGACCGCGGCGCCGCCCGGGTCCGGGTCCGGCCGGGTCATGCTGTCGATACCCGTGCCGCTCCCTGTTGCACCGGGGGAGTGGTTCTACCGGGCCATCACCATCGAACGGTGCTCGTGGCTGCCCGCGCCGCTCCGGCCATACGTCTGGCGAACGCCGGATGTGGCCGTCCGTATCGGCAACCCCCCCGCAAACTGAAGGAGATGAGCATGGACTGGAAAGCACTGCTGCCGCCTTATCCGAGCAGCACCATCATCGGGATCAGCGTGATTGTGGGCGGCATCTGCTCGGTGCTGCTGGATCAGGCGACACCGAAGCAGGCTGCGGCGGCGGTGCTGTCCGGCCTTGTCGCGATGCTCATCCGCCAAACGACTGGCACGACGGTGGTGACGGCGCCGGCGTCGGTGGAGGTGCAGCAGGTGGCCGCCGACGTCCGCGATGCGGCCGGGGCGCTCGCCACCGTCGCCGATCGCGTCGCCGGCCGGGGGGATCGGGGATGAGCGCCGATCGGTTCCGTGCCTGCCTGGCGTTCACGTGGCGGCCGGACTTCGACGGTCAAGGCTTCCACGACACGCCCAACGACAGGGGCGGCGCGACATCGTGGGGCGTCACGATCGGCTCGTACGCCGCCTGGCGGGCCGAGCACGGCATCCGCACGACGACGCCCGCCGACCTGGCGCGAGCCACGAAGGACGAGCTGGCCGAGATCTACTGCGCCCGCTACTGGACCGCGGTGTCGGCCGACCACCTGTTCCCCGGGCTCGACCTGCTGGTGTTCGACTTCGGCGTTGGCTCCGGACCAATTCGAAGCGCCAAGATGCTGCAAGCCGCGGTGGGCGTGAAGGATGACGGACACATCGGGCCGCTGACGCTGGCCGCGGTGGGCCGAATCGTCGACCGCGTCGCACTCCTGGACCGGCTGGGCGGGATCCACTTCGGGTTCTATCGAGCGATCCCGGGACCGGGTGGTTGGGTGAGCTTCGGGCGGGGGTGGAGCCGCCGGAATACCGAGCGGCTCGCCCTCGCACGACGGATGGCTCAGGCCAGCACGTCCTGAACGAGTGACCAGGCGAGCCGCACGCTCGCGCAGCTATCGTACGGTCCCCTGCCCTGGGGGCATTGGTCCAGCAGATCGTGCAGCAGCCCGGCCTTCGCGCGCCGCCCGGCTTCGGTGCCGGCCGGGGTGGCGATGATCGCGTCCATCTCCGCGTGCCAACCGGCCACGAGCTGCTCGACGCGAGCGTCGTGAAGGCCGGAGTCATCGTCCAGCCGATCCGATTCGCGGTCGAGAGCGATGGCCCCGGCCACTGCGGCGATCAGCCGCGAGTCGGTGGGCCCCGGGACGCCCGGGAACGCGGCGAAGACGCCCGCCCCGGCCAGCAGATCACGTCGGGATGTAGTATGAGTGCGTACAGCCTTGGGCATGGGTCGCTCCGCGCCTGGGGTTAGGGGCGGTCAGGAAGGTGCAAACTTCCCCCGCCCCGCACTTTATGATACCAGATGTTTATGGTGTCAAGACGTGGTATCAAGAAGTCGATGGGGCGCCCGGCGATCGGCGCCGGGACTCCCGTGATGACCAGGCTGCGGCCCGAACAACTGGCCCGCTTGGACTCTTGGATCGCCAACCAACCCGACCCCAAGCCGACGCGCCCCGAGGCCATCCGCCGCCTTCTCGACGAGCGCCTGAACCGCTCAGATTGAGGCCTGAAATGCTAGACACAGGCCCGCAAAACCCAATAACGGCGGGGCGGAACAGACTGGCGACGAATTGGCTAAGGCGCTGCGCGCCCTAAAAAGCGCCGCGATTCGTAATCAGCAGGTCCTCAGTTCAATCCTGAGCGTCGGCACCATCACGCCACCGCCGCCTCCTCCGTCAGCAACGGCCCCGTCGCCATCGCCGCCTCGAACCGGAACCCGTACTCCACACCCGCCCGCCGCGCCCACACGCTCCGCGTCTCGATCAGCGGCACCGCGCACCCCGCGTCCAGGATCGCTCCCTGCGCCCGCGCCCACAGCCCCAACTGCCGCTCCAGGTCCGGCTCGTGCCGCGCCGCATCCAGCACCGCATCCGCCGCCGTGCAGTGCGAGAAATTGGCGACGCCACCCGGCCCCCCCACCGTGCTGCGCCCATGGAAGAACTGCGTCAGCATCACATCCGCCACCGGAAACCGCGCTGCGGCATAATGCACCACCGGGCTCAGATCCTGCCGGATCATCTGGTGATACGTCAGATGCTCGACCACCTGCACCTCCAGCGTGATGCCCGCCCGGCGCAACTGCGCCTGCACCACCTGGATCGCCCCCAGCATCCCCGCATTCCCGGTGTGGATCGTCCGCAGCACCACCCCGTCCGGGTGCCCGGCCGCCGCCAGCAGACGACGCGCCCCCTCCGGATCGGGACCGGGCAGCGACACGTCGGGCGCGAACCCCAGCGTCCCCTCCGGCACGACGGTCCGCGCCTCGCGCGCCAGGTCCGCGCCCCGCCACCGCACCAGCTCCGGCCGGTTCACCGCCAGCATCACCGCCCGGCGCACGCGCGCATCGTCCAGCGGCGGCGCCATGACGTTCAGGTGCAGCCACGAAATCTCCGCCGGCCCGATCACGTCGACCACTGCCCCCGGCACGCCACGCGTCCGCGCGATCCACGACTGGTCCTGCTGCCCCTCCGCAACGTCCAGCTCCCCGGCGCGAAACGCCAGGTCGCTGGTCGCCAGCGCCGAAACGAACCGATACTCGATCCCCCCGAGCCGCGGCGAACCGCGGAAATACCCGTCATGCGCCGCAAGCCGCATCGACTGCCCCGCCACGCCCCCCGCCAGCCGGAACGGACCGCTGCCCAGCCCCGATCCCGCCGCCGCGGCCCGAGGCACGACGAAGCCCCCCGCATAATTTGCGACCAGCCCCAGCAACGCCGGCGTCGACTCCCGCATCGTGATCCGTACCGTCCGCGGATCCAGCGCCTCCACCGCCGCCATGCCCGCATAATCCCCGGCATACCCGGACGTCCCGGGGGTCGCCGCCTTCCGCACACTGAACACGACGTCGTCCGCGTCGATCACCCCGAGCCCGCCATGGATGGCCGCGTCCCCGCGCAACCGGAACGTCCAGACCCGCCGGTCCGCGGAGCTGGTCCAGGACTCCGCCAGATCAGGCTCCAGCGCCGCCGGGCTCGCGCTGCCCGGCCGAAACCGCACAAGGCCGGAATGCGTCCACGACGCGAGCATCCGATCGACATGCGCGGTCGCGAAATGCGGATCGACCGTCCCGATCCCGCGCGGCGCCAGCGCCCCGATGCGAAGCGTGGCGCGGTCCTGGGCACGGGCCAACGACGGAAGCGCCAGGCCAAGGGCGGCCAGACGGCGGCGGGACAGGATCATGCGCCCAGCCTATTCGGCGGCCCGCGCCTCCGCCACACCCGAAACCATCACCGGCGGCTTCGGCGCCGCCTTTCGACGCAGCTCCGAAAGCTCCGCCGCGGCAGCCTGCTCCAGCCGATACACCTGCTGCGCCCCCGGCCCGTACTGCGGCGGCACAAGCGGCAGCTCGACCCCGTACCGCGCCGCCGCATGCAGCGTGAAATACGGGTTCGCCAGATGCGGCCGCCCCAGCGCCACCAGGTCCGCCCGCCCCGCCGCCAGGATCGTGTTCACCTGGTCCGCGCTCGTGATGTTGCCCACGCACATCGTCGCCAACCCGGCCTCGTTCCTGATCTGGTCGCTGAACGGCACCTGGTACATCCGCCCATACACCGCCCGCGCATCCGCAACCGTCTGCCCGCTGGAGACATCGATCAGGTCGCACCCCGCATCCGCGAACGCCTCGGCGATCGCCACCGCATCCGCGCCGGTGATCCCCCCCTCCGCCCAGTCATGCGCGCTGATCCGCACCGACATCGGCTTCTCGTCCGGCCACGCCGCCCGAACCGCCCGGAACACCTCAAGCGGGTATCGCAGCCGGTTCTCGACCGTCCCGCCATACGCGTCGTCCCTGAGGTTCGTGAGCGGCGACAGGAACGTCGCCAGCAGATACCCGTGCGCCGCGTGCAGCTCGATCATGTCGAACCCCGCGCGGTCCGCGCGCCGGGCCGCCGCGACGAACTGGTCCCGCACCCCGTCCATGTCCGCCCGCGTCATCGCCCGCGGCACCTGGCTCTCGGCGTAGTAGGGCAGGGCGGACGGCGCGACGATGTCCCACGCCCCGCCAGGAGTGTCAGGGGGCAACGGCCGGTCCATCCCCTCCCACATCAGCCGCGTCGCCCCTTTCCGCCCCGCATGCCCCAACTGCAGGCACAGCTTCGCGGCGCTGTTGGCGTGCGCGAACGCGACGATCCCCGCCCACGCCGCCTCCTGCGCGTCGTTCCAGATCCCCGCACAGCCGGGCGTGATCCGCGCCTCGGGCGAGACATCCGTCATTTCCGTGAACACCAGCCCGGCGCCGCCCACCGCCCGCGCCCCGTAATGCACCTGGTGCCACGCCCCCGGCACGCCATCCGTCGCGCTGTACATGCACATCGGCGACACGACGACCCGGTTCGCCAGCACCATCCCGCGCAGCTTGAACGGCTGGAACATCGGCGGCACAGGCCGCGCCATATCCACATCGAACCCCCGCGCCCGCACCTGCCCGGCGAACATCGCATCCGTCCGCTCGACGAAATCCGGCGCCCGCAACCGCAGATTGTCGTACGTGATGCTGCGGCTGCGCGTCATCAGCCCGAAGGCGAATTGCTGCGGGTCCATGTGCGCGAACCGCCGCAGATGCTCGAACCACACCAGCGACACGTCCGCCGCATGCTGCGTCCGCTCCACGTCGTCCCGCCGCCCCCGGTCGAACGCCGACAGCGCCGCCGCAACCGTCCCATGCGCGCGGAACGCCTCGTACAGATGGATCGCATCCTCCATCGCAAGCTTCGTCCCGCTTCCGATGCTGAAATGCGCCGTCGCCTTCGCGTCCCCCAGCAGCACCGTGTTCCCGTGCACATAGCTGGCCGTCCGGATCATCGGAAAGCTCCGCCACACCGACCGGTTCGTGATCAGCGCATGCCCGGCCAGATCCTCGGCGAACACCCCCTCCATGAACCGCGCACTCGCCGCCTCATCCATGTCGGCGAGCCCCGCGCGCCCGAACGTCTCCGCATCCGTCTCCAGCACCCAGGTCGAGCGCCCGGGCTCATACTGATAGGCGTGGGCTATGAAGATGCCGTGCTCCGTCTCCCGGAAGCTGAACGTGAAGGCGTCCAGCGGCCGGGTGCTCCCCATCCACGTGAACTTGTTCGGCCGCATGTCGACGCTGGGCCGGAAATGCGCCGCATGCTTCTCCCGCGTCGCCGAGTTGATCCCGTCCGCCGCAACCACCAGGTCCGCGTCGCCCATCTCCGCGATGTCGTGGATCTCGTGCCGGAACTCCATCCGCACGCCCAACCCCCGCGCCCGCTCCTGCAGCAGCAGCAGCAGCGTCCGCCGCGCGCACCCGCAGAACCCGTTGCCGCCGATCCGGTGCGTCGTGCCCCGGAACCGCACCTCGATATCCTGCCAATACGCGAACTGCGCGACGATCGCCGCGTGGCTGACCCGGTCGTACTTCTCGAACATCTCCAGCGTCTGGTCGCTGAACACGACACCGAACCCGAACGTGTCGTCCGCCCGGTTGCGCTCGTACACCGTGACGTCGTGCCCGGCATCGGCCTGCTTCATCAGGATGGCGAAATACAATCCGGCAGGTCCGCCGCCCAGGATCGCGATGCGCATCGACACGGCCTCCACCTGACCCGAGATACTTTAAGGTTGAAACATCCGGGTCGCAATGGTGTGGTGGCGCCATGACGGACGCGTTCCCTTCCGGCGCCCACGCGCTGGTGACCGGCGGCGGACGCGGCATCGGCCGCGCCATCGCAGCCGCACTCACCGCCGCCGGCCTCCGCGTCACCGTGCTCGGCCGCGACGAGGCAGCGCTCCGTCAAGCCGTCGCATCCCACGACGCCGCCGCCTACACGGTCACCGACGTCACCGACGCCGATGCCCTCCACGCCGCGCTCGATGCGTCCGCCCCCATCGACATCCTCATCAACAACGCCGGCGCCGCCGACGCCGCCCCCTTCGCCCGGCAGGACCGCGCCCTGTGGGACCGGATGCTTCTTCTCAACCTCACCGCCGCCTACGAGGCCTGCCGCGCCGTCCTGCCGGGCATGCTCGCCCGCCGCCAGGGCCGCATCGTCAACGTCGCCTCCACCGCCGGCCTCGTCGGCTACCCCTATGTCGCCGCCTACTGCGCCGCCAAGCACGGGCTGATCGGCCTCACCCGCGCCCTCGCCGCCGAACTCGCCCGCACCAACGTCACCGTCAACGCCGTCTGCCCCGGCTTCACCGACACCGACCTGGTGGCCCGCAGCGCCCGGGCCGTCGCCGACAAGACCGGGCAGGCTGCGGCGGACGTCGTCGCCGCCTACGCCAGGCACAACCCGCAGGGCCGCCTCGTGCAGCCGGCGGAAGTCGCCGCCGCCGTTCTGTTCCTGTGTGGCGCCGACGCCGGCGCCATGACGGGGCAATCCATCGCCGTCGCGGGCGGGGAGGTCACGTGAACGAGCTGTCCCCCGCCTTCGCCTCACCGGTCTTCGACAAGACCCCGCTGGACGCCGAAACAAAGGTCAGCGAGCGCCCCCACAAGCAGGAGCTTCGCCTCTGGCTCCGCCTGCTCACCTGCGCCAACCTGGTCGAATCCCTCGTCCGCACCCGCCTGCGCGCCCAGTTCGGCGCGACCCTCCCCCGGTTCGACCTCATGGCCCAGCTCGAAAAAGCCCCCGACGGCATGACTCTCGGCCAGCTCAGCCGCCGCATGATGGTCAGCAACGGCAACGTCACCGGTCTGGTGGAACGCCTCGTCGCGCAGGGCCAGGTCGAGCGCACGCCCCACCCCACCGACCGCCGCGCCGCCACCGTCCGCCTGACCGAGGCCGGCCGCGCCGCCTTCGCCACCATGGCCCGCGCCCACGAGGCCTGGGTCGCCGAAGCCTTCGCCGGCCTCGCGCCCGAAGACGCCCCGGCGCTCATGGCCGCGCTCGCACGCATGAAGGCCTCGGTCAGAAGGGTGTCGCCATGAACGAGCTGCTGTTCGAAACACAGGGTCCCGTCCTCGCCATCACCCTCAACCGCCCCGACCGCAAGAACCCGCTCACCTTCGAAAGCTACGCCGAGCTCCGCGACCGCTTCCGCGCGCTCGCATACGACAAGACCGTCCACGCCGTGACGATCGAGGGCGCCGGCCACAACTTCTGCAGCGGCGGCGACGTGTTCGAGATCATCGAGCCGTTGACCAGGATGGACATGACCGGTCTGCTGGACTTCACCCGCATGACGGGCGACCTGGTCCGCGCCATGCGCGCCTGCCCGCAGCCGATCGTCGCCGCCGTCGACGGAGTATGCGCCGGGGCAGGGGCCATCATCGCGATGGCGAGCGACCTGCGCCTCGGCACCGCCCGCGCCCGCACCGCCTTCCTGTTCAATCGCGTGGGCCTGGCCGGCTGCGACATGGGCGCCTGCGCCATCCTGCCGCGCCTGATCGGCCAGGGCCGGGCCTCGGAACTCCTGTATACCGGCCGCGCCATGACCGGGGACGAGGGCGCCGCCTGGGGCTTCTTCAACCGCCTCGTCCCGCCCGAGGTGCTGGCCGACGAAGCCCTCACCCTCGCCCGCACCATCGCCGCCGGCCCCACCTTCGCCAACGGCATCACCAAGACGATGCTGCACCAGGAATGGTCGATGGGCGTCGACCAGGCCATCGAGGCCGAAGCGCAGGCCCAGGCCATCTGCATGGCGACGGGCGACTTCCGCCGCGCCTTCGAGGCCTTCCGCGACAAGCGCCGCCCCGTGTTCGAGGGCCGGTGATGCGACGCGCGCAAAAATGCCCTCTCCCCTCGGGAGAGGGTTGGATGAGGGCCTGCCGCCCACTCCGAGGTTGGCCTTCTACGCGTGCCAGGCCCTCACCCCAGCCCTCTCCCGAGGGGAGAGGGAGTCGATATGCCTGACCGCACCTGGCTCGACTGGCCCTTCTTCGAACCCCGCCATCGCGCCCTCGCCGAGCGCGTGGAAACCTGGGCCGCCACCCACGCCGAACCCCTCTCCGACCACGTCGACATCGACGCATCCTGCCGCGCCCTCGCCACATCCATGGCCGCCGCCGGCCTGCTCGACGCCGCCGTCGCCCCCGTCCTCGACGTCCGCTCCCTCTGCCTCACCCGCGACATCCTCGCCCGCCATTCCGGCCTCGCCGACTTCGCCTTCGCCATGCAGGGCCTCGGCACCGGCGCGATCACCCTCTTCGGCACCCCGGCCCAGAAGGCCGCCATCCTCCCCGGCGTCCGCGCCGGCACCCACCTCGCCGCCTTCGCCCTCAGCGAGGCCGAAGCCGGGTCGGACGTCGCCGCCCTCGCGACCGCCGCCACCCGCGACGGCGACTACTGGGTGCTCGACGGCGAAAAGACCTGGATCAGCAACGGCGGCATCGCCGCCCACTACACGGTCTTCGCCCGCACCGGCGACGCCCCCGGCACAAGGGGCCTCTCCGCGTTCCTTATCCCGGCAGACGCGCCGGGCTTCACGGTCAAGGCCCGCATCGAGGTGTCCGCCCCCCACCCCCTCGCCACGCTGGCGTTCGACGCCTGCCGCATCCCCGTCGACGCCATCATCGGCGCTCCCGGCCAGGGCTTCCGCATCGCCATGTCCGTCCTCGACGTCTTCCGCTCCACCGTCGGCGCCGCCGCCCTCGGCTTCGCGCGCCGCGCGCTCGACGAGGCCCTCGCCCACGCCCAGACCCGCCGCCTCTTCGGCGCGCCCCTGTCCGACATGCCCGTCACACAGGCGACGCTCGCCGACATGGCGACCGAGGTCGACGCCGCCGCCCTCCTGGTCTATCGCGCCGCCTGGACGAAGGATCAGGGCGCCGAACGCGTGACGCGCGAGGCC
Organism: uncultured Acetobacteraceae bacterium; assembly: GCA_964246015.1. Lineage (GTDB taxonomy): Bacteria > Pseudomonadota > Alphaproteobacteria > Acetobacterales > Acetobacteraceae > JBBROS01. The sequence continues at coordinate 60,052 of CAXTPG010000009.1, forward strand.
TCGATGGCCAAGCTCTACGCGACCGAAGCGGCCCATCGCGTCGTCGATCGCGCAACGCAGCTCCACGGAGGATTGGGCGTGACCAGGGACCACATCACCGAACGCCTCACGCGCGAGGTCCGCGCGCTGCGCATCTACGAAGGCGCATCCGAGGTGCAGCGCGTCGTCATCGCCCGTCAGATCCTGGGCGCCCGCAATTGACCCTGACCGTCCTCCAACCGCCGGGCTGGCCCCGCCCCAAGGGCTACGCCAACGGCATGGCAGGCGAGGGCCGCATCGTCGCCATCTCCGGCCAGATCGGCTGGGACGCGCACGGCCACTTCGCCGAAGGCCTGGTGCCGCAGGTCCAGCGCGCGCTGGAAAACGTCCTTGCCATCCTCGCCGAAGCCGGCGGCACGCCCGAGGACATCGCCAGCATGACCTGGTACGTCACCGACATGGTCGCCTACCGCAACGCCGGCGCCGCCCTCGGCCCCGTGTGGCGCGGCCTCATGGGCCGCAACTATCCCACGATGGCCGTCGTCGGCGTCACCGCCCTGGTGGAACCGCTCGCCTGCGTCGAGATACAAGCAATCGCCATCCTCCCGTCCGGAGATCCCACATGATCCGCACCCTGCTGGCCCTGCTGCTTCTCGCAGCCCCGGCGCCCTTCGCCGCAGCCCGGGCCGACATCACCCTCGGCGCCCTTCTCTCCCTCACCGGACCCGGCGCCGGCCTCGGCATCCCCGAGCGCAACACCATCGAACTCCTGCCCAGATCCATCGCCGGCCAGACGGTCCGCTGGGTCGTCCTCGACGACGCCAGCGACACCACCGCCGCCGTCCGCGCCGCCCGCAAGCTGATCGACGAGGAGAAGGTCGACGCCATCCTCGGCGCCTCCACCACCCCCAACTCCATCGCCATCCTCGACGCCATCGGCGCCGCCGGCGTCCCCACCATCAGCCTCGCCGGCAGCAGCGCCGTCATCGAACCGCCCGAGGGCAACCGGCGCTGGGCCTTCAAGCTGATCCCCAGCGAGCGCGTCGCGACCGTCCAGATCGTCGATCACCTGGTCAAGACCGGCAAGAAGACCCTCGCCCATATCGGCTTCGCCAACTCGTTGGGCGACGGCTACATCACGGCGCTCAACGCCCAGGCCGCGCCGAAGGGCATCCAGACCGTCGCCGAGGTCCGCTACAACCCGGCCGACACCAGCGTCACCCCCCAGGTCCTCCGCCTCCTCGCCGCCCGTCCCGACGCGGTCTTCGTCGCCGCCAGCAGCACGCCCGCGACCACCCCCATCATCGAACTCCGCGCCCGCGGCTTCACCGGTCCCATCTACACCGTCCAGGGCATCGCCGGGCCGGACGCGCTCCGTGTCGGCGGGAAGTCGCTCGACGGCACCATGTTCAGCAGCGTCCCCGTCCTGGTCGCCGAACAGATGCCGGACGGCCACCCCGTGAAGGCCCCGGCGCTCGCCTACGTCCAGGCCTACGAGGGCAAGTACGGACCCGGCACCCGCAGCCTGTTCGGCGCGACGTTGTGGGACGGCTTCCTGCTGATCCAGGCCGCGACCCCCACGGCGTTGCAGGCCGGCCCCCCCGGCACCCCCGCCTTCCGCACCGCCCTGCGCGACGCCATGGAGAAGGTCACCGGCCTCGCCGCGTCCGAAGCCGTCTTCAGCATGACGCAAACCGACCACAGCGGCGCCCAGGCCGACAGCCAGGTGATGGTCGAGATCCGCGACGGCGCCTACAAGGTCCTCCCGCAATGAACGAAGACATTGCCTGCGTCGCGCAGCCGCCCCACCAGCAGACCCAGCAGGAATGGCAGCAGGTCGTCGACGTCGCGGGGATCGCCTACATCGCGGAAGGGCAGGGGACTCCCATCCTCTTCCTGCACGGCATCGGCGGCGCGGCCCGGCAGTTCCGCAACCAGGTGCGCCACTTCGGCACGAGCCGCCACGCGATCGCCTGGGACGCGCCGGGCTACGGCGCTTCCGTCCCGCTTCCGCTCGTCAGCATGGACGCCCTGGCCGCCGCCCTCGCCGGCTTCATCAAGGCCCTCGGCCTCGACCGCCCCGTCATCGTCGGCCACAGCCTGGGCGGCATGATCGTCCAGCGCCTGCTGGCCGAAGCCCCCCACGCCGCCCGCGCCCTGGTGCTCGCGCAGACCAGCGCCGCCTTCGGCGGCCGCGACCCGGCCTGGGCCGAGGACTTCATCCGCGCCCGCCTCGCCCCCCTCGACGCCGGCCAGACCATGGCTGACCTCGCCCCCGGGATGGTCGCCGCCATGGCCGGCGACGAGCCGGACCCGGCCGGCATCGCGCTGGCCATCGACACCATCGCCCACACGCCCGACAGCACCTACCGCGACACCGTCCTTGCCATGCCGGGGTTCGACCTCCGCGACGCCCTGCCGCGCATCGCTGTCCCCACCCTCGTCCTTGCCGGCACCAAGGACCAGAACGCCCCCGCCGCGGGCATGGGGCGCATGGCCCAGCGCATCCCCGGCGCCCGCTACGTCGCGCTCGACGGCGTGGGCCACCTCGCCCACCTCGAACAACCCGCCCGCTTCAACGCCGCCCTCGACGCCTTCCTGCAGGAGGCCGCATGAACGCCATCACCCGCACCACGCCGGACGCCCCCATCTTCGCCCCCGGCGCCTTCCGCCTCGACGCCGAGCAATCCGCCCTGCTCGACCGGGTCCGCACCCTCGCCGCCACACGCTTCGCGCCCCGCGCGGCCGAATACGACCGCGAGGCCCGCTTCCCCACCGAGAACTACCGCGATCTCAGGGACGCCGGCCTCCTCGCCATCTGCATCCCCAAGGCCCAGGGCGGCCTGGGCGCCACCTACCAGACCTACGCGCTGGCGGGCGCCGAGATCGGACGCTACTGCGGCGCCACCGCCCTGTCGTGGAACATGCACGTCTGCAGCACCCTCTGGTCCGGTCCGCTGGCCGACGACCTGGACATGCCCCGGGCGGACCGCGCGGAGCACGAACGCCGCCGGGCCATCCACTATCGCCGCATCGTGGACGACGGCGTGATCTACTCGCAGCCCTTCAGCGAGGGCGGCGCGGCCTCCGCCGGCATGGCCGCCTTCGGCACCGAGGCCGAACCCGTCGAGGGCGGCTGGCGCGTCACCGGCAAGAAGATCTTCGCCAGCCTATCCGGCCACGCCGACTACTACGGCATCCTCTGCACCGAGCGCAGCGGCGACGAGGCCGCCAGCCGCCGCAACACCCTCTACCTCGCCATCCCCGCCCGGGCCGACGGCGTCTCGGTCACCGGCGAATGGGACCCGCTGGGCATGCGCGGCACCGTCAGCCGCACGCTGCATTTCAAGGACGTGTTCGTCCCCCACGACGCGGCGCTCATGCCCCGCGGCGTCTATTTCCAGGCCGCCTCCCGCTGGCCCCACATGTTCCTCACCCTGTCGCCCACCTACATGGGCCTGTGCCAGGCCGCCTATGACTTCACGGTCAGCTACCTCCGCGGCGAGGTGCCGGGCACGCCCCCCGTCAAGCGCCGCATGTATCCCACCAAGCAGCTCGCCGTCGCCGAGATGCGCATGAAGCTCGAAGCCGCGAAATCGCTCTGGTTCCAGGCCGTGACCGAAGCCGGCGCCAACCCCGGCAAGGACGGCATCATGCGGGCCTGGGCGGCCCAGTACACCACGATGGAAACCGCGAACGACCTGGCCCGCCTCGCCATCCGCACCTGCGGCGGCCAGGCCATGCTCCGCTCGCTCCCGCTGGAGCGCATCTACCGGGACAGCCGCTGCGGCAGCCTCATGCTCCCCTGGACCGCGGAACTCTGCCTCGACCGCATGGGCCGCGCCGCCCTCTACGAGGACGGGGAGAGCGACGGCCCCTCATGAGCTGCTTCTGCGCCGCCTCCGTCGCCTCCCTCTCCCCCCCCGGCCTTGCCATGACGGCCGAGGCCGCGGCGTCCGCCTCCGCCGCCATCGCCGCCTCCGCCACCGCACAGGCCGTCCTCGCCATGGACGCGCAACTCTCCGCAGGCTTGCCCGGTCTGCCGCTGCCGACACCGCCCCGGCTCCCGTCGCTCTCCATGTCCGCCTCCGCCGTCGCCGCGCTCGCAACCCGTGCGCAGCTCCAGGCCCAGGCCCGGGCCCGCTGCAACATCGACCTCTCGACCCCTCAGGGCGCCACCGCCATGGCCCGGCTTGCCGCCACGCTGGACGCGCGCCTCGCCTCCCCCGCCGCCCCGCAGCTCAACGTCTCCGCCTTCGTCCAGCTCGCCGTACTCAACGCAGCCGCGGCCCGGCTCACCGCGACGGCCACCGCCGACGCCGCCGCCGCCGCGTCCGGCCAGGCCTCGGTCGCCGTCGCCGCGACCCCGCCCGCCTGGGCCCCCGCCGTCGCCGCCCTCCGTCCCCTGACCATGCTCATGGCCGCCTCCGCGCAGATGGGCGTAAGCCTGACCGAAACCGCAAGCTTCACCGCCGCCGCCCGCGCCATGGCCGCGACGAGCCTCCCGCAACTCCCCCCCGCCACCGTGGAGGCCATCTGCCGCATGTCCGCCGGCCTCGCCGCCGTCGCGCAACTCACCGCCAGCCTCGGCATCGACGTGTCGCAGGCCGGGTTCGCCCAGGTCCAGGCCCGCGTCGCGGCCAACGTGTCCGCCGCCGTCACCGCCATGGCCCGCGCCGGGGTCTCCGTGACCGCGAGCCCGCCCCAGCGCCCCGGCCTGCCCGCCTTCGCCACATCGGCCGCCTTCACCGCCGCCGCATCCCTGGATGCCCGGGCCGTCGCAGCCCTCGACATCGACGTTTCCGCCAGCGCCTCCGCCGCCGCAGCCATGGCCGTCACCGCCTTCGCCGCCAACGCCGCCGCGGCCCTCGGCGTCTCCGCCTCCGCCGCCCCCTGCGCCGCCTGCGACTCCCGCGCCGTCATGGCCTCGTTCTCCGCCCGCGCCAGCGGACGCGCCGCATGACCCTCGACATCATCATCGCCCGCCACGCCGCCGCCACGCCGAACCACCCGGCCCTCCACTACGCCGGCGAAACCTGGACCTACGCCCACCTCGCCGCCCAGGTGGACGCCGAATCATCCCTCCTCGCCGCCCACGGCACGGAGCCCGGCGACCGCATCGCCGTCCTCGCCCTCAACCACCCCCGAACCCTCGCCCTCCTCCTCGCCTGCGCCCGTTTGGGCGCCATCCTCACCCCCCTGAACTGGCGCCTGGCCCCCGCCGAACTCACCTGGATCCTCGACGACTGCGCCCCCACACTCCTCTTCGTCGACAGCACCGCCCCCCCGATCACCCGCCATGGCACAACGGTGCTGGACATGGCGGAAAAGCCCTCTCCCATCGGGAGAGGGTTGGGTGAGGGCGTGCCGCCCGCTCCGACGCCAACCGCCCGGACGGACCAGCCCCTCCTCCTCGTCTACACCAGCGGCACCACCGGCCGCCCCAAGGGCGCCCTTCTGTCCACCAACGCCCTCCGCGCCAACGCAACCCTAAGCCGCCACATGCACCGCCTGACGCGGGACGACCACGTTCTCACCGTCCTCCCCCTCTTCCACGTCGGCGGCCTCAACATCCAGACCCTCCCCGCCCTCCTCGAAGGCGCGACCGTCACCCTCCATCCCCGCTTCGACGCCGCCGCCACCCTCGCCGCCATCGCACGCGACCGCCCGACCCTCACCGTCCTCGTCCCCGCCACCCTCCAGGCCATCACCGCCCACCCCGCCTGGTCCACGACCGACCTCTCCGCCCTCCGCGCCGTCACCACCGGGTCGACGGTCGTGCAACCCGCCACGACCGCCCCCGTCACCGCCCGGGGCATCCCCGTGCTGCAGGTCTACGGCAGCACCGAAACCGCCCCCATCGCCATCTACACAACCCTCGGAACCCCATGCCACCCCGCCGGCACCGGCCACCCCGGCCCCGCCGTCCAGGCCATCGCCGTCGACGAAGCCGGCCACCGCGTACCCCCCGGCACCCCCGGCGAAATCTGGCTCCAGGGCCCCCAGCTCTTCTCCGGTTACTGGCAGAACCCCGAAGCCACCGCCCAGGCCCTGTCCGGCGGCTGGTACCGCACCGGCGACATCGGCACCGAAGCCCCGGATGGCGCATGGACCGTCCACGACCGCCGCAAGAACCTCATCGTCTCCGGCGGCGAGAACATCTACCCCGCCGAGATCGAGCGCGTGCTGCACGAGATGCCGCAGGTCGCCGAGGCCGCCGTCGTGGCCGCCGCCGACCCCCGCTGGCAACAGGTTCCCGAGGCCCATGTCGTCCTCCGCCCCGGCGCCGCCTGCACCGAGGCCGAGGTGATCGCCCACGTCCACAGCCAGCTCGCCCGATTCAAGGCGCCCCGCCGCGTCCATTTCGTGCCCAGCCTGCCCCGCAATGCCATGGGCAAGGTGCAGCACCAGCTCCTGCGCGCCCCATGCTGAGCGACCGCATAGAAGGCAAGTGGATCGACGCCTTCGTCGAAGTGTTCCAGGCCTGCCATATCCAGCCCAGCGACCCCGTCGCGATCCTCAGCGAGACCCAGAGCCGCGCCCTCAACGTCCACCTGGCCGAACTCGCCCTGCACCGCATCGGTGCCCGCGCCTTCCACCTCGTCGTCCCCACGCCCCGCAACCCGCACCCGGTGCCCGTCCGCTCCACCGGTGCGTCCGAAGCCCTGGGCGGCCTCGCCCCGGTCGTCGCAGCCCTGGCCGCCACCCCCGTCATCATCGACCTGACGCTCGAAGGCTTGATGCACGCCCGCGAGACGGCGGCGATCCTGAAGGCCGGTGCCCGTATCCTCCACATCAGCAACGAACATCCGGAGGCACTGGAGCGCCTGCGGCCCGACCCGGCGCTGGAAGGCGAAGTCCGCGCCGCCGCCCGCTTGCTGCGGGAGGCGCGCCGGATGACGGTGACCTCGCCGGCCGGCACCGACCTCGCCGTCGACCTCGAGGGCGCCAGCACCGTCGGCGTCTGGGGCTGGACCGCGAAGCCCGGCACCCTCGCGCACTGGCCGGGCGGCCTCGTCGTCGCCTTCCCCGGCGCCGGCACGGTCGACGGCCGCCTTGTGCTCGCGCCGGGCGACGTGAACCTCACCTTCAAACGCTATGTCGAGACCGCCGTCACCCTGCGCATCGAACGGGACACCATCATCGACGTGGAGGGCACCGGCACGGACGCCGCCCTGTTCCGCGAATACCTGGCCGCATGGGGCGACCGCGAGGCCTATGCGGTCAGCCACGTGGGGTGGGGCCTCAACCGCCGCGCCCGCCACGAGGCGCTGGCCATGTATGGCCGCCGCGACACCAACGGCACCGAGCTGCGGGCCGTCGCCGGCAACTTCCTGTTCAGCACCGGCGCCAACGAGTTCGCGGGCCGCCTCACGGCCGGTCATTTCGACCTGCCGGTCATGAACACCACCATCGCGCTCGACGGCCGGACCGTCGTGCGCGATGGCGTGGTCGTTCAGTACGGCGGCGGGTAGTAGTAGGGGTAGTAGGGATACGGCGGCGGCGGCGGATAGGCCGGCGCCTTGGCCGCCGATGCCGCGGCCGCGCCGACGGCGACACCCACCGCCACGCCGGCCGCAGCCCCGCCCCAGCTCGGGCCGCGGTTCACGTCCACGTTGTTGCCGCTTACGTTGACGTTGCGGTTCACCGTCACGTCCTTGCGGAAATTGTTCGACTGGAAGTTCTGCCGATTGACGTTGTTGTTGCGAACGCCGTCGCGCCTCTGCGCCACAGCGCCCGTCTGAACGCCATGCGCCGCCAGCATGGCCACGGCCAGGCCCGCCGCCATCAGCCTGCCGCGCGCGCTCATCGCGGCAGGTACTTCTGCTGCACGTCCGCCCACCCGTTCGTCGCCTTCGCGCAGTCCGCCTTGTCGAACGGCCGGCCCGAACCATAGCCCACGGCACCGGTGAAGTTGAACGCCGCGTTGATGCCGAAATGGTTCGCGATCTCGTGCCCCATGTTCAGCGTCTCGCCCAGTATCTTGGCCTTCGCCCCGTCCGTCGCGCACTCCATCGCCTGCCCGGCCAGTACGCCGATCCGGCGCAGCCCGGCCGTGAAGTCATCGTCTGCCGCGGGCGGCGGCGGACGCGTGCCGGCCGTCTGCGCCTGGACCGGCCCCGCGAGCGACAGACCCAGCGCGCCCGCGGCAACCAGGCTCAGCATTCGGAACGACATTCGTTGGCTCCCATTGACGTGAGATCCAACGCTAACCGGAAACCAACGACTTCGCCACAGGCCGGAACGAGACTGGCTCAGTTCCCATCGCTTCAGCTTCGCGAGATCGGCGCCGGCACTGCACGGCCATACCGGTCAGGTGCCCTGCCCGTCCGCGCCGCTGCCCGGCCCCGTGATCCCGCTCCGGCTGGGCGCATCGCCCCGCGGCCCGATCGTGCGCGACATCGCCGCGATCTCGGCGTCGTCCTGCGGCTCCGAATCGGCCCCGGTGGCGCCGTCATCCCGGTCCGCCGCGTGCTCCGCCAGCACGGCCGAGACCGCGTCGGGGTCGATCCGAGCGGCGTCGGCGAACAGCCGGTCCGCCTCGTCGCTGTCGCCCTCCGCCTGCGCCAGCACGGCCCGCTCCGCCATCTTCCGCGCAGTGCCGTGGCGCCCGCCGATACCGTCGGGTTGATCGAGGTTTTCCATGATGCGCTCCTGCCGTGACAGGCCAATGAACGGGCCGGGTGGGACCGCGGTTCCGGAGGCTGCAGTCAGCCGTCCACGGCGGCGCGGAATGCGGCGATCGACCCCGCCAACTCCGCCGCGACCAGCCGTGCCGCCCTCACCGCGGGCGCCGCCAGTTCCGGGTCGAACGTGTCATACGCTCGCATCGCCACATGGCGGAACGCCCGCGTGCGCTGAGCGGCCCTGGCCAGTTCCGGAGTGAGGATGGGAGGCCGGTTCTCCCGGGACAGCGCCGCGCGATCCAGTAGATCGGAATGCCAATGCTCACCGTCCGGACGTCGCTCCCGAAGCAGTTTAAGGATCCGGACGATAGCCGACTCGAGCAAGGTATGGCCCGACTGCATCGCGTGCATGAACGCCATCTGGGCATAGTAGGCAGCGGGGTCGCTGCCTGCGAGGACGTCGTTCTCGTATTTTTCGATACCCAACCGGAAATGGCGCACAGCCGCGGCAACGTCCTTTTCGATCTCGATCCAGCGATCGTCGCTCACGACAGCAGCCTTGCATCCTTCCCGACGTGCGACAGGAACTCGGCGCTGCACTGCGCGATCGGGACTGCGTCGCAGGCAAGGTCGTATCGGGCGCAGATACGTTCCGCGAGATCAAGCGCCACGTCCGTCGGGGTTCCGGCAGGGAAATCCAGGAGCAGATCGAGATCGCTGTCGTAGTCGGCTTCGCCACGTGCAGTTGACCCGAACACGACGAAGCGGCCGTCCAGATCCTTCGCGCAAGCCACGAGCTCGGCACAGGCGGCATCGATCGCAGCCCGCTTCGCAGCGGTCGCGGCGTCCCAGCGCTCTTTGATCGAAACCACTTTCATCGTCGATTATCTGCACCCAGACATCGTGCCGTGCAACTTCCGCCATTGCTGCACCGCAGCGACGAATCCTGCTTGAACGGCACGCAGTATACCAAATACAAGAAGCTGTGAGCGCCCGAACGGCGCCGCCGGGAGAAACGACGTGGCTACGCGACGCTTGCCCAGGAAGCCCGTTTGACCGCCCCCATGCCGGCCCTGAAGCTTGCGCCGCTCGACATGAGCGCGGGCCTCCGCCGGCTCGCGGCCGACGCCATCCGCCGGGCCATCACCGAGATGGACATCTACGGGCACCCCGGCGAGATCCGGCTCGACGAGCGCCAGCTCGGCCAGGAGTTGGGCGTCAGCCGCACCCCCATCCGCGAGGCGCTCGGCTTCCTCGAACAGGAAGGCTTGGTTCGCTCCATCCCCCGCCGCGGCGTCTTCGTGGTCCGCAAGACCAAGGCCGAGGTCATCGAGATGACGATGGTCTGGGCCGCCCTCGAGAGCCTTGCCGCCCGCATGGCCGCCACAAGCGCCACCGACGCCCAGATCGAGGCGCTCCGCGCACTGTTCGCCGATCACGAGCGCGACCCGGCCGCCCATCTGCACGAATATTCCCAGGCCAACATGGAGTTCCACAAGGCCATCATCCGCCTGGGCGGCGTCGCGCTGATGACCCAGTTGACCGACACGATCTTCATCCACATGCGCGCCGTCCGGGCCGTGACCATGAAGCAGGACGACCGCGCGCGCCGGGGCATGGCGGACCACCTGGCGATCATTGACGCCCTGTCCGCCCGCGATGCCGACCGCGCCGAACGGCTGGTGCGCGAGCACACGCTCGGCCTCGCCGCCCACATCGAAGCCCATGGCGGCCTGCTGGATACGCCCGCAAGCGTTCCGCTCGACGCCGCCCCGCAGCATTGAAGGAGAGACCATGTCCGCCGCCCATTCGTTGGAACAGGAAGCCCCAGCCCAGACCGACGGCTTCCACCTCATCATCGACGCCCTCAAGCTCAACGGCCTCACCACCATCTACGGCGTCCCCGGCATCCCCATCACCGATTTCGGCCGCATGGCCCAGG
>CAXTPG010000010.1:0-65779 GCA_964246015.1 uncultured Acetobacteraceae bacterium
TGCCGGCGCGCTTCAACTGTGCCTGGAAGACCTGCATGGCGGTCAGCATCTCGGGCAACTGGCTTTGGATCACCTTCACGGTCAGGCCGTTGGGGTAGCCGGCTTCGGCGAGGAGGGCCTTGGCCTTCGCGATGTCGGCGGCGGGGAGGCCGTTGTCGGCGGTGAAGCCGAGGTAGCCGCGGGGCACGACGCTCTGGGCCTCCCGGCTTACGTCCTGGCCGCGCCAGCGGACCAGTTCGGCGCGGTTGACGGCCATGGCGACGGCCTGGCGGACGCGGATGTCGTCGAAGGGCTTGACGGTGGTGTTGAGGTGGAGCTGGGCTTCCTCGGCGGGCTCGAAGATGTCGACGACGGTCTTGGGCAGGGCCTTGGTGCGGTTGACCCAGGTCTGGTCGGCGCGGCCGTAGTTGAGGTCGATCTCGCCGGCCTGGAAGGCGAGGTCGCGGGAGGCGTCGCTGGGGATGAAGCGGTAGCTGACCTTCTGGAGCTTCGGCTTGCCGCGGAAGTATTGTTCGTTGGCCACCAGCTCCAGCGATTGGTTGGGGGTGAGGCTGGCGAAGGCGAAGGGGCCGGTGCCGATGGGCGCGCGGGCGAAGCCGTCGCCGAGCTTCTCGACCGCCTTCTTGCTGACGATGAAGCCCTGGCTGTAGTTGACGAGGACGCCGAGCAGGCTGGGGACGACGTCCTTGAGGACGATCTTGACGGTGTAGGGATCGACGGCCTCGATGCTTTCGAAGGCGCGGAGTTCGCTGCTGAAGGCGCTGGTCTTGGCGTCGCCGGCCTTCTTGAGGCTGAAGACGACGTCTTCGGCGGTCAGTTCGCCGTAGCCGCCGTGGAACTGGACGCCCCGGCGGAGATGGAAGGTCCAGGTCTTCTTGTCGGCGCTGCTTTCCCATTTCTCGGCGAGGTCGGGTTCGATCTTGGAGGGATCGACGCTGCCGGGGGGGAAGCGGACGAGGCCGTTGAACATCCATGCGACGGGGATCCGGTCGATGGTGGTGACGGCGAAATGGGGGTCGAGGCGGCCGGAGTCCTGGGCGGCGATGCCGACGGTGAGGGTGGTCTTGGCCGCAGTGCCCTGGGCGAGAGCGGGGCCGGCGAGCAAGGAGGCGGCAAGGAGCGCGGCACGGAACATGGGACGATCCTTCTGACGATGGTTTGATCGTGCCCCAGGCGGGCGATGGGCGCCACAGGCAGATTTTCTTCGGCCGTGTTTACCCTCCGGTAATCCGGCGCGGGCACGATGCAGCCACGCCTGCAAAACGCATCCCCTCCTCGAGTCGGGAAAAAGGAAGTCGGACATGCCGTTGAACTCGGTCAACACCAATATTGGCGCCCAGGTGGCGTTGCAGTCGCTGAACAACACGACGAACGAGCTGCAATCCGCTCAGAAGCGGGTGAGCACGGGGTATCGCGTGGCGGATGCGACCGATGACGGCGCGGCGTTCGCGGTGGCGCAGCGCGTGCGTGCGGACGTGCAGGCGCTGACGACGGTGAACCAGCAGCTCGGCAATGCGAAGGGGTTGATCGGGACGTCGCTGAGCGCGCTGACGTCGATCAGCAACTCGCTGACGACGGCGAAGGGGCTGCTGGTGCAGATCGCGGATGCCAGCATCGCGCAGACTCAGCGGGACCAGTATGTGGCGGCCTATAAGAGCCTGGTGATCCAGGTCGCCAACACCGTCGATGGCGCGACGTATAACGGGCAGACGCTGCTGGGGAAGGCGTCGGGCGCCGTGGCCGGGGCGAACAAGACGGTGATCAACAACGAGAGCGGGGCGACGAGCATCCTCAGCAACGCGGATACGAGCGGGCTGGCGAACACGCTGGCGACGCTGATCGGGTCGACGTTCACGCGGACGACGGCGGGGGTGGATTCGTTTGCGACCATTTCGGCCGGGGCGGACCAGTCCGCTGCGGCGACGGCGTTGACGGCGACGAGCGGGGCCACGGCGTTCGCGACGGCGCAGACGAATTTGAGCAATCAGTTGAACCAGACGGGCGCCGATCAGCGCTTCCTGGAGGCGACGATCAACTTCACCAGCGCGAAGATCGACAGCCTGAACGCGGGGCTGGGCGCGCTGGTGGATACGGATTTGAGCAAGGAGTCGGCGAACTTGCAGGCGTTGCAGATCCGGCAGCAGCTGGGGACGCAGGCGCTGTCGTTGGCGAACCAGGCGCCGCAGACGTTGTTGAGCCTGTTCAAGAACTGATGAACGGGGCCTAGTGGGGGGGGGTTGGTGGAATGCGAAGGGCATTCCACCCTACGGTCGCGGTGTCTGGCGGGGTGCGTGGCCGTGTGGTTCGTGGGGGATCAGCGCGCCGGGCCGAAGGCGGCGAAGACCTGGCGGTCCTTGTTCTCCTGCATCAGCATGCGGAAGCCCGGGATGGTGTCGAGCATGAGACCGCCGGGGACGCCGGTTTCCTCGTCGGCGATGACGTCGGCGTAGGCGGCGCCGCTCAGTTTTTCCCACTTTCCGGCGGGCTTCTTGGCTTCGACGTGGACGACCGTCGTCTTGAGCACCAGACGCACGATGGCTTCCTTGGGTGCCCGCGGTTTGGTGAGGCTGGGGTGGCCGGCGATGATCGTCCAGCCGTTCGCCAGCGCCCAGGTTTTCAGCTCGTCCTGCGTCATGCCGCTTTCTTCCGCTTCTGCTTGCCGCGGCCTTGGGCCGGGGCGGAGCCTGCCTTGCTGCGTTCCAGCACGAGGCGGGCGTAGTCGTCCATGTCGCCGTCGAAGGGGGCGACGGTGCCGTCGGCCGCGAGCCAGAGGCGGTCGGCGACGAGTTCCATCAGGGAGCGGTCGTGGGTGATGAGGATGACGGCGCCCTCGTATCCGTTCAGCGCGTCCAGGAGGGCGCGGCGGCTGTCGATGTCGAGGTGGTTGGTCGGCTCGTCGAGGATCAGCAAATGGGGGGCGGCCATGGCGACGAGGTTGAGCAGGAGGCGGGCGCGCTCCCCGCCCGAGAGGTTCTCGACGGTCGTGCCCTGCTTGTCGAAGCCGATGCCCCAGGATGCGAGGCGGGAGCGGTAGGAGGTCTCGCTGTCCTCGGGGCGTTCGCGGCGGATGATGTCGAGGGGGGTGTCGGCGGCGTCCAGGGCCTCGATCTGGTGCTGGTGGAACCAGCCGACCTTGATGCGGCCCTCGCGCTGCATGCGGCCTTCCATGAGGCCCAGGGCGCCGGCGGCCATCTTGGCGAAAGTGCTCTTGCCGGCGCCGTTCACGCCCAGCAGGCCGATGCGGTCGTCGACGTCGAGGCGCAGGTCCATGCCGGCGAGCACCGGCTGCCCGGCGTATCCGACCGAGGCGCGTTCCAGCCGCATGAGGGGTGGCGCCAGGGGGCGGACGGGGGAGGGGATGAGGAAGGGGGCCACACGCTCCTCGACGATGGCCTCGACCGGTTCCAGTTTCGCCAGGCGCTTCATGCGGGACTGGGCCTGCGCGGCCTTGCTGGCCTTGGCGCGGAATCGGTCGACGAAGCTTTGCAGGTGGGCGCGCTCGGCTTCCTGCTTGACGCGGGTGGCGTTCAGCAGGCGCGCCTTTTCGGCCCGGCGGCGTTCGAAATCGTCGTAGCCGCCGGTGTAGAGTTCGAGCTTGCCGTCGGCGAGGTGGAGGATGGCGCCGACGGAGTTGTTCAGCAGCTCGCGGTCATGGCTGATGATGATGGCGGAGTTCGGGTATTTGCGGAGCCGTGCTTCGAGCCACATGGCGCCTTCGAGGTCGAGGTAGTTGGTGGGTTCGTCGAGCAGCAGCAGGTCGGGCTCGGCGAAGAGGGCGGCGGCGAGGGCGACGCGCATGCGCCATCCGCCGGAGAACTCGCGCATGGCGCGGGCCTGGTCGGCGGTGGAGAAGCCGAGGCCGGCGAGGATCTCGCCGGCGCGGGCGGGGGCGCGGTCGGCGCCGATCTCGTCGAGGCGGATGTAGATGTCGCCGATGCGTTCGGGCTCGGCGGTGTCCAGCTCGGCCATGAGGGCGGCGCGCTCGACGTCGGCTTCCAGGATGGTTTCCAGGACGCTGGTTTCGGTGGCCGGGTGCTCCTGGTCGACGCTTGCGACGCGTGCGCCGCGGGGCATGCCGATGTCGCCGCCGTCGGGGGAGAGCTCGCCGAGGATGAGCTTGAACAGGGTGGATTTGCCGACGCCGTTGCGCCCGACCAGGCCGACCTTGGCGGCGGCGGGGAGGGTGACGGTCGCGCGGTCGAAGAAGCGGCGTCCCCAGGCGTTGAAGACGAGGTCGTCGATCTGGAGCATGGTCTTGGGCCGGCCGGGGGTTGTGTGCGGTGCAGCATATAGCGGTTGGTCGCGCGGTTTGCGAGGAAAGGTGATAGGATGCAGCCATGAACGGCGCGCTCCGTAAGCGGCTGATGACCCGCGAGGCCTTCCTGGACTGGGCACAGGCGCAGGAGGGGCGATACGAGTTCGACGGGTTCCAGCCGGTTGCGATGACGGGGGGGACGGCGAACCACAGCCGTATGATCGGCAACCTGCTGTTCGCGCTCAAAAGCCGGCTGCGCGGCACAGGCTGCGAGCCTCTGGGGCCCGATGCGGGCGTCGCCACGAATGGGGATGCGGTCCGATATCCCGACGCGCTCGTCACCTGCACCAAGTTCGCCGGCAAGGACCGGCTCATTCCTGGCGTGGTGGTGGTGTTCGAGGTGCTCAGTCCCAGCTCCGGCCGGATCGATCGCATCGACAAGCTTCGGGAATACCGCGGGGTGGCGTCCATTCGGCGCTACGTGATCCTGGAGCATTCGGGCGCGGCATTGACGGTGTTCGCGCGGCCGGACGGGGACGCGGACTGGACGGCGAGGCCGCTGACGGCAGAGGACGTGCTGCCGATGCCGGAGATCGGGATCGAGGTTCCGGTGGCCGAGTTCTACGAGGGCATCGACCTGCCGGAGTCGGCCTGAGTCACCCGCTTTCGCGGATCACCAGCTCGAACCCGAGGTCGATCCGGCGGGGGCCCGACAGGTCCAGCGTGAGGGTGGCGGCGGCGCGGCCGATCGCTTCGCCGTGGACGCGGATGGTGCTCAGGCGGGGCGTGGTCATGCGGCCCATCTCGAGGTCGCCCAGGCCGATGACGGCGACGGCGGGGGGGCGGCCGGGCCGGTGCTGGGCGCCGGCGTCGCGGAGGCCGGCGAGGAAGCCGATCGCGTGGGCGTCGTTCGCGGCGAAGACGGCGTCGATGCCGGGGAGGCGGGCCAGGGCTGCGGCGGCTGCGGTGGCGTTGCGGGCGAGGATCAGGCGCTGGGGGTCCGGGAGGTTGGCGGCCAGGGCGGCTTCGCGGAAGCCGGACCAGCGGCGGGTGGCGCGGGGGTCGTCACCGCCGATGAAGGCCAGGCGGGTTCGGCCGGTGGCGGCCATGTGGCGGCCGACGGTCACCCCGGCAGCGTGATTGTCGAAGCCGGCGACGGCATCGATGGGGTCGGGCGGGAGGTCCCAGGTTTCCACCACGGGGATGCGGGCGCGACGGAGAAGGTTCGCGCCGTCGGGGGTGGCGGGGGAGCCGACCATGATGAGCGCGTCGGGGCGGCGGGCGAGCAGGGCGGACAGCACGCGTTCCTCGCGGGCGTCGTCGTAGCGGGACTGGGCGAGGATGACGGCGTAGCCGAGGGGTTCGAGGCGGTCGGACAGGCCTTGCACGGTATCGGCGAAGATGGCGTTGGCGATGGTGGGGACCAGCACGCCGACCATGCGGGTGCGGGCGCTGGCGAGGGAGCCGGCGACGAGGTTCGGGACGTAGCCGAGTTCGCGCATCGCGGCCTCGACGCGGTCGCGCGTGGCGTGGGCGACGAGGTCCGGCAGGCGGAGGACGCGGCTGACGGTGATGGCGGAGACGCCGGCCCGTGCGGCGACGGCGGCGAGCGTCGGCGCGGGCGGGAGGGGGTCGGTGGCCATTGCCGAAGCAATAGCACACTTGCGCAGCCGACAATGACAGCGCTATCATTTGGTCAACCAAGCTGGAGGACACCATGATCTCGACCGACGACGTGCAGGCCTACAAGCGGGATGGCGTCATCGTCGTGCCGGAGGTGCTGGGGTCCGAGACGTTGGCGCAGATGCGCCGGGTCGTGGGCGAGCTGGTGGCCGCCGCGGCGGCGACGACGGAGCATACCAGCGTCTATGACCTGGAGCCCGGGCATACGCCGGCGGCCCCTCGGGTTCGGCGGATCAAGACGCCGCACAAGGTGCATGCGCTGTTCGACGAGATCGTTCGCAGCGGGCCGGTGCTGGACATCCTGAAGCGGCTGGTGGGGCCGGGGCTTCGGCTGCACGGGTCGAAGCTGAACATGAAGTCGGCGCATTTCGGGTCGCCGGTGGAGTGGCATCAGGATTGGGCGTTCTATCCGCATACGAACGACGACATCCTGGCGATCGGCGTGCTGCTGGACGACACGGACCTTTCGAACGGGCCGATGCTGGTGACTCCGCGGACGCATACGGGCGAGGTGTGGACGCATCACGGGGAGGACGGGCGGTTCGCCGGGCTGATCGATCCGGATCTGATCAGGGCGGAGATCGACCGGGCCGTGCCGTGCATGGGCCGGGCCGGGAGCATGTCGTTCCATCATGTGCGGGCGTTGCACGGGTCGGCGCTGAACACGTCGGACCGGCCGCGGAACCTGCTGCTGTACGAGGTTGCGGCGAGCGACGCCTGGCCGTTGATGGGTGTGAAGGATTTCGACGAGTACGACAGCCGGCTGCTGACCGGGCCTTCGGTCACGATGCCGCGGCTGACGCCCGTGCCGGTCCGCATGCCGCTGCCGCCGGCCTTGAAGCAGGGTTCGATCTACGAGACGCAGTCGGCCGCCACGAAGTCCTATTTCGGGCGCGCCGCATGAGCTGATCCGCCTGCCGCCGACAACGACAAGAAACGAACGGAGGACTCATCTTGGACCCTATCAGCCGCCGCACCACGCTCGGCCTGGGCGCGGGCCTCGTCGCCGCGTCCACGCTGCCTGCCCGCGCCGCCGTCACGATGGCCGACGTGGCGCCGCCCAAGCTTGCCGTCGAACCCGGGGCACGATTGCGGGTGCTGCGTCCCGCCAAGTACATCGATCCGGACGAGGCGATCTTCACGGCGAACAGCAAGCGGTTCGCCGAGCAGACGGGGATCGAGGTGCGGGTCGACTACGTGGCGTGGCCCGACATGCCGGTGCAGCTGGCGGTCGCGGCGAATACGGGGGCCGGGCCGGACATCGTGATCGGGTTCGGGCCGGATCCGCACATCTATGCGGACAAGGTGATCGAGCTGACGGACATCGCCGAGTACCTGGGCGCCAAGTATGGCGGGTGGTACGACATGTCGACGCTGTTCGGGCGCACGTGGAAGGGCAAGTCGTGGATCGGGCTGCCGATGGGCGGCACGACGGGTCCGTGCAACTACCGGGTGAGCTGGGTGAAGGAGGCCGGGTTCGAGAAGATCCCGAACGACCTGCAGCAGTTCCTGACGCTGTGCCGGACCCTGAAGAAGAACAACCATCCCTGCGGGTTTGCGCTGAGCCATGCGCCGGGGGACGCGCCGAACTATGCCAACTGGCTGCTATGGGCGAATGGCGGGCGGCTGGTGGACGAGGCGGGGAAGGTGACGCTGGACACCCGGGAGACCCGGCAGGCGCTGGATTACGCGCGGGCGATGCAGGAGACGATGATTCCGGGGACGATGTCGTGGAACGGGTCGAGCAACAACCAGTCGTTTGCGGCGGGGGGCATCGGGCTGACGCAGAACGGGGTTTCGATCTACTACGCCGCGAAGTCGTCCAAGGAGGCGGCGCAGAATGCCGTCGCGGCGGACATGGACCATGCGTCGATGCCGTTCGGCGCGGCCACGTCGCCGCCGGAGCAGTGCCTGGTGCTGAACGCGATGGTGTTCAAGCACTCGCGGGCGCCGAACGCGGCGAAGGAATACCTGCGGTTCATGATGGAGGCGCAGCAGTTCGACCCGTGGCTGACGGGGTGCCTGGGGTACTGGTCGCAGCCGTTGAAGGCCTATGCGGGGAGTGCCGTGTGGGATTCGGACCCGAAGCTGGATGTGTTCCGGAACGCGATGGATACGCCGTTCCATGACGGTTATGCGGGACCGATCAACGCGGCGGCCGGGTCGGTGCTGAACGACTGGGTGCTGGTGGACATGTTCGCGCGGGTCGTGACCGGGGAGAGCACGGCGGAGGAGTCGATCCGGCAGGCGGTGCGGAGCGCGCAGCGGTACTACAAGGGGTAGGCTCAGGCGCCGCGCCAACCGGGCAGCCGGCCGCCGAGCTGCCCGGTGATCGCGTCGGCGCGGGCGCGGACGAGCTGGCCGAGGAGGGGGATGCGCTCGTCGGGGATGCGGGCCATGGGGCCGGAGAGGGAGACGGCGGCAACGGGGTCGGCGTTCTCGTTGAAGATGACGGCGGCGATGCAGCGGAGGCCGACGGCGTGCTCCTCGTCGTCGATGGCGTAGCCGCGGTCACGGGCGGCGGCGAGGTCGGCCTTCAGGGTGGCGGTCGTGTTGAGGGTCTTGAGGGTGACCCGGGGCAGGCCGTGGCGGTGCAGGACCTTGGCGAGCTGGGGGTCGGGCATCGCGGACAGCAGGGCCTTGCCGACGCCGGAGCAGTGGAGCGGGACGCGTCCTCCCGGCCGGGCGAAGGCGCGCATCATCTGGCGGCATTCGACCTGGGTCAGGTAGATGGCCTCGGCCTGGTCCTCGACGGCGAGGTTCACGGTCTCCTCGCTTTCCTCCATCAGCATCCGCATGTGGGGGCGGGCGGCGCCGACGAGGCTGCGGGTCTTCAGGAAGGCGCTGCCGGTGACGAAGGCCTGGACGCCGACGGACCAGAGGCGGCGGTCTGGGTCGAAATGGACGTAACGCTCCTGCTCGAGCGTCGTCAGCAGGCGGTGTGTGGTGGAGGAGGAGAGGCCGACCTGCTGCGCGAGCTCGGTGAGGGTGATGCCGTCGTCCGCGGCGGCGACGCGGTTCAGGAGCGTGAGGGCGCGGACGAGGGATTGGACCTGGTCGGATCGGGCGGGGGTCGAGGGTCGGGCCAATGTCTCTACCATGGATTTGGAAACACCATAGATCGTTGTTTCGTCGGTGTAAATCGGGCGTCATCCCGCCATGCGGGAAGCTGCCCGAAAGCGCTGGATTTCCATGCCGTGGCCGATCATTCTGGCGTCAATAGAAACCGGGGAAACGACCATGGCCAAGATGAAGGCGATCGATGCTGCCGTGCGGGTGCTGGAGAAGGAGGGCGTGACCGTCGCCTTCGGGGTGCCGGGGGCCGCGATCAACCCGCTCTATGCGGCGCTGAAGGTCCGCGGATCGATCCGGCACATCCTGGCCCGGCATGTCGAGGGCGCGTCGCACATGGCCGACGGCTACACGCGCGCGAAGCCCGGGAATATCGGGGTCTGCATCGGGACGTCGGGGCCGGCGGGGACGGACATGATCACCGGGCTGTACACGGCGATGGCGGACAGCATCCCGATCCTGTGCATCACGGGGCAGGCGCCGCGGGCGAAGCTGCACAAGGAGGATTTCCAGGCGGTCGACATCGAGACGATCAGCAAGGGCGTGACCAAGTGGTCCGTGTGCGCGCGGGAGCCGGCGCTGGTGCCGCAGATCATCCAGCAGGCGTTCCACGTGATGCGGTCGGGGCGGCCGGGGCCGGTGCTGGTGGACCTGCCGATCGACGTGCAGATGGCGGAGATCGAGTTCGACGAGGATTTCTACGAGCCTCTGCCGGTGTACAAGCCGACGGCGTCCCGCAAGCAGGCGGCGCATGCGATCGCGATGCTGAACGCTTCGCACCGGCCGCTGATCATCGCCGGCGGGGGGATCATCAACGCGGATGCGTGCGACCTGCTGGTGGAGTTCGCGGAGCTGGTGAACGTGCCCGTCATCCCGACGCTGATGGGGTGGGGCGCCATTCCGGACGACCATCCGCTGATGGCGGGGATGGTGGGGTTGCAGACGAGCCACCGCTACGGAAATGCGACGTTCCTGGAGAGCGACTTCGTGTTCGGGATCGGGAATCGCTGGGCGAACCGGCATACCGGGTCGGTCGAGGTGTACACGCGGGGGCGCAAGTTCGTGCACGTCGACATCGAGCCGACGCAGATCGGGCGGGTGTTCGGGCCGGATTTCGGGATCGTGTCGGACGCGAAGGCGGCGCTGGCGACGTTCATCGAGGTGGCGCGGGAGATGAAGGCGGCGGGAACGCTGGTGGACCGTCCGGACTGGGCGGCGGCGTGCCTGCACCGCAAGCAGAACATGCTGCGGAAGTCGCATTTCGACACGGTGCCGTTGAAGCCGCAGCGTGTGTACGAGGAGATGAACCAGGTGTTCGGGCGGGACACCTGCTATGTCACGACCATCGGGCTATCGCAGATCGCGGGCGCGCAGTTCCTGCGGGTGTACAATCCGCGGAACTGGATCAACTGCGGGCAGGCGGGCCCGCTGGGGTGGACGCTGCCGGCGGCCTTGGGCGTGCGCGTCGCCGATCCCGACAAGACGATCGTGGCGCTGTCGGGCGACTACGACTTCCAGTTCATGATCGAGGAGCTGGCGGTGGGGGCGCAGCACAAGCTGCCGTACCTGCATGTGGTGGTGAACAACTCGTACCTGGGGCTGATCCGGCAGGCGCAGCGGGGGTTCCAGATGGATTTCGAGGTGAGTCTCGCGTTCGACAACATCAACGTGGAGCCGGAGGGGGACGCGCCGCGGGGCTATGGCGTGGATCATGTGGCCGTGGCCGAGGGGCTGGGGTGCAAGGCGATCCGGGTGAAGTCGCCGAACGAGTTCAAGGACGCGTTCGCGCGGGCGGAGGCGCTGATGAAGGAGCACCAGGTTCCGGTAGTGATGGAGTTCATCCTGGAACGGGTGACCAACATCTCGATGGGCACGGAGGTGGATAGCGTCAACGAGTTCGAGGATATCCTGTGCCTCGATCCTTCGTTGTCGCTGCGGAAGAGCCAGGACATGGGGAACATCGAGCCGCCGCCGGCGGCGAAGGTGCTCGAACCCGTGCGGTGAGCGCGTCCGCGGCGGGCATTCCGCCGCGGGGCGATCCGATCCACTCTGCGCCCGTGCGGCAACGGCACGAACGGGGAGACGACCATGCGGATCGCGATCATCGGGCAGCAGGCCTTCGGCAAGGCGACGCTTGAGGCGTTCCTGGCGCGAGGGGACACGGTGGCCGCCGTGTTCTGCTCGCCCGAAAAGGGGCGGCCCGATCCGCTGCGCCTGGCGGGGGAGGCGGCGGGGGTGCCGGTGTTCCAGTTTCCGAAGTTGACCGACGATGCGGCACTCGAGGCGTTGCGGTCGGTCAAGGTGGACCTGGGCGTGATGGCGTTCGTGACGCAGTTCGTGTCGCAGGCGTTCTGCGCGATCCCGGCGTTCGGGACCATCCAGTTCCACCCGAGCCTGCTGCCGCTGCACCGGGGGGCGTCGTCGCTGGGGTGGTCGATCATCCTGGGGCGGGCGGAGACTGGGTTCAGCGTGTTCCGGCCCTCGGACGGGTGGGACGAGGGCAATGTGATCCTGAGCCGGGCGGTGCCGATCGAGCCCGACGACACGCTGGGGACGCTGTATTTCGGGAAGGTGTTTCCGATGGGGGTGGAGGGGTTGCTGGAGGCGGCGGACCTGGTCGTTTCGGGACGGGCGACGGAGACGGTGCAGGACGCGGCGGCGGCGACGTATGAGGGGATCATCGGGGCGGCGGAGTCGCGGGTGAACTGGGCTTCGCATGTCGACGTCACGTACAACCTGGTGCGGGGATGCGATCCTTCGCCGGGGGCGTGGACGACGCATGAGGGGAAGCGGGTGTTCCTGCACGAGTGCCGGAAGCGGATCGCGCGGACGTATGACGAGGTTCGGGGGAAGAAGATCGGGCAGGTGGTGGCGCTGGATGGGGATGGGGTGGTGATCCACGGGCAGGGGGGGTTCATCGTGGCCCGGCGGGTGCGGGTGGAGGGGGGTGCGAAGGTTTCGGCGCTGGAGGCGGGGTTGGGGGTGGGGGTGGTTTTGGGGGGGTGATCGCTCGCTTTCGTTGTGCCTTGTGCGGGTGGCAGGCCCTCACCCCGGCCCTCTCCCAATGGGAGAGGGAGTCTTTCGTGCGGCGATGGCGTTTCGTGCGGCTTCGACTAGGGGGCCGTTGCGTAGGCGGGGGGCACAGGGGGTCGTGGTCGAGGCGTCCGGGTCGAGCGCTTGGAATTCGGCGGCGTTGTCGAAGATCTGGCGGCTTTGCTCGTCGATGAAGGTCTCCGTGGGGGCGCCTTCGGCCCAGATCACGTCGTGGGTGGCCAGTTCGATGTGGAGGTAGTCGACGGGGCCGGGTTGGTCGTCGCGGATGATGGCGTGGCCGTCGACGAGGTCGGCGGCGGGGATCAGGACGCCGTGCAGGAGCATGGCGTGCATGGGGGAGACGAGAAGGTCGCGGTGGGGGATGCCCGCGGCCAGCGTGCCGGCGCGGATGCGGATGGGGCGGAGTTCGTCGTGGGCGTGGAGGGCGGCGGCGGGATAGGCGCGGCGGCCGATCCAGCGGACGGGTTTCAGGGCGCCGTCCAGGGTGGCGACGCGGTCGCCGATCTGGAGGTGCTCGACGGGGGTGTCGCCGCGTTCGGCGCGGATGCGGGTGCCGGCGACGAAGCAGGCGACCGTGGCGAACTCGCCGCTGCCGTCGCTGTCCTGGGCGAAGAGGAAGTCCTGGCCGGCGGTTGCGTTCGTGATGGTGAACGACGTGGTGCGGGCGCCGTCGGTGAAGGTGAGGATGTGGCCGTCGGGGCTGAAGCTGCCCTGCGTGGCGCCGGTGAAGCCCACGAGGTCGAAGCGGTTGCCGTTGGCGAGGGAGGTGATGGACGTCGAGGTGTTGAGCTGCACGCCTTCGGCCAGTCGCAGGGTGGCATTGACGCCGTTGAAGGTGATGGCGCTGGCGACGCTGCGGTTGATGGGGCTGAGGCCGCCGCCTTCGCCGCCGCCGGAGATGCGGGAGCCGCCGAGCGCGAGCGTGGTGCCGGCGCCGATCTGGACGCCGCCGGAGAGCACGTCGGTGAGCGACGTGAAGAAGGGCGCGAGGGTGACGGTGCCGCCGCCGATGATATCGAGCCGGGCGACGCCGGCGACGGTGCTGGTGAAGGTGAGCTTGTAGCCGCCGGTGTCGATGGTGTCGCTGCCGTGGGGGGTTGTGGGGACGGTGCCGCCGCCGGGCAGGGGGTCGGTGTCGGAGAGGAGGGTGACGGAGCTGGAGAAGGAGTCGTCGCCGCGCGCCTGGAGCGTGCCGCCGGCGAGGATGAGGGGGTTGAGGGGAAGCTGGTTGGCGTCGAAGGCGAGGGTTGCGTTGCGGACGATCTTGGTGCCGCCGAACTTGTAGGTATAGGCGTTGGCGAATTGCGGCAGGGTGACGCTGGGTGAGAAGACGACGGTGCCGCCGCCGGTGACGAGCAGGGTGTCGTTGCTGTTCTGGTAGGTGTTGGCGAGGAGGTCGCGGAAGAGGAGGGTTTCGCCGGGTCCGGGGTTGAAGGTGATGACCTGGCCGGGGCCGGTGCGGCTGGCGTCCTGCAGGAAGATTCCGTTGCCGTTGCTGCGTCCGGTGCTGGCGCCCTGGCTTGCGGTGCCGCCGGTGGCGGTGCCGCCCAGGAGGGTTCCGGCGCCGATCGAGAGGTGTCCGCCGTCCTGGATGAAGATGTCGCCGCCGGCGCCGAAGCCGCCGCCGCCGCCGCCGAGGCCTGCGGCGCCTCGGCCCGCGCCGTAGCCGGCGGCGCCGCCGTTGCGGGGGATGACGGAGAAGCCGTTTGCGCCGCCGCCGCCGCCGAAGCCGCCTGCGCCGCCCTGGCCGAGGCGCTGGTTGTTCACGTTGAGCGCGCCGTTGCCGCCGCCCGCGCCGCCGCCGCCGCCGAAGCCGCCGGAGCCGCCGATGCCGCTTGCGCCGCCGCCCTTGCCGCCGCCGCCGAAGGAGCCTGCTGCGCCGCCGGGCTGTCCGGCCGTGCCGCCGCCGGCGCTGCCGTATTCACCGAACAGGATGCCTGTGCCGGGCGCCGTCGTCACGCCTGTCGAGGGCTGGTAGGAGCCGCCGGTGGCCGCGGCGCCGATGCCGCCGCCGCCTGCGTTGCCGTAGTGGCCGTTGGCGAACTGCGCGCCGTATCCCCCTGCGCCGCCCAGTCCGCCGCCGCCGCCGGCGCCGGCGCCGTAGATGTTGTTGTTGATGGGGCCGATCGTGGTCGGCACGTACAGGCCGCCGCGGCCACCGACGGCGCTGTTGTCGAGGAAGGAGACGTGGCTGAGGGAGACGCCGGCGCCGGTGCCGATGAAGAGGCCGCCACCGAGGCCTGCGCCGCCGCCGCCGCCGCCGCCCTGGCCGGAGCCGCCTGCGCCGCCCTGGGCGCGGAGGTGCTGGAGCGTCAGGTTCTGGATGGTGGTGTCGCCGCTGAAGGCGAAGAAGCCGCGATGGGCGTTGCCGCCATCGATGATGGCGCCCTGGCCGTCGATGACGAGGGTGCTGCCGGTGCCCAGCTCGATGCCCTGCAGGTCGGTGTCGAGGGAGAGGGTGCCGCCGGCCAGGGTGCCGCCGAGGGTGATGGTGTAGTTGGTGGCGTCGGCGCCGTTGCGGCCTGCGCCGGCCGGGCCGCTGGCGATGCTGGCGAGGACGCTGTTGAGGGCCGTCATGTCGGAGGCGGCGCCATTGAGGTGGGTGACGGTGAAGCTGGTCTGGGCGGCGAGGCGTTGCAGCGTGATCATGGTGCCGCCGGCGCCGTCGTCGGCGAGGACGAACTGGTCGGCGGAGAGGAGTGCGCCGTTGGCGAGGGTGAGGGAGACGGTGCCGGGTCCGGTCAGGGTGTTGGCGTTGCCGTCGAGACCGGTGAAGACGTTGGTGGCGGCGAAGGAGAAGACCTGGCCATTCAGGGAGCCGGTCGTCCCGGCCGCGTGGATGTCGCGGAAGTCGATGGTGTCGCCGACGGCGAAGCGGGAGATGAGGGCGGGGGTGCCGCGCGCGCCGTCGAGCACCAGGTGCCCGCCGCTGGCGCCGGTGGTGGCGAAGGTGAGTTTCTGGCCGGAGCCGTATTCGGGGTGGGCGAGTTCGAGCGTCGCGTTGCCGATGGTGCCGTCCGCGGGGGAGCCGCGGCCGGAGACGGTGAGGGTGCCTCCGCCGGTGATGGAGAAGCCTCCGGCGCCGCTGATCGCGTAGACGGAGAGGTGGGACTGGATCAGCTCGAACGTGTCCTGACCGGCGACGACGACGGTCCGGCCGCTGTCGAAGCTGAAGTAGGAGTTGAGGGTTGCGCCGTTCTGGAGGGTGACGCCGCCGTTTGCGCCGCCGAGGGCCGCGTCGTTGGCGACGGAGAGGCGGCCGCCGTTGACGAGGAGGCCGCCGGTGAAGGCGTTGGCGCCGTTGAGGATGACGCGGCCGGCGCTGCCGATGGAGACACCGCCGGTGCCGGCGATGGTGCCGCCCAGCGTCGTCGTGCCGTTCAGGCCCAGGCGGTGGCCGTAGGTGGTGAGGACGGTGCCGCTGTTGGCGAGGGTGGCGAAGGATTGGTCGAAGTATCCGAGCGCCAGGGTGCCGAGGCTGCCGACGGTGACGGTCGCCGTGCCGAGGTTGCCGGCGCGGTCGAGCAGCAGGGTCCCGCCTGTGACGCCGACCCGGCCGGCGCCGGTGAGCGAGACGCCGATCTCGGCCGTGCCGGTCGTGTCGATCATGACGGCGCCGTTGTCCAACCGCAGCGATCCGGGACCCTGCTGGCCGAGATAGGCGCCGCCGAAGGTGAGGGTGTGGCCTTCCAGGTCGATATCGGCGTTGCCGGAGAAGCGGACGGGTCCGCCGATGGTGGCGTCGGCGCCGAGGCGGAGCTCGCCGTAGCCGAGGTAGAAGCCGCCCGCGTTGGTGGCGGTGCCGCTGAAGGTGAAGGTGTCGGCGTGGGTCTTGGTGAGCCGGCCGGCGCCGGAGACGCGGCCGGAGAAGGTGGCGTTGGCGCCGGCATTGTCGAACACGAGATAGGTGCCGACGACGACGGTGCCGGCGCCGCTGAGGGAGCCGATGCCGAGGCCGCCGGTGAGGGCGGTGAGGGTGGCGCCGGCGGAGACGTCGACGCCGCCGTAGAGGGAGACGAAGCCGTTCAGGCCGAGGGCGAAGTCTCCGGCCGCGACCTCCACGCGGCCGAGGGGGACGCCGCGGTTGTCGGCGAGCTGGAGCAGGCCGGCGCCGGTCTTGGTGAGGGTGCCGGTGCCGGTGATGCCGACGTCGAGGTGGTTGGTGGTGCCGGCGCCGACGGAGATGGTGATGTTGTTGGTGCCGAGCTGCAGCAGGCCGCCGCCGGACAGGTCGCCGAAGCGCGCGAGGCCGACGCTGGCGTGGAGCGTTGCGTATTGGGCGATGGTGAGGGACTGGTTGATGAGGGTGCCGGTGCTCGCGAGGACGATTCTGCCGGCCTCGATGTCGAGGCCGGGCTGGGTGACGAGGCCGCCGAGGGTGAGGGTGCCGAGGCCCTGCTTCACGACCGTGCCGGTGCCGCTGATGCTGCCGTCGAATGTGTTGCTGTTGGTGCCCTCGTCGACGGTGAGGCGGATGCCGACGACGGAGATGTTGCCGGTGCCGGACAGGCTGCCGACGGTCTTGTCGGTGCCGGCCATCGTGATGAGGCCGCCGGCGGCGACGTCGAGCGAGGTGCCGAGGGCGAAGGTGGAGTGGCTGAGGCCGCCGCCCAGATAGAGCTTGGCGCCGGATTGGACCTGGATGGCGTCGATCTGGTTGGTGGCGCCGAACAGGTAGGTGGCGGGGGAGGCGCCGGTGGAGACGACGAGGGTTCCGATGTCGAGGAGGGTGCCGCCGAAGATGCCGTTGTTGTTGGGGAGGGTCAGCGTGGCGATGGGCAGGCCGGCGAGGGGGTATCCGGCGGGGACGGTCTGGCCCAGGACGACGCCGGAGCCGTTGAGGGCGGTCATGGTGCCGGAGCCGAGGATGCCGAGGGTGGCGCCCGCGGCCACGTAGACGGCGTTGCCGGGCAGGACGGCGGCGAGGCCGCCGGAGAACAGGCCAATGCTGCTGGTGCCGAGCGCCGTGCCGGTTGCGACCAGGGTGCCGGCGCCTTGCGCGATGACGTAGGCGGCGCCGGTCAGCAGGCCGTTGGCGATGGTGGCGTCGCCGGCGTGGCGGAAGTCCACGACGTTGCTGGCGGTGCCGGGGGTGGAGACGACGCTGCCGTGGAAGTCGAGCGCGTCGTCGATCTGCAGGCGTGCGCCGTTCAGGAGGGTGATGTGGACGCCGGCGCCGATGGTGTTGTCCAGCTCCAGCGTGCCGCCATCCACGATGATGTCGCCGGTGGTGAGCGCCGAGGTGTAGAGGTGGAGCAGGCTGTTGGTGACGCTGAGCGTGCCGAGGCCGAGGGTCACGCCGCCGCGGATGGCGTATGCGCCGCCCGAGAGCGCGCCGCCGGTGATGGTGCGCGTGCCGGCGCCGTCGAAGACGACGTCGTTGAAGTGGGCGTATCGGGTGCCGAGGCCGGCGAGTGCGCCGGTCGAGTTCCATTCGAGGGTGTTGAAGGCGGAGGCGTTGCCGACGACTGCGCCGCCGAAGCTTGCGCCCTGCTGGACGACGACGCGGTTGAGGATGGTCTGGCCCTGCGTGCCGGCGAAGGTGACGGCGGCGTTGGTGCCGGCGGCCGTGATGCGGCCGCTGTTGACGAGGGTGCCGGAGGCCGACCCGCCGAGGTTGAAGTAGACGCCGTAGGTGCCGCCGATGGTGCCGGCGTTGACGATTGTCGCGGATTGGCCGGTGGTCGCGGCGGCGTAGACGCCGGCCAGGCCGCCGGAGATGACGCCGCCCGCCGTGTTGGTGAAGACGCCGCCCTGGTTCAGCACGACGTCGGCGACGGCGGCGACCGTGCCGGTCAGCGTGCCCTGGTTCACGAACTGCGTCGTGGCGTCGGCGATGACGACGCGGCCGAGGATGACGCCGTTGCTGCTGTTGCTGGCCGTCGACTGGAAGAGGCCGAGGGAGCCGAGCAGCGTGCCGTGGTTCTCGAACGCGCCATAGGAGAGGAGCTGGCCGAGGTTGGTGAGGGTGGCGCCGGCCTCGATGGTGGCGCCGCCGCCGAGGATCCAGCCGGCGCCGGTCTCGACGCGGATGCCGGTGAAGCCGGTGATGGTGCGGCCCAGGCCGGTGAGGGTTCCCGTGGTGTTGCCGCCGAGGTCGAGCGTGTTGCCGAGGGTGGTGCCGTTGGTGACGACGCGCGCGGAGGTGATGGTGCCGGTGACGGTTCCGCCGGGGAGGAGGGCGAGGTAGCCGCCGGTGGAGCCGAAGGTGACGTTGCCCTGGATGGCGCCGGCGTCGACGAGGTTCACGCCGGTGCCGGCGGCAGTGATGTCGCCCAGGATGGTGCCGCCGACCTGGTTGAACAGGTATCCCGTGTTGCCCAGCGTGACCCGGCCCTGGATGGTGCCGGTGTTCAGCATGACGCCGAAGTTCTGCAGCGTGCCGAGGCGGGCGTCGAGCAGCCCGGTCTCGGCGAAGGTGCCGCTGTTGACGAGGCGGCCTTCGAGCGTGTTGTCGCCGGAGAGGACGAAGCCGTAGCTGGCGAAGGTGGTGCCGGCGCCGAAGTCGTTGGCGGCGACGACCCAGCTTGCGGCGGGCTTCTGGGCGATGAGGTTGAAGCCGTCGATGTAGACGCCGACGCCGCTGAGCGTGCCGGCGGCGCTGCCGGACGGCGCGTCGGCGAGCTGCAGCAGGCTGGAGGTGCCGTTGCCGAGGATGTTGCCGATGACGAGGGCGGACTGGCCGAGCACGACGGTGCCGCCGTGGTGGGACATGTCGATGGCGATGGTGCTGCCGGAGCCGAAGGTGCCGTAGATGCCGGCGGTGCCGCTGCCGAGGTAGTGGAAGACGGGCGCGAAGAGGTTGCCGTACTGGAAGACGATGCCTCGGTCGCCGCCGGCGTCGGTGATCTGGCCCTCGAACAGGCCGCCGGTGAGGTTGATGAGCTGGCTGTTGCTGCCGAGGGTGACGACGCCCTGGAAGTCGCCGCTGTTGACGAGGGCGGCGAAAGCGGTGGTGCCGATGGGGACGCCCGGGGTGGTCTGGCCCTGGAGCGCGCCGAGGTGGAGGCCGGCGGCGAGGGTTCCGGTGGTGAAGAGGTCGCCGAACACGTCGAGCGCGTGGGTGCCGGGGGCCGTGCCGGTGAGTTTCCAGGCGGCGCCGGCGTCGACGACGGTCAGGCCGAAGCGGGAGAGGATGCCGTCGTTGGTCGCGAGGGTGCCGACGGCGGGGGTGGCGGCGAGGTGGAGGACGTTGGAGGCCGGGTCGGTGGCCTGGATGGCGGCGTGGTGCTCGTTGGCGAGGAGGGTGACGGTGTTGGTGCCCTCCAGCAGGATGGTTCCTGCGACGGAGCCGGCGTTGACGAGCGTGCCGCCGGTGCCGAGGGTGACCGAGCCTGCGATGGTGTCGAGGTTCGCGACGTAGGCCGCGCCGCCGCGGTCGACGACGTTGCCCAGGACGGTGGCGCCCGGGGTTGCGGTGCCGCCGTTCCGCAGCGTGCCGCCGGCCTGCAGCACGACGCCGCCCAGCGTGCCGGCGTTGCCGATGTAGGCGCCGGTGCCGCCGGTGACGGTGCCGGCGATGCTGCCCACGAGTGTCGTGCCGCCGTTGACGAGGACTCCGTTGGTCAAGGTCTGGCCGGCGCCGACGCCGAGGTCGCCCGCG
Organism: uncultured Acetobacteraceae bacterium; assembly: GCA_964246015.1. Classification (GTDB taxonomy): domain Bacteria; phylum Pseudomonadota; class Alphaproteobacteria; order Acetobacterales; family Acetobacteraceae; genus JBBROS01. Next base: position 19,668 of record CAXTPG010000010.1, read on the forward strand.
ATCGAGCCGAAGTTGGCGATGCTGCCGGCGGCGCTGAACACGCCGCCCAGGACCAGGCTGCCGTAGTTGGTGAAGGCGCCGAGGGCGGTGATGGTCTGGCCGGCGCCCTGGATGTTGACGCCCGTCGTCGTCAGGCGTGACCCGGCGTCGGCGATCAGCGTCTGGAAGCCGGCGAAGCCCCAGGCGTCGCCGCCCGGGGTGCTGGTGATGGTGCCGAAGCCGCCGAGGGTGCCGAGGAGGCCGCTGAGGCCCAGGGTGACGCCGCTTGTGGCCTCGATGACGTTGCCGGGGCCGGTGGCGGAGACGACGCCGCGGAAGGCGCCGCCGGCTTCCAGCACGATGCGGGTCTGGACGTCGCCGAAGGAGGCGGCGAGGGCCTGGGTGCCGGGGCTGGATGCGGTGCCGGCGATGGTGCCGGAATTGACGAGGCGGACGGAGGCGACCTGGTTGCGGGTGACGAGCGTGCCGTTGAGGCTGACGGTCGTCGTGGGGCTGGCGACGAGGCCGACGCCGCCGGTGATGGTGCCGCGGTTGGTGATGGTCGCGGTGTTGCCGGGGACGCCGGGGTAGGCGTAGCGGCCGATGAAGGCGAGGCCGTAGTCGTTGCCCTGGATGAGCGCGCCGGCGCGGTTGGTGACCGTGCCCTCGCTGAGGAGGATGCCGACCGATGCGCCGGTGATGGTGGCCTGGTTGTCGATGTCGCCGTGACGGGTGACGACGGCGGCGCCGCCGGGGCCGGTTGCGGAGACGAGGCCGGTGTTGATCAGGGAGAGGCTGTTCTCCGCCTGGCCGGCGCCGACGCTGACGCCGGCCGAGCCGCCGGCGATGCGGCCGGTATTGCGCAGGGTGCCGCCGGCGGGGGTGCGGAGGGCGATGCCGTTCAGGGCCTCGATGGTGCCGTCGTTCGTGAGGTCGGAGGCGATCGCGGCGTAGAGGGCGATGCCGGCGGTGCCTGTGGCGCGGATGGTGCCCTGGTTGGCGAAGCTGTTGAGGCCGGGGCCGGAGCTGGCGTCGTTGAAGGAGAGGCCGCCGGCGCCGCCCTCGATGAGGCCGGAGGCGGCGTTCGTGATGGTGGCGCGCTGCGCGGTGCCGAGTTCCAGGCCCTTGCTGTCGGCCGCCGTGCCTCGGATGGTCCCGGCGTTGACGAAGGTCTGGGTGGGGGGTGTCGCGAGGCTCGCGTTTTCGAGCACCAGGCCGGCGGAGACGCCCTGGATGAGGCCGGCGGCGGCGTTGGTGATGGTGGCGGTGACGGCGTTGGCGACGAAGAGGCCGACGCTGGTGGTGCCGATGATCGCGCCCGTGTTCATGACGGACGCGGTGCCGATCGTGACGCCGCTGCCGACGAGCTGGAGCCCGGCGGTGCCGCGGATGGTGCCGTCGTTCTGGACGGTTGTCTGGATGGAGGCGAGGAGAGCGCCGTCGGAGAGCGTGCCCTCGATGAGGCCGCTGTTCACGAGGGTTGCGGCGCGGACGGCCTGGTGGGTGATCTGTGCGGGCGGGTTGCCGCCGATGTAGGAGACGGCGCGGGAGACGAGGACGCCGGCGCCGCCGCGGATGATGCCGGTCGTGATGGGTGCGTAGAGCGTGGTGGTGCCGGAGAAGCCGACGATCTGCTGGCCAGTGTTGCGGATGCTGACGGTGTCGGACTGGCTGATGGAGTCGCCGTAGGCCACGATCCCGGCCCGGCCCCCGGTGATGGTTCCACCGACGGGGTTGAAGTATCCGGCGGGCTTGAAGGTGTTTTCGACGCTGCCGCCGTGGGCGATCAGCACGCCGACGCCGCTCGTGCCTGCTGCCTCGATCTGTCCGGCGTTGCGCAGGGTTGCGTCGTTCGAGAGGCCGACGCCCACGCCGGTGGTGGCGCTGGCGGTGATGCGGCCGATTGCGTTGTCGACCCTTGCGGCCGGGCCGGCTGCGAGGACTCCGGCGACGACGCCGAAGACGTAGCGGCTGTTGGTGAGCACGGCCGTGCCGCCGAGCTGGATGGCGGCGTCGCCGGAGGACGTGCCCGTGGCGCGGACGGTGCCCTGGTTGGCGATGGTGAGCGTGGGGGCGAGGGTGCCGGCGTGGTCGGCGCCGGGGGTGATGCCGGCCTTGCCGGTGATGAGGCCGGTGTTGAGGATGGATGCGGCGGCGCGGATCGTGCCGGCGCCGCCGCCGACATAGATGCCGCCGTCGACGGTGCCGGCCTGGGTGATGGTGCCGCCGGCGGTGAGGGCGACGGCGACGCCCAGCGTGCCGGTGGTGCGGATGGTGCTGCCGATCGCGGTCGAGAGCGAGCCGCCGTTGGCGAGGACGACGCCGAACTTGCCGGCGCGGATGGTGCCTGCGTTGTCGATGGTCGTCGCGGCGCCGTTTGCGTAGACGCCGGTGCCGAGGAGGTTGAGCAGGTAGCCGACCTGGCCCGCCGAGAGCGACGGGCCGATGATGTTGCCCTGGGCGTCGGTGTAGGTGGGGGTCGAGTCGGCGTCGATCAGGGCATTGGCGGCGACGACGACGCGTCCGCCGCCGCGGAGGACCACGCCCGTGCCGCCCTGGCCGGTGGCGAGGATGGTGCCGACGTTGACGGTGCCGCCGGCCTCGAGATCGACCGCGGTACCGGGGAAGATGGTGCCGCCGCCGTTCGGGTATGAGAAGCGGGAGAGCGCCTGGGTGGCGACGATGGTGCCGAAGCCGGTGACGAGGGCCGGGCCGCCGGTGGCGAAGACGCCGGCTGCGGCGCCCGAGATGAGGCCGCTGCCGGCGGTGACGGCGTTGGTGGTGACGGTGCCGCCGGCGGCGAGCTGCACGCCGAGCGAATTTGCGCCGGTCGCGACGATGGTGCCGGTGTTGACGAAGGAGGGGGTGGCGAGCAGCACCACGCCGGCGGCGCTGCGGCCATCGACGGTGATGCGGCCGCTGTTGTTGAGCGACCCTGCGCCGCCGAGCTGGATGCCGATGGCGGCGTCGCCGACCACGCCGATGGACCCGGCGTTCGCGACCGTCGTGGGCGGGGCGAGGCCCAGCACGCCTGCGCCGGTGGCGAGGATGGTGCCGGATGCGGCGTTGGTGATGCGTCCGCCGGCGGCGAGCACGGCGCCGTTGCCGGCGGTGCCCTGGATCAGTCCGGAGTTGGTGACGGTGCCGACGGCGCCGTTGCGGACGAGGCTGATGCCGCCCTGGATGCCGAGGTCGGTGGTGGGCAGCAGGAACAGGCCGGTGGCGCCGATGATGGTGCCGGCGTTGGTGATGACAGCCGGGTTGTTGACGATGGTGGCGGTTGCGCCGGAGGTGGTGGCTTGCGTGGTCTGGCCGCCATAGGCGATGACGCCGGCGTATGCGCCGCCGACGCGGCCGCCGGCGAGGATGCCGATGGTGCCGCCTGCCAGCAGCTCGATGCCCACGCCGCCGGCGCCGCTGGCGCTGATGGTGCCGCTGCCGCCGATGCTGCCGCCTGCCACCAGCTCGGCGCCGATGCCGCCGGCGCCGGTGGCGAGGATGGTGCCGGAGTTGCCGATGCTGGCGCCCGCGACGGAGGCGACGGCGATGCCGTTGGTGCCGCCGGCCAGCACCCGGCCGGTGTTCGAGAGGGAGCCTGCGCCAGCCAGGACGACACCGATGCCGCCTGTCCCGGAGGCCGTCACGAGGCCGCTGTTGGTGACGCGGGTCGAGCCTGTGGCGTTCAGGACCTGCTGTCCGGAGGTTGCGCTGGCGGACAGGGTGCCGGCGTTGTTGACGCTGCCGTCGACGTCGATGATGGCGGAGACGTTGCCCTGGATCCGCCCGCCCGCCGCATTCAGGATGTAGGACCCGGCGCCGGCATTGATCGCGGCCTGGGTCGCGGGGCCCTGGTTGACCTGGATGAGGCCGGCGTTGGTGACCTGGCTGCTGACGCCGAGGTAGACTCCGCCCAGGACGGAGCCCGACTGGACGAAGGTGGCGACGGGGCTGTTCTCGAACCGGCTGAAGTCGCCCAGGCTGAGGGCGATGTATTGCTGCCCGGCGCTGCTGGCGAAGCGGTAGCCGAAGATCCGGCCCTGGTTGTAGACGGCGCCCGTGTCGCCGGTGGCGATCATCCCCTGGACGACCGCGTTGCCGTGGTTGGTGACGATGCCGCCGAGGGCGAACTGGACGGCGACTCCCGTCGCGCCGATGTAGCCGTCGTTGACGAGGGAGCCGGTGTGGGCGACGACGCCGCTGTTGCCGACGATGTTGCTGGCGTTGAAGATGGCGGCGCGGTCGTGGACGTAGATCGCGACGGACCGGGCGGTGGTGCCGGTCGTCTGGACGCCCAGGATGATGCCGTTGTTGTGGATGGTTGCGTCGCCGCTGACGTAGACGCCGCCGGCGAGGCCCGCGATGGTGCCGGAGTTCACGAGGTCGCGGAGGCTGTGCTGGGCGACGACCGTGCTCTGGATGACGGCGACGCCGAATTGCGGGCCGACGATGCGGCCGGGGCCGGTCAGCAGGGTGTAGTTGCCGCCCCTTATATAGAGTCCGCCGGAGAGGCCGTTTGCGGAGAGCGTGCCCACGACGGGCGTTGGCTGTGCGTCGATCAGGACCGGGCTGCTGGCCGGCGTTCCCGGCTGGATGACGAAAGTCCCAGACATCGACGATACCTTGATCTCGTGGCCGGCGCGGGGCGGGGATAGCGTTCCCGCGCCTCGCTGGTTACGAGGTAAGTTCGTTATATCCCTCTTTCCAAAGGTGACGGAAGCGTAAAAATCCGATTGCGGAAGTGGCAATAATCGTATTTACATCCTTCCGCGATGCCCGATCGACGGGGCTGTGCCGTGTGTTTTGATGGCGTTAACGGGCTGCATCCTGTGGCCGGAACGAACGGGTGCGACGATGGGTCTTCTCGCGTTTCCGCCTCAGGCATCGACCGCGAGCATCGACCGGGCCGGGGCGGCGATCACGGCGATCCAGGCGCTGCCGATGACCATTCCGGTGTCCGGGGTCGGCACGTCGGTGGGGCGGACCGGGTATAGCGCGGCGGTTGCGGCGACGGCGGGGATCGGGACGTCGCGGGTCGTGAGCGGGCCGAACGGGGGTGTTCTGACCCTGGGGGCCGGCGTTACCGGTGGCGCCTCGGCTTCCGCGGGGCCGGGGGGCGTCAGTGCATTGGCGGGGGTGAATGCCGGGGCGGGCGTATCGCTGACGACGGCCAACGGGGTCACGCTGGGGGCGCAGGTGAATGCCGGGGCGCTGGCGAGCGGGGGGCTGAGCGTCGGGTCGGGGACGATCCATGCGCAGGGGGCCGTGGCGGCGGGGGTTTCGGCTTCGGGGACGCTGGCGTACAGCCAGAATTTCGGGAGTGCCGGGGCGATCACGACGACCGGGTCGACGACGGTGGGTGTCATCGCGACGGCGGGCGGTTCGGCGGATGTGGGGGCGGGCGGGCTGCAGACGTCGACGGGGAACTTTGCCGGGCCGATCGCGAGCGTCAGCGGTGGCGGCACGTATACCGGGGGCGGGATCCAGGCTGGCGGGGGGGCCACGCTGATCTCGCCGGGCACGGTGGGCGAGGATACGAGCTTCGGCGTGACGTTCAACGACGGGTATGTGGGGATCAACGCCGGGCTGACGCTGGGGCTGGGGATCGGGGGCGTCGGGCTCAATCTCGCGTTCGGCATCAACGTCCGCGCGATCGCCAACTCGATCGTCGCCTCGCACGAGTTGCTGGTGGCGACGCAGCATTTCGTGGGCATTCCGGACATTCCGCCCGCGGTCACGTCGGGTGCGGCGTTCGTCAGCGCGGCGCGGGTGACGGCGAGCGCGTTCCAGACGGCGGGGCAGGGCATCGTGTCGGCCGCGAACACGGTGAACAACGGGCTTACGGTCGCGGCGAACGCGATCGCGAACGAGGCGACGACGTTGTACCAGGGCGCGGCCGGTGCGTTCTCGTCGATCGTCGCCGAGGTGAACCGGGACGTGAACGCGGTGAACACGTTCCTGAACGGGCTTCACCTCTAGGCTTCGTACCCGCCCGGGTGCGCCATGCGCCAGGACAGTGCCGTGCCGACCATGTCGTCCAGCGCGGCGTGGCGGGGGGTCCAGCCGGTTTCGCGCTGGATCAGGGCCGAGGACGCGACCAGGGCGGCGGGGTCTCCCGGACGGCGCGGGCCGATGATTGTGGGGACGGGGCGGCCGAGCAGGCGGCCGACCGAGTCGATGACCTGTCGCACCGAGTGCCCGGCGCCGTTGCCCAGGTTGTAGGTCACGCTGCGGCGGTCCAGTTCGGCCAGGGCGCGCAGGTGGGCGTCGGCGAGGTCGGTCACGTGGACGTAGTCGCGGATGCAGGTGCCGTCGGGGGTAGGGTAGTCGTCGCCAAAGATGGTGAGGGGGGGGCGGCGTCCGAGGGCGGCATCGATGGCCAGGGGAATGAGATGGGTTTCGGGGTCGTGGTCCTCGCCCAGTCGGCCGCCCGGGTCCGCGCCGGCGGCGTTGAAGTAGCGGAGGGCGGCGCTGCGGAGACCATGGACGCGGTCGGCCCAGGCGAGCGCGCGTTCGAGCATGAGCTTGCTTTCGCCGTAGGGGGATGAGGGGGCGATGCGGGCGTCCTCGTCGATGGGGATGCGGTCGGGCTCGCCGAAGAGGTTGGCCGTGGAGCTGAGGACGAAGCGGGGCACGGCGTGGCGAATGCAGGCGTCGATGAGGCGGAGTCCCGTGGCGCCGTTGTCGAGGAGGTAGCGGAGGGGGTTGGCCATGCTCTCGCCGACGAGGGAGAGGGCGGCGAAATGGAGAACGCCGTCCCAGCGGCGTTCGGCGAGGAGGGCGTCGAGGGCGGGAGCGTCGGCGACGTCGGCGTGGACGAGGCGGATGCCGGGCGGGATGGCGGCGCGGTGGCCCTGGCGGAGGTTGTCGAGGACGACGATGTGGGCGCCCTGGTCGCGGAGGGCGAGGACGACGTGGCTGCCGACGTAGCCTGCGCCGCCGGTTACGAGGTAGGTGGGTGGCACGCTGCGCCCTCTTTGGCCTGTTCGGTGCCGCTATAGCGCATGGCGGCGTTGTTCAGGAGAGCGGGACGGTCGCGCGGAAGGGGGCTTGGTGGCTGACGGCGCGCCTGGACGGTGGAATGCCGAAGGGGGCATTCCACCCTACGGGTTTCGAATGCGTTGACGTTCGGGTTATATGTCATAACGTGGCTGTTCGTAATCGGGCGTAGACCCCGGGCGCATCTTGGAGGAATCGAGCGATGGACGGACATGGGACGGGCGTGTTGCGGCGTGCGTTGCTTGCGGGGTCTGCGGCCGCGTTGTGCGCGCCGGCCTTTGTCGAGCGTGCGAATGCGCAGAGCGCGTTCGACTGGAAGGTTGCGAAGGGCACGAAGCTCGAGGTGAACCTGACCAAGACTCCGCGGGCGGACGTGCTGCAGGCACACCAGAAGGAGTTCGAGGAGCTGACGGGCATCAAGGTCGGGTCCGAACAGGTGCCGGAGCAGCAGCAGCGGCCGAAGGTGGCGATGGAGATGAGCTCGGGGCGGCCGAGCTTCGACGTGGTCCAGTTGGCGATGCACGTGCAGAAGCGGCTGGTGGAGAAGGGCCGCTGGATGGAGGACCTGCGGCCGATGATCGCCGACAAGGCGATCACGATGCCGGATCTCGACATGGACGATTTCAGCCCGGCGACGCTGCGGGTGGCGACCGGCGCGGACGGGAAGCTGAACGTGCTGCCGTTCAACCAGGATGTCTGGATCCTGTTCTACAACAAGGAGATGTTCGCGCAGGCCGGGCTGGAGCCGCCGAAGACGTATGACGAGATGATGGCGGCGGCGATCAGGCTGACGGACAAGACCAAGGGTGTGTACGGGTTCACCGGGCGTGGCGTGAAGAACGCGAACGTCGTGCTGTACGACAACATCCTGCTGGGGTGGGACCAGGAGACGATCACGGCGGACGGCAAGACGCTGTTGACCGATACCCCGGCGGCGATCGAGGCGGCGACGTGGTACCAGAAGATCATGCGGGAGTGCGCGCCGCCGGGGTCGGTGGGGTTCAACTGGAACGAGTGCCAGACGACGTTCAGCCAGGGGCGGGCGGCGATGTGGTGGGACGGGATCGGGTTCTCGACCCCGTTGGTGGATCCGTCGAAGTCGAAGATCGTGGGCAAGGTGGGGTTCCTGCTGGTGCCGAAGGGGCCGAAAGCGCAGCACTCGGCGACGTTCATCGACGGCATCGGGGTGCCGGTGGGCAGCAAGAACAAGAAGGCGGCGTGGCTGTACGTGCAGTGGGCGACCAGCAAGACGATGCAGCCGAACTGGCTGCGGACGGGTGCGGGCACGCCGCCGCGGGGCAGCAGCTACGGCAACGAGGAGATCGTGAAGGCGAGCGCCTTTCCGCGCGAATGGTTCGATACGACGCATGACAGCCTGCGGATCGCGCGGAGCGGGCTGCCGGAGATCGTGCCGGTGACGGAGTTCCGCGACACGATCGGGATCGCGCTGACGAACATCGTGGGCGGGGCGGACCCGGCGACGGAGATGAAGAAGGCGACGGAGGCGTTCCGGCCGGTGCTGGCGAAGGCAAACGAAGCGTGATCCGGGCGAAGCGGGGGCGGGCGAAGTGGGGGCCGGCGGGACGCCGGCGCACCGGAGGGCGGTGACCGAAGCGGCGCCGTTGCTGGTCGAGCGGGGGAACCTGCAGGAGAAGGCGTATGCGGTGATCCGCCAGGCGTTGATGTCCGGGCGGTTCCAGCCGGGGCAGAAGCTGCTGTTAAGGCCGTTGGCGGCGGAGCTGGGGATTAGCATCACGCCGGTGCGGGAGGCGCTGTTGAAGCTGGTGTCCGACCAGGCGCTGGTGGCCGACAGCTCCCGCACCATGACCGTTCCCGTGATCGGGCTGCAGCGGTTCCTGGAGATCCGGGATCTGCGGATCGAGCTGGAGGGGCGGGCGGTGGAGGCGGCGATCCGGCATGCGCGGGCGGCGGACCTTGCGGGGCTTGCGCGGTTGCAGCGCAGCCTGATCGAGCACCGGCGGCAGGGGCGGTTCTTCGATGCGCTGGGGGCGAACGAGGCGTTCCATTTCGCGGTCTACCGGCTTGCCGACATGCCGGTGCTGTACCGGATCATCGAGGGGCTGTGGGTGCAGATCGGGCCGGTGCTGACCCGGCTGTACAACCAGGTGGATCGGGCGTCGGTGGAGATGCAGCACCCACACGACGTCATGATCCTGGCGATGCGGAACAAGGATGCGGCCGCGGCGCGGGCGGCGTTGGCGAGCGACATCCTGTGGGCAAGCCGGCATCTGGAGGGGACGTTGCTGGCGGGGTGACGCCGCGGGCCGCCGGGACCGGGGTCCTGCCTTGGCAGGGTCCGGCCCCGGCGGGCGGGGGGCGGGTCAGAGCTCCTTGGCGGAGGTCACGACCCGGGCGCAGAGCCCGTAGGCGATGGCTTCGTCGGCGCTCATCCAATAGTTGCGGTCGGTGTCGTGGGTGACCTTTTCGATGGGCTGGCCGGTTTCACGGGCGATGAGGTCGTTGAGGCGGCCGCGCATCTTGATGATCTCGCGGGCCTCGATGTCGATGTCGGTGGCGGGGCCGCGAACGCCGCCCATGGGCTGGTGCAGCAGGAAGCGGGTGTTGGGGAGGCAGACGCGGTTCTCCTTGCGCCCGGCGAGGAAGATGAGGGCGCCGGCGCTAGCGACCCAGCCGGTGCCGATGATCCGGACCGTGGCGGCGGCGTCGACGAAGCGGATCATGTCGTGGATGGTGTCGCCGCTTTCGACGTGTCCGCCGGGGGAGTTGATGTAGACGTCGATGGGACCGTCGCCTTCGCTGGCGAGGGCGAGCAGGCGGCCGGTGACGTCGCGGGCAACCTTGTCGTTGATGGCGCCGAAGATCAGGACCTTGCGCTGCTTGAGGAGGCGGGATTCCAGCTCGTTAATGGGGGAGTTGAGGGTGCGGTTGTCGCCGGGTTCGCGGGGTTCGGGACCCATGGGTTCCGGCACGTCGGGCTGGTCGGGGGCGTCGGGCTCGTCGTCATCCAGGCGGGGCATGGTCTGTCCTTCAGTCGGTGGCGCAGGGCAGCACATCGGGGCGCGGCGGGCAAACCCGGCAAGTGGCGGGGGTTGTCCGGCGCTGCTGCGAACGCCTGGGCCTCCACGGCACGACGCACCCACCCCCGGCCCCTCCCTGACCCAGGGAGGCGGGAAGGGGGTCAGGCGTCTTCGAGGATGCGGGTTCTGGGTTGGAGTTTGGGGACCAGGCAGTCGGGGAGGGGTTTGGGCTTCGGGGTCGTGGGCTCGGGCGGCGGGGGGGACCAGCCGCCGCCGGCAGGGGGGCGGCGGAGGACGATGAGTTCGCGGATGGCGATGGCGAGGGGGGCGCCGAAGGTCAGGGCGCCGCTGAGCAGGACGAAGGTTTCCTCGGTCATCGGACGGCTCCTTTGCTGAAGATCGTGTCGACGGGTGTCATGCCTGCCATCCGATCGAGCGGCGGAGGAAGGCCATTCCGAGGGCGGCGAAGGCGGCGACCTCGGCGTTGTCCTTGCCGTAGCCGTGGCCGCCGGCGGCGGGTTCGTTGAGGAGGGCGTCGTAGCCCATGGCCTGGAGCTTTGCGGTCATCTTCCGGGCGTGGCCGGGGTGGACGCGGTCGTCGCGGCGGGTGGTGGCGATAAGGATGGGGGGGTAGGGGCGGCCCGGTTCGGCGGTGTGATAGGCGGACATGGGTCCGAGGAAGGCCCAGTCCTCGGGTTTGTCGGGGTCGCCGTATTCGGCGATCCAGCTCGCGCCGGCCAGGAGGCGGCTGTAGCGGCGCATGTCGATAAGGGGGATGGTGCAGAAGAGGGCGCCGAAGCGTTCGGGGTAGCGGACGAGCATGTTGGCGATGAGGTGGCCGCCGTTGGAGCCGCCTTCGGCGGCGATGCGGTTGGGGGTCGTGACGCCGCGGGCAACGAGGTCGGCGGCCACGGCGGCGAAGTCGTCGTGGCTCGCGCGTTTGTTGGCGAGGCGCCCGGCCTCGTGCCAGCGCGTGCCGAATTCGCCGCCGCCGCGGATGTTGGCGATGACGGTGGTGCCGCCGCGCTCGAGCCAGAGCTTGCCGGTGGCGACGCGGTAGGTGGGCATGGAGGAGATGGCGAAGCCGCCGTAGCCGGTGAGGTGGACGGGGGCGTTGCCGGTGAGGGCCGGGGGGCCGGATTGGACGTAGGGGATGCGTTCGCCGTCGGAGGAGATGGCCTCGTGGCGGGTCACGGTGATGGCGGAGGCGTCGAAGGCGGGGGGAAGGCGTTTCAGGATGGCGGGGGTGGCGAGGGTGCCGGTGAGCAGGAGGGTTGGGGGGGTGATGGGGTCCTGGGTGACGGCGAGGAGGGTGCCGTCGGATTCCTCGTCCTCAGTGTCCAGGCACCAGGCGCTGACGGTTCCGGTGTCGGGGAGACCGTGGAGGGGGGTTTGGGTCCATTCGCCGGGGCGGAGGGCGAGGTATCGGGGGCGCAGCTCGTCGAGGATGTTGAGGACGAGGTGGCCGGCGGCCCAGAAGAAGCCCTGGAGGGCGCGGCGTTCCGACGGATCGAACACTAGGTGGAAGTCGCGGTCGCCGGCGAGGAAGGGGTCGAGGGCGATGACGGCGAGGGCGTCGGCGGGGAAGTGGACGCCGTTGGCGGTCCAGGGGGTTCGGCCGCGGACGGCGAGCCATCCGCGGTCCCAGAGGATCCAGGCGTCGGAGGGCAGGTCGATGCGTTGCTTGGGGCCGGTGCGGTCGCCGATGTGGATGGTTGTGTCGTAGAAGCCGGTCTTTTCGAGGAAGATGAGGCGGCCGGTGGCGCGGTCGATGTCGCCCCAGGCGCTCATGTTGGTGGGGACGGTGCGGAAGAGGGGTGGCTCGGCGTCCCATCGGGAGCCGCGGTTCCAGAGGCGGACGGTGGCGGGGTAGCCGGAGGTGGAGGGGTCGGCGAGGGCGGTGGAGAGCAGGAGGGTGTCCTGGTCGATCCAGGCGGCGCCGCCTTTCGCTTCCGGGAGCGTGAAGCCGCCGGGGACGAAGGCGCGGGTTTCGAGATCGAACTCGCGGAGGACGACGGCGTCGCTGCCGCCGCGGGAGAGGCGGAGGAGGGCGCGCGTGTGGGCGGGGGGGAAGGTGGAGGCGCCGTGCCAGACCCAGTCCTGGTCCTCGGCGGTGGCGAGGGCGTCGAGGTCGAGGAGGATGTCCCAGTCGGGGGTGGAGGTTTCGTAGGAGGCGAGGGTGGTGCGGCGCCAGACGCCTTTGGGGTGTTGGGCGTCGCGCCAGAAGTTGTAGATGAGGCCGCCGCGGCGGGTGGGGATGGGGAGGTTGTCGGGGCGGTCGAGGAGGGCGCGGAGGTTGTCGCGGTCGGCCTCGAAGCTGGCGTCGGCGAGGCGGGCGAGGGTCTTTGCCGTCTGGGCGTCGGCCCAGGCGGTGGCTTCGGGGCCTTCTATGTCCTCGAGCCAGAGGTGGGGGTCCTGGTCGGGGGCGGCGAGGGTGGGGTGGGCGGCGTTGAGCATGGGGGCAGGGTAGTGCAGGTTCGGGCGGCTCAATAGTGGATGAACCAGCCTTTCGGCGCGATCTGCCGGATGCGGTCGACCTCGTCGCGGCTGGTGCGGAACTACCCGACGTCGTTGCAAGACTGCCCTACTCCCTGGACACCATCTCGGCCACGGTGCGGTCGCTGCTGAGGGGTTTGACGAGCAGGCCGCGCCGGGCCGCCCAGATGTTCTGGTAGTGGAACAGGGGCATGATGCCGACGTCCTGATCGACCTGGCGGGCGGCGCGCTGGAGGATGGTTTCGCGTTCCCGGTCGTCGAAGGCGCTGGTGGCTTCGTCGAGCGCGCGGTCGACGTCCTGGTTGCTGTAGTGGCCCCAGTTGGAGACGCCTTGGCCCTTCGCCGCGTCCTGGGTGGCGAGGATGTTGAGCAGGCCGTAGCTGCTTTCGCCGGTGCCGTTGCCCCAGGCGATCATGGTCATCGCGAACTCGCCCTTGTTGACCCGGCTTTGATAGATCGTCCAGGTCAGCGTCTCGATCGTCGTGCGGACGCCGATGCGGCTCCACATCTGGGCCACAGCCTGGGCGGTTTCGCTGCCGGCGACGTAGCGGTCGGCGGGAACGTGGATGACGAGGTTGAAGCCCTGTGGGTAGCCGGCTTCGGCGAGGAGTTTCTTCGCGGCGTCGGGGTCGAAGGGCTGGGGGCCGATCCTGGGTTCGTAGCCGAAGGTGCCTTCGGGCATCCATTGGTTGGCGACGTTGGCCGTGCCCTGCATCAGGCGATCGACGAGGCCCTGGCGGTTGATGGCCATGTTGAGGGCGCGGCGGACGCGGACGTCGTGGATGGGGTTCTTGTCGAGGGGCTTGCCGTCGGGGGCGGTGACGTAGCGGTTGGGGCCGGGCGGGGTGAAGCCGGGCTGCATGACGAGGACGCGGAGGCCTGGGTAGGCGAAGACGCGGACGGCGCTGCTTTCCTTGAGCTTGGCGACGTCGGCCACCGAAACCTTGTCGATGACGTCGACGTCGCCGGCCAGGAGGGCGGCGGTGCGGGCGGCGGGGTTGCTGACGTAGCGGTAATCGACGGTGGGCCAGATGGATTTGCGGCCCCAGTACTCGTCGTTGCGGCGCATCCGGACGTTGGCGCCGGGGGTGTAGGCGACGAAGCGGAAGGGGCCGGTGCCGATGACGGCGCGGCCGGCGTTGAAGTCCTCGTTGGTGGCTTTTTCGGCTGCGTGGCGGCTGACGATGTGGATGGAGGCGAGGTTGAGGGGGAGGTTGGGGGTGGGTTCGCGGGTGGTGATGCGGAGGCTGTGAGGGCTGGTGGCCTCGACCTTGGAGATGGTGCGGAGGTAGCTGGCGAAGCTTGCGACGCTGCCGGGGACGTTGGGGGCGCGGGCGTAGCTGAAGACGACGTCGTCGGCGGTGAAGTCGGCGCCGTCGTGCCATTTGACGCCCTGCCGCAGCTCGAACTCCCAGGTGAGGGGGCTGGTCGCGCGCCAGCTTGTGGCGAGGCCGGGCTGGAGGGCGTTGTCGTTGTTGTTGATGAGGAGGTCGAAGAAGAAGAGATCGACCGAGCGGTCCCCGGCGTTGTTGTTGAGCTGAGGGTCGAGGGAGGAGACCGGGTCGGCGAAGGCGATGCGGAGGGGGTCCTGCGCACGGGCGGCGGCGGGGAGAAGCAGCGCTGCCAGCAGCGCTGCACGAAGGAGTTGGGACATTCGTGTCATCCGTGTTGTCCTGTGTTCGCCATCGGTGCATAGGCGAGGGCCGTGGGCAAGGCTGGGGGCAAGGCGCGAGCGGTGATGGCAGCAAACGTCCGGGACATTGCGGGCCGTCGGTGACGTCGTCGGTCCGCCTGCACCAGCTTCTGCTCGCCGCTGCGGTCGTTGTGCCGCTGCTGCTGTTCGGCGCGGCCGCGTGGCAGAATCACGAGGACGTGCTGCGCGAAGGGCGGGACGCGATCCAGCGCACGGCGGCGGTGATGCAGGAGCACGCGCGGAAGGTGTTCGAGACGGCGGAGCTTGCCATCGGGCAGGTGGACGAGCGGATCGACGATCTGGAATGGCCGAAGATCGGCGCGCCGGCGACCAGCGAGTTCCTGCGGCGGCTGAAGGCGCCGATGGACCAGCTTGTGTCCATCTGGGTCGCCGATGCGGATGGGGTGGTGCGGGCGGGCAGCCAGTCCTGGGCGCCCGGCAGCGGGATCGCGGCGCGGGATTTCTTCCAGGCGCAGCGGGCTGCGGACCAGGGGACGTATATCGGGACGGCGTTCAGGGGCGCTGCGACGTCGATGGCGTCGTTCGCGATCATCCGGCGGCGGACCCGGCCGGGGGCTGAGTTCGACGGGACCATCCATGTTGCGGCCAGCCCGGATTACTTCAGCCGGTTCTATGCCGAGGCTGCGCCGCCGTTCGACCATGTCGGGTTGCTGATGCGGGCGGACGGCGCGGTGCTGGCGCGTGAGCCGGCCAACCCGGCGGCGCCTTCGATGATCGCTGCGGACTCGCCGTTGATGCGGCGGCTTGCCGATCCGGCGAGCCGCGACGGGGTGCTGTTCGACGTCGCGACGAGCGGGATCGGGCAGGAGTATGCGATCCGCAAGGTGGGGGCTTATCCGCTGTATGTCGTGTTCTCGGTCGCGCAGCCGGTGCTGCTGGGGCGGTGGTATCGGAACCTGCGGGTGTATGGCGCCGTGGCGGGCGGGGCGGCGCTGACGTTGCTGGTCGTGTCATGGCTGTCGTTGCGGCGGGCGCAGGCGGAGCAGGCGGCGCTGGCGCGGCTGCGGGCGGAGATCGGGCAGCGGCAGGCGGCGGAGCAGCAGTTGCGGCACGCGCAGCGGATGGACGCGGTGGGACAGTTGACGGGGGGGGTCGCGCACGATTTCAACAACCTGCTGACGGCGATCCTGGGGAACCTCGAGCTGATCCAGCGGGCGGCGACGCTGCCGGACGGGCAGGAGAAGATCAAGCGGCTGGCGATGACGGCGATGAAGGCGGTGCAGCGGGGCAGCACGCTGACGAAGAGCCTGCTGGCGTTTTCCCGCAAGCAGCCGTTGCAGCCCCGGGCGATCGACGCGAATGGGCAGTTGCAGGATTTCCTGGAGCTGGTGCGACAGGCGGTGGGGGTCGGGATCACGGTGGAGTTCGATCCGGCGCCGGGATTGCCGCTGTGCGTGGCCGACCCGGCGGAACTCGAGGCGGCGGTGCTGAACCTGGCCATCAACGCGCGGGACGCGATGCCGGATGGGGGAACGCTGCGGATCGCGACCGCTGCCGCGCGGTTGACGGCGGAGGATTTGGCCGGGAATGCGGAGGCGAAACCGGGACGGTTCGTGGCGGTGGCGGTGAGGGACACGGGGAGCGGGATGTCGGCGGACGTTGCGGCAAAGGCGTTCGAGCCGTTCTTCACGACGAAGCCGATCGGGCAAGGGACCGGGTTGGGGTTGAGCCAGGTGTTCGGGTTCGCCCGGCAGTTGGGGGGGCATGTGACGATCGAGAGCGGGCCGGGTCAGGGGACGGGGATCACGCTGTTCCTTCCGGTGGTGCGGTGAGCGGGGGTGGTGGCTATCAGCGGCGGTAGGGCAGCGGGAGGAGGGTTGCGACGGGGGTTTTGCGGAGGCCTTGGGGGGTTTCGATGATGACGAGTGCGGCCGGGTCGTAGTCGACGAGGTTCTCGCGGCAGGCGCCGCAGGGGGGGACGACGGCGATGTCGCGGATGGTTTCGTCGGGTTTCGGGTGGCGGACGGCGACGGCGCATTCGATGGTGCCGTCGCCGTCCATGATGGCGCGGCCGAGGGCGATCGCTTCGGCGCAGATGGACAGGCGTCCGACGGTGGCGCCCATGTGGATGCCGGTCCAGATGCGCCCGTCGCGGCCGCGGAGGGCGGCCGCGACGGTGTGCCAGAAGGGGCGGTAGTGCTTCAGGAGTACCGCCCTGGCGGCATCGACCAGGGCGGTGTCTTCGGGAAGGAGAGGCGTCAATCGGCGGCGTCGGCGTCGTCGTCGTCGCCGGGGGGGGCGAGCATGGTGTTGGCGACGACGCCGGAGGAGTCGCGGACGAGCTTCTCGATCTTGTTCGCCATCTCGGGGTGGTCGCGCATGAACTGCTTGGCGTTCTCGCGGCCCTGGCCGATCCGGGTGCTGTCGTGGCTGAACCAGGCGCCGGACTTCTCGACGACGTTGGCCTTGACGCCGAGGTCGATGAGTTCGCCGACCTTGCTGATGCCTTCGCCATACATGATGTCGAACTCGACCTGGCGGAACGGGGGGGCGAGCTTGTTCTTGACGACCTTCACGCGGGTCTGATTGCCGACGACGTCCTCCCGCTCCTTGATGGCGCCGATACGGCGGATCTCGAGGCGGATGGAGGCGTAGAACTTCAGCGCGTTGCCGCCGGTGGTGGTTTCGGGGTTGCCGAACATGACGCCGATCTTGAGGCGGATCTGGTTGAGGAAGATCAGCATCGTGCGGGACTTGGAGACGCTGCCGGTGAGCTTGCGGAGCGCCTGGCTCATGAGGCGGGCATGGAGGCCGACGTGGCTGTCGCCCATCTCGCCTTCGAGCTCGGCGCGGGGGACGAGTGCGGCGACGCTGTCGATGACGAGGACGTCGACGGCGCCGGAGCGGACGAGGGTGTCGCAGATCTCCAGCGCCTGCTCGCCGCCGTCGGGCTGGCTGAGCAGGAGGTTGTCGACGTCGACGCCGAGCTTGCGGGCGTAGATGGGATCGAGCGCGTGCTCGGCATCGATGAAGGCGCAGGTGCCGCCGCGCTTCTGCGCCTCGGCGATGGCATGGAGGGCGAGGGTGGTCTTGCCGGAGCTTTCGGGCCCGTAGATTTCGATGATGCGGCCGCGCGGGAGGCCGCCGATGCCGAGGGCGAGGTCGAGCCCGAGGGAGCCGGAGGGGATGACCTCGATCCCCTGATCGCCGGCCTTTGCCCCCATGCGCATGATGGAGCCCTTGCCAAAGGCACGCTCGATCTGCGTGAGTGCGGCGTCGAGCGCCTTGTTCTTCTCCATGTCTGATCCTTGCTCCCCGGCGTCGTTCCCCCGCCGCCGTTGTGTGCCATCGTATCCGGCGGACGTCATGCTGACCACGGCCATATTGCCCTCGTTGCATTTGGCCGCCGGGTTGTCCGGGTTCGGCCCGTTAAGGATGCAGACACCATATGTTCCGGGTTATCCACATGCAAGAACAAATGTGGAACATGACATTTCCTAGCGCGGGCGGGCGGTTCCGCGCAGGCGCCAGACGTAGGCGATGATTTCGGCCACCAGGCGGAAGTGTTCGGGCGGAACTTCGGAATCGAGCGGGAGGGCATGGAGGGCCCGGGCGAGGGGCGGATTGGCGACAAGGGGGACGCCGGCCTTGGTGGCGGCGTCGCGGATGCGGGCGGCGACGTCGTCCGTGCCTTTCGCGACGATCCGAGGGGCGGATTGGGCGCCGCGCTCGTAGGCGAGGGCGACGGCGTAGTGGGTGGGGTTGGTGACGACGACGGTCGCCTTTGCGACGGCGGCGAGCATGCGGCGGCGGCTGCGGGCGGTTCGGATCTGGCGGAGGCGGGCCTTGATGGCCGGGTCGCCTTCGGATTCGCGTTGTTCCTGTTTCTGGTCCTCGCGGCTCATGCGGTGGCGGGCGGCGAAGCGGTGCCGGGTCCAGGCGACGTCGACGATGGCGATGGCGGATTGGAGTGCGAGGATCAGCAGGAGAATGTGGAGGAGTTCGCGGGCCAGGTGGTCGAGGAGGGTTGCGGTGGTCCAGGCGGGGGCGGTGGGGAGGCCGGGCCAGGTGGCGGCGATGGCGGTCCAGACGGCCCAGCCGAGGATGGCGAGTTTCGCGAGGGATTTGAGGGCTTCGGCGGCGTTGTCGGGGCCGAAGACGCGTTTGAGGCCCCGGCGCGGGTCCAGGCGGGAGAGGTCGGGCATGGCGGCGCCGGCGTGGACGAGGAATCCGGTCTGCAGGAGGACGATGCCGGCGCCGGCCAGGGCCATGGCGAGGAGGAGGGGGAGTGCGGCGGCGGCCCAGGCGGCGGCGGCGTGGTGGAGGGCTTCGGCGGGGGCGGCCGTCATTGCCAGCATGTCGCGGAGGCGGCGGGCGAGCTGGGTGGCGAGGGCCGGGCCGGCCAGCGCGAGCACGAGCGCGGCGGCGGCTAGGCCGGCCGCGGTCACGAGTTCCCGGGAGAGGGGGGCCTGACCTTCCTCGCGGGCGCGCTGGAGGCGGCGTTCGCTGGGTGCTTGCGTGCGGTCTTCGGCGTCGGCCATGGGTTAGGGGGGGGCCGCGCTAGGGTAGGCAAGGGCTCTGCCCTTGATCCGCTGGGGCCTTGGGCCCCAGACCCCGAAATCTAAGTCATTGCATTTCACGTGTTTGCCTTCGATGGGGTGTGATCTCGTCAGAGACCCGGGAGCGTCGACCAGGCTTCGGCCAGTGCGGCGGACCAGGTGGCCAGCATCGGGGCGGCGAGCAGGGCCAGGAGCAGGAGGCCGCCCAGGATCTGGCCGGGGGCGGCGATGGTGAAGACCTGAAGTTGCGGCACGAGGCGGCCCAGCAGGCCTAGCGCGGCCTGGAACAGCGTGCCGACCAGCAGGAAGGGGGCGGCGAGGCGGATGGCGAGGCCGAACAGGGCAGAGAGCGCCGCCTGCACCGATTCGGCGGTGGGTCCGGCAGGCAGGACCTCGCCGGGGGGGAGAAGCTGGTAGCTGCCGGCGAGGGCGGAGAGGGGGAGGGCGTAGAGTCCGGTGGAGAGCACGAGCATGGGGACGGCGACGCCGAACATGCGGGAGAGGACGTCGGATTGGGCGCCGAGGGCCGGGTCCTGCTGGAGGACGCTGCTGAGACCGGTCATGGCGGAGACGATGGTCCCGGCCATGGCGATGGCGAGGGCGGGGAGGCGGGCAAGCCAGCCCAAGGCGGCACCGGCGAGGAGTTCGGCCGCGACCATGCCGGCGGCGCCCCAGCCGGGGGCGGAGGCGGGGACGAGCGGGGCGATCGCGGGGAGGAGGAGGAGGGTGAGCGCCAAAGCGAGGCCGGCGCGGAGGATGGGCGGGGGGTCGGCCTCGCCGAGACCGGGCATGAGCATGATGACGGCGCCGGTGCGGCAGAGGACGAGGGTGAAGGCGAAGGCGAGGCCCGGGAGCGCGGCGAGGAGGTCGGCGTCGGTCATCGGCCGCCCGCGGTGACGAGGCGATCCATGAGGACGTGGGCGAAGCCGGTGAGCTGCTCGGTCATGAAGGGGCCGAGGAGGGCGAGGGCGGCGCCGAGGACGAGGGCCTTGGGGAGGAAGGCGAGGGTGGGTTCGTTGATCTGGGTGACGGCCTGGAGCAGGGAGACGCAGAGGCCGATGACGAGGGCGGCGAGAAGAAGGGGTCCGCCGAGCTTGAGGGTGACCCAGAGGGCGTCGCGGAGGGCGGCGGCGGCTTCGGCTTCGGTCATGGCTGTAGGGTGGGCGTGCGGTGGGGCGGATCCTGGGCCGCCATGAGCCCGCCCCCGGCGCCTTTCTGGCCCAGGGAGGGGGGGCGATGCTGCGGGGCCATCAGATCGGCATTCGCATGATGTCCTGGTAGGCCTGGACGACCTTGTCGCGGATGGCGACGGCGCCCTGGAGGGCGAGTTCGGCGCGGGTGACGGCGGTTGCGACCTCGGTGAGGTTGCCGGCGCCGGAGATGGCGCGGAGGGACTGGGTGTCGGCGGCGTGCCCGGCCTGGACGACGCCTTCCAGGGCGCGGCCGATCGCGGCGCCGAACCCGGTGTCACCGGCGGCGACCCGCGCGTAGGCGTTGGCGGCGCCGGAGGGGGTTACGGTGAGGGTCGGGATGGTCACTTCAGCAGTTCGATCGTGCGGGTGAGCATGGAGCGGGTGACTTCCAGCACGTTGAGGTTGGCGCTGTAGCTGCGCTGGGCTTCCCGCATGTCCATCACCTCGATGAAGGAGTTGACGTTGGGGGTGCGGACGTAGCCCTGGGCGTCGGCGGCGGGGTGGGACGGGTCGAAGCGTTGGGGGAGCGTGCCTTCGTCGGGGGCGATGCGGCGGATGCGGACGGTTTCGGCGCCGAGGGCGCGGTCCATCCGGTTCTCGAACGAGACGAGCTTGCGGCGGTAGGGGTCGGCACCGGGGGTTGAGCCGGTGGTGTCCTGGTTGGCGAGGTTCTCGGCGATGACGCGGAGGCGGGCGGTCTGCGCGTCCATGCCGCGGGCGGAGATGGCGAGGGCTTTGGCGATGTCCATGGCGCGGATCCTACGCGGGGCGGCCGAAGGCGGTGCGGAGCATGGCGGCGTAGCGGCGGTGCAGGTTCAGCGTGAGTTCCTGGATGCCGGCGGTGTCGGCGACGCGGCCGAGCTGTTCCTCGATGGAAACGGCGTTGCCGTTGATGGATTTCGAGTGGGGGCGGGGCTGAGTTTCGCCGGCGGTGCGCCCGGTGGGCGCCTGGTGCAGGGGAGAGGTCTGGGACAGGCCGGGGGAGGCGAGTGCGGCCTGGAACGGGGTCACGTCCCGCGGTTGCCAGCCGGGGGTGTTGGCGTTGGCGACGTTCTGCGCAAGGAGGCGCTGGCGGCGGTCCACCCAGGCGAGGCGCTGTTCGGCGAGGTGGAAGATGCCGAGGTCGGTCGGGTCCATGCGACGGGCCTTTATGCGTGTGGTGGACGGTTGGAGGATGGGGGGGAGGGGTTAAGGAAAGATTGGAGGTGCGCCGTAAATCTTGCGGCAACCTTTTGCCGGCAGGGTCTGGGCATGAGCTTCTGCTGGCCCGATCCTGCGCCGCCCGATGCGCCCGTCCGCGCCGCGTTGCACCGTGCGTCGGCGATGGTGGGGATCGCGCGGGGGCTGGTGGCTTCGGGGCGGACGGTGGACCTGACGGGGCTGGAGGCGCTGGCCGGGGCGCTGTGCGCGCAGGTGCTGGATCTGCCGCCGGCGCAGGGGGCGGGGTTCCGGCCGGCGCTGGCGGAGCTTGCGGCGACGGTGTCCGCGCTGGATGAGGCGCTTCGCCTTCGGGCGGAGGGCCGCTCGTGATTGTGCAACGGCAAAAGGCCGAAACATGTCGATCGGACTCGGGAACGTGGTGTGGGCCGTCGTGGCCCTGGGTGTGGTGCTGGGGCTCGTGGGGGTGGCCGCCCGGGGCGTTCGATGGACAGGGGTCGGCCGGGGCGGGGGGGGTGGGACCGGGGGACGATTGACGGTTGCGGCGGCGGTGCCGTTGGACCGGGCGCGTCGGCTGGTGCTGGTGCGGTGCGACGGGCGGGAGGTGCTGCTGCTGACGGGCGGCGGGGCGGATGTCGTGGTGGGATGGTTGCCGGCGCCCGGAGGGGCGGCGTGAGGGGGGCGGGCGCGCCGATCGGGTCGGTGCGCGTGCGGTGGTGGATTGTCACCGCTGGAGCGCGGGCATGAGCGCCCGGACGGTGCCGTTGCTGCTGGCGTATGCGGCGTTGATCGCGTTCGTGTTGTTGTTGCCGGGGCTGGCCTGGGCGCAGTCGGTGACGGTGGATCTGGGGGCGGCCGGGCAGGCGGGGGCGACGGGGCGGCTGGTGCAGATCACGGCGCTGGTGACGGTGCTGTCGCTGGCGCCGAGCCTGCTGGTGATGGGGACGGCGTTCACGCGGATCGTGATCGTGCTGTCGCTGCTGCGGAGTGCCATCGGGGCGCAGGGGACGCCGCCGAACATGGTGTTGATCGGGCTGTCGTTGTTCCTGACGTTCTATGTGATGCAGCCGACGTTGGAGCAGGCGTGGGCCGCGGGCGTGGTGCCGATGTCCGAGGGGCGGGTGGCGGAGCTGGAGGGGTTGCGGCTGGTGGCGGAGCCGTTCCATCGGTTCATGGCGGGGAACGTTCGGGGGAGCGACCTGCAGTTGTTCCAGGATCTGGCCGGGTTGCCGGCGGCGGAGGGACCGGGCCAGGTGTCGTGGCGGGCACTGGTGCCTGCGTTCATGATCGGAGAGATGCGGCGGGCATTCGAGATGGGGTTCCTGCTGTATCTGCCGTTTCTGGTGATCGACCTGGTCGTGGGCAGCGTGTTGATGTCGCTGGGGATGATGATGCTGCCGCCGAACGCGGTGTCGTTGCCGTTCAAGCTGATCTTTTTCGTGCTGGTGGATGGGTGGCGGCTGGTGTCGGGGAGCCTGGTGCAGGGGTTCGTGCCGTCCTGAGGGGAAACCGGCGGGGTCCGGGGCGTTGTGGATGTCAGGAGGGCCCCATGGACCAGAAGCATACCGAGACGACGATCGAGCATACGGATGGCGAGCAGAATACGGGGAACCACAAGACGCCGGGTGCCCCGGATGCCGGTGGGGCGGATCGGTTCGGGGGAAGCCGGAGCGGGGCGGAGAACCTCGAGGAGGTTGCGCCGGAGAAGGACGAGCGCGGGCGGGTCTGATCCGGGTTTTGGCCGGGCGGTCTTGTTGAGTGGCTTGCGCGCGGCGGGTTGCGCGAGGATTTACCCCGCTTCAGGGTATGGCGATTACGGTGCGGGGCTGCCGCCATGATTTGGCGGTCGGGTGGGCGGCCCTTGATGTGCGGGCGGTTTGAGCGGGGTTTTTTCGATGGACGCGTTGGAGACGGGGCGGCGGATCCGGGGGGAGGTTATCGGGGCTGAGCGGTCGGAGGCGGCGCTGGACGGGGCGACGTTCGACCGCGAGTTCCAGGAGCTGGCGCTGCGGAGCTGCTGGGGCGATGTGTGGGCGCGGCCGGGGTTGGGGCGGCGGGAGCGGAGCCTGGTGGTGCTGGGGATGCTGGCGGCGTTGGGGAAGCCTGCGGAGTTGGCGATCCATGTGCGGGGAGCGCTGACGAACGGGGTGGCGGCGGATGAGATCAAGGAGGTGCTGCTGATGGCGTGCATCTATTGCGGGGTTCCGGCGGCGGGGGAGGCGTTCCGGGCGGCGCGGGGGGTTTTGGAGGATCTGCAAGGACAAGGGGCTTTGCCCCTTGGAACCCCATCAAAGGCGAGCCTTTGAAATCCAATGCTTCAACAATCGGGGTCTGGGGCTTGCGGCGGAGGCTTCTTCGGTCGAGGGCGGCGAATGCCCCTTGACCCCGGTGGCACCGGGGGCTACCCACCCGCCTCCGGCGCACGGAATGCCCAGGTGGCGGAATTGGTAGACGCGCAGGTTTCAGGTACCTGTGGCCGCAAGGTCGTGAAAGTTCGAGTCTTTTCCTGGGCACCATCTGCATCGTGACATCAACGCAGTTCCTGCCGAATGCGACCATCCACCTGCACAAGCACGACCTGCCCGAGGGCGTCGCGCTGGGGCCGGTGGTTGCGGTCGATACCGAGACGATGGGGCTGAACCCGCATCGCGACCGATTGTGTCTGGTGCAGATGTCGGCGGGGGATGGAGTCGCGCACCTGGTGCAGCTGATTCCGGAGTCCCTGGGGGGGCGCGGATACGACGCTCCGAACCTGGCCCGGCTGATGGCGGACCCCGGCGTCGTGAAGCTGATGCATTTCGCTCGGTTCGACGTGGCGGTGCTACAGCAGGCGTTCGGGATCACGGTGGCGCCGGTGTGCTGCACGAAGATCGCGGCGAAGCTGGTGCGGACGTTCACGGACCGGCATGGGCTGAAGGACCTGACGGCGCAGTTGGTGGGCGTCGATCTGTCGAAGCAGCAGCAGACGTCGGATTGGGGATCGCCGGAGTTGACGCCCGAGCAGATGGCGTATGCGGCGTCCGACGTGTTGTACCTGCACAAGCTGTGGGGCAAGCTGCAGGCGTTGCTGGTGCGGGAGGGGCGTCTGGCATTGGCGCAGGCGTGCTTCGATTTCCTGCCGACGCGGTGCCGGCTGGATTTGCTGGGGTATGAGGACCCGGACATCTTCCGGCACTGACGCGCCGCAGACTTGCCGCCTGGGGGGCCCGGTCGCATGATCGCGGGGCTTGAGGGTGGAAACAAGATGACGACGGGGCCAGAGGCCGAGTACCGCGGGTTCCTGCGGGAGGGCCGGTTCATGATCCAGCGCAGCCGGTCGAGCGGGCGGCACGTGTTCTATCCTCGGGTCGTGGCGCCGGGGACGGGGGAGCGGGATCTGGAGTGGGTGGCGGCGTCCGGGCGGGGGATCGTCTATGCCATCACGGTCAACCGAGCCCGGGATTCCACGTACAACCTGGCGCTGGTGGATCTGGCCGAGGGGCCGCGGATGATGACGCGGATCGAGGGGGTCGAGACGGTGCCGATCGGGACCGTCGTGGAGGCTCGGATCATCGAGGACGCGGGTGCTCCGCTGGTCGTGTTCGTGCCGGTGGCGTCGTGAGCTTGCGGGGCGCGGCGGCGGTCGTCGGGGTCGGGCAGGCGGGATGCGGCGAGGCTCCGGGCCGGACGGCGACGGAGTTGATGGCGGAGGCGGCGCTGGCGGCGATCGGGGATGCCGGGTTGGCGCTTTCGGATATCGACGGGGTGTTCGCGGCGACGAGCACGCACGCGTTCCCGACGTTGAGCGTGTCGGAGTATCTGGGGATCAGGCCCCGGTTCCAGGATGGGACGAATATCGGGGGGTCGAGCTTCGAGGCGCATCTGCTGAGTGCTTCGATGGCGTTGGCGGCCGGGCAGTGCGATGCGGCGCTGATCTGCTACGGCAGCGTGCAGCGGAGCATGGGGGGGCGGCTGGTTTCCATGAGCGAGCCGCAGCCGCACGAGGCGCCGTACCGGCCCCGGCATCCCATCACGGCGTATGCCCTGGCGGCCAGCCGGCACATGCATGAGTTCGGGACGACGCGGCGGCAGTTGGCGGAGGTCGCGGTGGCGGCGCGGGGGTGGGCGAACCTGAACCCGGTCGCGTTCGCGCGGGGGCCGTTGTCGATCGAGGACGTGCTGGGTGCGCGGATGATCAGCGATCCGTTGACGACGCGGGATTGCTGCCTGGTGACGGATGGCGGGGGGGCTTGCGTGCTGGTTCGGGCGGACCGGGCGCGGGATCTGCCGCACAGGCCCGCTTATGTGCTGGGGGCGGCGAGTGCGGGGTGGCACCGGGCGGTGATGGCGATGCCGGACCTGGTGGTGACGGCGGCGACGGAGAGCGGGGCGCGGGCCTATGCGATGGCCGGGGTGGTGCCTTCGGATGTCCGGCTGGCGATGCTGTACGATGCGTTCACGATCAATCCGATCCTGTTCCTGGAGGATCTCGGGTTCTGCGCGAAGGGGGAGGGTGGGGCGTTCGTCGAGGGCGGGGCGATCGGGCCCGGGGGGCGGCTGGCGGTGAATACCAACGGGGGCGGGCTGTCGTGCGTGCATCCGGGGATGTACGGGATGTTCCTGATCATCGAGGCGGTGACGCAGTTGCGGGGGGATGCGGGGGCGCGGCAGGTGCCGGGGCTGGAGGTTGCGCTGGTGCATGGGAACGGGGGGACGTTGAGCAGCCAGTGCACGGCGATCCTGGGGGTGGGGGTTTGAGCCGGTTCGCCTCGTTGGACAGCCTGTTGCGGCCACGGAGCGTTGCCGTGCTCGGGGCGAGTTCCGATCCGACGCGGATCGGGGGGCGGCCGATCGCGTACATGCTGCAGCAGCGGTTTGCGGGGGCGATCCTGCCGGTCAACCCGAACCGGGCGGAGGTGCAGGGGTTGCGGGCCTATGCCAGCGTGGCGGCGTTGCCGGAGGTTCCGGACACGGCGATCGTCGCGGTGCCGGGGGCGTTGGCGGTGCAGGCGATCGAGGATCTGGGGGCGCTTGGGGTTCGGAGCGCGATCGTGTTCACGGCCGGGTTCGCGGAGATGGATGCGGCGGGGGCTGCGGCGCAGGACGCGATGATGGCGGCGGGGCGGCGCCATGGGATGCGGCTGCTGGGGCCCAACTGCCTTGGGTTGTTCAATGCGCGGATCGGGTTCTATCCGATCTTTTCCAGCAGCCTGGAGAACGGGTTTCCGGTGCCGGGGCGGGTGGGGATCGCGAGCCAGAGCGGGGCCTATGGGACGCATATGTTCGCCATCGCGCGGAACCGGGGGATCGGGACGCCGATCTGCGTGACGACGGGGAACGAGGGGGATGTGACGATCGGGGACGTCATCGGGTGGCTGGCGGAGGACCCGGAGACGGACGTGATCGCGGCGTATGCGGAGGGGATCCGGGAGGCGGACGGGTTCCTGGCGGCGTTGGCGGCGGCGCGGGCGGCGAAGAAACCGGTGATCATGATGAAGGTGGGGACGAGCGCCGTGGGGGCGGACGCGGCGCGGAGCCATACGGCGTCGGTCGCCGGCGACGATGCGGTGACGGATGCGGTGCTTTCGGAGTTCGGGGTCGTGCGGGCGCGGACGACGGAGGAGATGCTGGATATCGCGGCTTTGGCGACCCGGCGGATCTATCCGGTGCGGAACACGCTGGGGGTGATCACGATCAGCGGGGGGGCCGGGGTGCTGATCAGCGATGCGGCGGAGCGGATCGGGCTGGAGCTGCCGGCGATGCCGGAGGCGGCGCAAGCGAAGCTGCGCGCCATGCTGCCGTTTGCGGCGCCGCGGAACCCCGTCGACTGCACGGCGCAGGCGTTCAACGACATCAGCCTGGTCGGGCGGTTCATGGACAGCATGGTGGTGGACGGGGAGTACAGCTCGATCCTCGCGTTCTTCACGCAGGTGGGCGGGTCGCCGACGATCGCGCCGAAGCTGCGGACGGAGTTGCAGGGGGTGCGGGCGCAGCATCCGGACCGGCTGTACGTGCTTTCCGTCGTGGCCCGGCCGGAGCAGGTGGCGGAGTACGAGGCGGACGGGTTTTCGGTGTTCGAGGACCCGACCCGGGCGGTGGTGGCGATCGAGGCGATGGGCGCCTTCGGGGCCGGGTTCAGGGACCAGGCGCCAGGGGCCGGGTTGCCGCACGTGCCGGAGGTGAAGCTGCCTGCTTCTGCGCCGTCCGAAGCGGCGGCCAAGCTGTTGCTGGCCCGGGCGGGGATCGCGAGTGCGCCGGAGGCGGTGTGCTGGACCGAGCGGGAGGCGTCGGCGACGGCGGCGCGACTGGGGTTTCCGGTCGTGATGAAGGTCGTCTCGTCCCGCATCGTGCACAAGTCGGAGATCGGCGGCGTGCGTGTGGGGATCACGGACGATGACGGGGTGTGGACGGCGTTCGGCTTGCTGAAGGCGGCGGCGCACACGGCGACGGAGGGGGCGCCGTTCGAGGGGGTGCTGGTGGCCAAGCAGCTTTCGGGGGGCGTCGAGTGCCTGATGGGCATTCAGCGGGACCCGGTGTTCGGGCCGGTGGCGGTGTTCGGGCTGGGGGGGATCTTCGTCGAGGTGTTGCATGATGTGGCGCTGCATCGCTGCCCGTTCGGGGTGGATGTGGCGGAGCGGATGATCCGGTCGATCCGGGGGGCGCCGATCCTGCTGGGGGCGCGGGGGCGGGCGCCGGCGGATATCGGGGCGCTGGCGGAGATGCTGGCGCGGTTGAGCGTGTTTGCGGTCCAGGCGGGACCGGGGTTGCGATCGATCGACCTCAATCCGGTGCTGGCGATGCCGGTGGGGGCGTTCGCGGTGGATGCGGTGATCGAGGTGGGGCCATGATCGACAAGCGGGTGCGGACGATGGCGGAGGCGCTGGCGGGCATCCCGGACGGGGGGACGGTGCTGATCGGGGGGTTCGGCGCGGTGGGGCAGCCGAATGCGCTGATCGAGGGGTTGATCGAGACGGAGGCCCGGGACCTCGTGTGCGTGGCGAACAATGCGGGGGCGGGGCGGGTGGGGCTGGCGCGGCTGATGGAGCTGGGGCGGGTGCGGAAGATCATCTGCAGCTTTCCGCGGAGCGTGGGGTCGGTGGTGTTCGAGGAGTTGTACAGCGCGGGGAAGATCGAGCTGGAGATCGTGCCGCAGGGGACGCTGGCGGAGCGGATGCGGGCGGCGGGGGCGGGGATCCCGGCGTTTTTCACCGCCACGTCGGCGGGGACGCAGCTGGCGCGGGGGAAGGAGACCCGGGTGATCGGCGGGCGGGAGTATGTGCTGGAGGAGGCGTTGCCCGGGGACGTGGCGCTGGTGGAGGCATGGCAGGCGGACCGGTGGGGGAACCTCACGTTCCGGAGCAGCGGGCGGAACTTCAATCCGGTGATGGCGATGGCGGGGAAGATGACGGTGGTGCAGAGCCAGCATATGGTGGAGCTGGGTGCGCTGGATCCGGAGGCGGTTGCGACGCCGGGCATTTTCGTCGATCGGGTGCTGCACGTGCCGTATGGGGATCCGGAGAGCTGAGATGTTGAACCGCACGGAGATGGCGGCCCGCGTCGCGCAGGACATTCCCGAGGGATGGTACGTGAACCTCGGGATCGGGATTCCGACGATGGTCGCGGACCAGGTGCCGGCGGGGCGGGAGGTCATTTTCCACAGCGAGAACGGGGTTCTGGGGATGGGGCCTGCCCCGGCGGTGGCGGACCGGGATCCGTGGCTGATCAATGCGGGGAAGCAGCATGTTACGCTGGTCCCGGGCGGGGCGTATGTGCATCACGCGGACAGTTTCGCGATGATCCGGGGGGGGCATCTGGATCTATGCGTGCTGGGGGCGTTCGAGGTGGCGGAGAACGGGGATATCGCGAACTGGGCGACGAGCGAGAACGACCGGTCGCCGGCGGTGGGGGGGGCGATGGATCTGGCCGTGGGGGCGAAGCGGCTGTGGGCGGTGATGGAGCACACGACGAAGGACGGGCGGCCGCGGCTGGTGCGGCGGTGCGCGTATCCGCTGACGGCGCCGGGTGCGGTGTCGCGGGTGTATACGAACCTGGCCGTGCTGGACGTGACGCCGGAGGGGTTCCGGGTGATGGAGCTGGCGCCGGGGGTGACGCTGGAGGGGTTGCAGGCGAAGACGGAGGCGGTGCTGGCCGGTTGATCGCGGGCCTTGTTCAACCCACGTGGAAAGCAGGAGGCGGTCATGCGGACGATAAACCAGGAGGAGCTTGCGGCGGCACTGGACACACACCTGTCCGATGCCGCCACGCTGCACAACCCGGTGCTGGTGGACCGCGGAGGTGAGGAGGCGGATGTCGTCATCGTGTCCGAGCGGGAGTACAGGGGTATGCTGACGACGATCGAGTTGCTGTCCAGCCCGGTCATGGCCGAGCGGCTGCGCCGATCGATCGCGCAGCTCGACGGCAGGGCCGGGCGGGCCGAAGCGGCGGAGTGAACGTCCATTTCTCGGCTGACGGCTGGGATGACCTGCTGTCATGGAGCGCGCTTCAGGCCAGGAGCGCGGATGCAGCGATGCTCGCGAGCATCCTGCGTCTGATCGAAGACATCCGCCGTAGCCCGTTCACGGGTCTCGGGAAGCCTGAACCCTTGCTGGGTGATGTGAACCGCAGCTGGTCACGCCGCATCGATCGGGAACACCGCCTGATTTATCGAGTGCGCGGTATCCGAGGTGACGACCAGCGCGTCGAGATCCTTGCCTGCCGCGGCCATTACTGACCGGAGTGTGTTCCCATGCTGACCGAAGCCCGTGATGGTGCGACCGTCATCCTTACTCTGGACCAGCCGGCGCGGCGGAATGCGCTTGCGATGCCGATGCGGCAGGCGATCGTCGATGCGATGGAGGGGATCGAGGGGGATGCGGGGGTTCGGGCGGTCGTGCTGACGGGGGCGGGGGGCACGTTCAGCGCGGGGGGGGATATCAGCGGGATGAACGCGGCGGACCTGGCGGCGGGGCGGGAGCGCTTCCGGGTGACGCATCGAATGGTGCGGCTGCTGATCAAGGCGTCGAAACCGGTGATCGCGGCGGTCGAGGGGTATGCGGTGGGCGCCGGGCTTTCGGTCGCGCTGTGCTGCGACACGGTGGTGGCGGCGGCGGATGCGCAGTTCGCGGCCGGGTTCGGGCGGGTGGGGCTGGTGGCGGATCTGGGGCTGCTGCACACGCTGCCGTTGCGGGTGGGGCAGGGGCGGGCGCGGCAGATCCTGCTGTACGGGGAGCGGTTGGGGGCGGAGGAGGCGTTGCGGATCGGGCTGATCGATCATGTCGTGGCGCCGGGGACGGCGCTGGAGGCGGCGTTGGAGCGGGCGCGGCTGTTCCATGACATGGCGGCGCTGCCGGTGGCGATGACGAAGCAGTATCTGGCGGCGGGGCTGGATGCGGCGCTGGAGTGGGAGCGGGACACGCAGTCGGCGCTGTTCCTGACGGCGGATCATGCGGAGGGGAAGGCGGCGTTCCTGGGCAAGCGGGCGGCTTCGTTCACCGGGCGGTAGGGGTGCTGCGGTTTCGGCAGGCTGTAGGGACGCGGGGCGGATCACGCTTCGTTTCTGCGCCTTACGGCAGGGTCAGGGTCGAGTCGGCCAGGGCTTTCGCGGTGTGGTGGTCGTGGGTGATGAGCATCACGGCGAGGCCCTCGGTGTCGGCGAGGTGGCGGAGGAGTTGAAGGGCTTCGGCCTGGACGGGGGGGTCGAGGCGGGAGGCGGGTTCGTCGGCGACGAGGAGGGCGGGGCGGAGGGCGAGGGCGCGGACCATGGCAGCGCGCTGGGCCTCGCCGCCGCTGATGGCGCCGGGGCGGCGGGCGAGGATTGCGGGATCGAGGCGGAGGCGGTCGAGCAGGGCGGGGATGCGCGCGGTTGCGGCGCGGCCGTCGGGGAGGTGCCGCAGGTCCTGCAGCGACTGGGCGAGGGTTCGTTCGGCGGGGAAGACGGCCGTCGGGTCCTGGTGGAGCTTCTGGAACCGGGGGCGGTGGGTGCGGAGGTGTGCGGCGTCGAGGCTGCGGCCGAACCAGGCGAGGCGGCCGGCGCGGGGGGGGACGAGACCGAGGATCGTGTCGCCCAGGGTCGTCTTGCCGGCGCCGCTGTGGCCCAGGATCGCGGCCATGTGACCGGCGCCGAGGTCGAGATGGAGGGGGCCGGCGAGGGTGTGGCGGCCGTGGCCGATGACGAGGGACCGGGCTTCCAG
Source organism: uncultured Acetobacteraceae bacterium (assembly GCA_964246015.1). Lineage (GTDB taxonomy): Bacteria > Pseudomonadota > Alphaproteobacteria > Acetobacterales > Acetobacteraceae > JBBROS01. The sequence continues at coordinate 50,871 of CAXTPG010000010.1, forward strand.
CACGTCCGTGGCGGGGCGGGAGAGGACGCGCCGGGGCCAGGACGCCGGGTCGGCTGCGAGGCAGGCGCGGAGGAAGGCGGAGGCGGGGGCGTGCAGGAGGGTTTCCGCGGGGCCGTTTTCGGCGATGCGGCCGTGTTCGAGCACGGACAGGGTGCCGCCGAGGGCGCGGACGACGGCGAGGTCATGGGTGATGACCAGGAGGGCGCGGCCGGCGTCGCGCAGGGTGGCGAGCGAGTCGAGGAGGGCGGCGCGGCTTTCGGCGTCGAGGCCGGTCGTGGGTTCGTCGAGCACCAGCACGGGGGCGGCGGTGCGGGCGAGGAGGGCGACCAGAAGGCGTTGGGCCATGCCGCCGGAGAGGGCGGCGGGGCGGCGGGCGGCGGCGGCGTCGTCGAGGCCGAAGCGGGCGAGCCAGGCGGCGGCGGCGGGGCGGCCGAGGCGGGGGGGCGCCAGGGCTGCCTGGTCGATGGCGCGGAGGGCGGGGACGAGGGCCCGGCCGGGTTCCTGCGGGAGGATGCAGGTTTGTCCCCAGAGGGCGCGGAGCGCGGGCTGGTCCGCGGCGGGGCGGGTGGCGGCGCCGAGGGCGATGTGCCCGGCGGCGTCCATGCAGGCGGGCAGCAGGCCGGCGATGGCCTGGGCGATGAGGCTCTTGCCGCCGCCGGAGGCGCCCATGAGGCAGAGGGTCTGGCCCGGGTCGATGCAAAGGGAGATGTCGTGGAGGAGGGGCGCGCCGTCATGGCGGATGGCGAGGCCCTGGATACGCAGGGTCATGGGCGCTGCCCGGGGCGGAGGCGTTGGGACCAGGCCTCGCCGATGAGGGTGGCGGCGAGGGTGGCGAGGACGAGGGCGGCGGCGGGGGCCAGGAGGGCGGCGGGGGTTTCGTGGAGGTAGGGGAGGCTGTCGGCGACCATGGCGCCCCATTCGGGACGGGGCGGGGCGAGGCCGATGCCGATGAAGCCGAGGGCGGAGACGGCGAGGATGTTGGCGCCGACCCCGAGGGCGGTCATGGAGGCAATGACGGGGCGGATGGCGGGCCAGGCATGGCGGCGGAGGCGATAGGCGGGGCCGAAGCCGAGGAGGCGGGAGGCTTCGGCGTCGGGCTGCGCGAGGGCGGCGCGGGCGAGGGGGTGGCAGGCGCGGGCGAAGGCGGGCCAGCGGGCGATGGCGAGGGCGGCGAGGATCGTGGGGATGCCGCCGCCGAACAGGCCGGCCGCGAGAAGGACGATGAGGAGGGCGGGGACGGCGAAGGCGAGGTCGGCGAAAGCCAGGATCACGCGGCCGATGCGGGGCCAACCGGCGGCGGCCAGGCCCGCGGCGGTGCCGATGGCGGCGGTGGCGATGGAGGCGGCCGCGGCGACGCCCAGGGAAAGCGGGGCGCCGGCGACGAGGCGGGCGAGGACGCTGCGGCCGAGGTGGTCGGCGCCGAGCCACCATTGGGCGCCGGGGGGGGTGAAGGCGGCTTCGAGATCCTGCGCCAGGGGGTCGGTGCGGAGCAAGGCGGGCCCCAGCGTCGCCAGGAGGGCGAGAAGGGCGGCGATCGCCAGGCCGACATAGGGGAGGGGCGCGTGGTCGCCGTGCTCGTGACTCATGCGCGGTGCAGGGTGTGGCGGATGGTGTCGGCGAGGGTGGTGGCGAGGGTGATGAGGAGGACGAAGGCGATGGCGGCGGCCATGACGACGGGGAGGTCGCGGCCCAGAAGGGCGCGGACGAGGAGGGTGCCGATGCCGTCGAGGTTGAAGACCAGCTCGATGGTGACGAAGCCTTCGACGAGGTGCATGGCGAGGACGGGAAGGTAGGCGACGAGGGGCATGAGGGCGGGGCGGGCCTGGATGAGGAGGGCGACGCGCCACCGGGGGACGCCGCGCATGCGGGCGAAGGTGGCGTCGGGGGCGTGGGCGACGGCGGCGACGCCGTGGCGGGCGACGCGCATGAGACCGGGGAGGAGGGCGAGGGCGAGGGTGACGGCGGGGAGGGTCCATCCGGCGGGGGTGAGCCAGCGGAGCTGCACGGCGAGGGCCGCGATCAGGAGGGCGCCGACGACGAAGCTGGGGGTGGAGGCGAGGCAGGCGGCGATGGCGGCGGACGCCCGGTCAATCCTGCCGCCGGCGCGGGCGCCGGCGAGGATGCCGAGCGGGATGGCGGCCAGGAGGGCGATCGCTGCGCCGAGGCCGCCGACGGCGAGGGTGGTTCGGAGGCGGGGGAGCAGCTCCTCGAGGACGGGGCGGCCGGTGAGGAGGGAGCGGCCGGGGTCGCCGGCCAGGAGCCGGGTCATCCAGCGGGCGTACTGGTCGATGAGGGCGGCGTCGAGGCCCGCGGCGGCGCGGACGGCGGCGATGCCGGCGGGGCCCAGGCGGTCCTCGCCGAAGCGTGCGGCGGCGACGTGCAGGGCGAGGTCGCCGGGGAGGGCGTGCAGGGCCGCGAAGCAGGCGGTGGCGACGAGGGCGGCGAGGAGGAGCCCCTGTGCGGCGCGTGCGAGGGTGGGGGCTAGGAGGCCCATCGCATCGTGTGCAGGAGGTAGCGCTGCTCGAAGGGGTCGAGCGCGGTGGTGCGGGGGTCGAGGCGGGGTCCGGCGGCGGCGTTGTGCTCGAACCAGCTGATGGGGATGACGGGGAGGTCGCGCTGGAGGAGGGCGGCGATGCGGCGCTGGATTGCGGTGCGGGGGGCGTCGTCGAAGACGGCGAGGTATTCGGCGGCGAGGGCGCGCATTTCGGCGCTGTCGTAGCCGGGGCTGGCCCAGATGGGGGTTCCGGCGCCGGCGAAGTCGGGGAGGATGGTGCCGATGGGGTCGGGGACGTTGACGTAGGTCCGGGCGAGGGCGGCCATCTGCAGGGCGCCGGCGCGGACGGCGGCGGGCTGGGCGGCGGAGGGTCCGGGCTGGACGGTGATGGCGGCGCCGATCGCGCGCCACTGGGCCTGCAGGGCCTCGCCGATTACGGGCATCTCTGGCCGGTTCGACGGAACCAGCATGGCGGCGGCGAGGCGGACGCCGTCCCTGGTGCGGACGCCGTCGGCGCCGGGGGTCCAGCCGGCTTCGTCGAGGAGGCGGCGGGCGGCCTCGGGGTCGCGGGACAGCGGCGGAAGCGCCGGGTCGTGCCAGCCGTCGAGGACGGGGGGCAGGAGCTGGGTCGCGGCGCTGGCGGGGTGGCGGAGGATGGCGCGGGCGATGCCGGGGCGGTCGATGGCCAGGGAGAGGGCGCGGCGGACGCGGATGTCGGCGAACTGCGGCAAGGCGAGGTTCATCACGACCATGCGGACGCGGGGGATGGTGGCGCGGATGATTCGGGCGCGGTTCGCGGCCTCGATGCGTTCGGCGGATTGGGGGAGGAGGGTGAAGACGAGGTCGGCGTTGCCGCTTTCGATCAGGCTGGCGCGGGCTTCGCCCAGGGTGGCGGCGGTGTAGCGCATGGCGCGGATGGGGGGCGGCCCGGCGTGGTGGGCGGCGAAGGCCTCGGCGTGGATGACCTGCGCGCCTTCGGTCCCGGTCAGTCGGTAGGGGCCGGTGGCGATGGATTGGACGACGTCGTTACCGGAGAAGGAGGCGGGGGCGAGAATGATGCCGGCGTAGTCGGTGAGGAAGGCGGGAAGGGGGGCGAAGGGGGTGCGGGTGCGGATGACGATGGTGCGGTCGCCGGCGGGTTCCAGCGCGGCGAGGGGGATGGACTGCAGGCTTTCCGCCAGGGGCCAGGCGCGTTGCAGGCAGCGGACGGCGGCGGCGGCGGTGACGGGCGTGCCGTCGTGGAAGCGGGCATCGCGGAGGGTGAAGCGCCAGGTGAGGCGGTCGGCGTCGACGGACCAGCGCTCGGCCGCGCCGCCTTCGAGCGTGCCGTCGGGGCGGGCGAGGACGAGCGTTTCGGCGATGCCGAGGCGTTTCAGGACGTATCCGCTCTCGACGGGGTCCGGCGTGTCGAAGGCCCAGGGGGAGACGACGCGGAGGACGCCGTCCTGGGCGGCGGCGTTGCGGCCGAGGAGGAGGGCGGGAGCGGCCAGGACGAGGCGGCGGGGCAGGGTCATGGGCGCTCCGTTATAGTATAACATCTTCGAGGGCAATGGCGTGGAGGTAGGCGCCGGTGACGTTGTTGCGGCTGCCCCCGGCGGGGCCGAGCGGGGCGCCCTGGCCATCGTGCAGCAGGGCGAGGGGCGCGTCATCACCGGGGGTGGATTGGCAGTAGTGGAACTCGTGGCCGCGGATCGTGGTGCCGGGGGGGCCGAGGGGGCTGGGGGCGAGGGTCTGGGCGCGGCGGTAGCCGAGGGTCATGCGGCGGCGGGCGAAGCTGGTCTCGTGGGAGAGGAGGGCGGCCATGGGGTGGCGGTTGCCGTCCGCGTCCTCGATGCCCTGGCCCAGGACCATGTAGCCGCCGCACTCGCCGTGGACGGGGCTTGTGGCTGCGAAGGCGCGGAGGCCTTCCAGGAAGCGGGTGGCGGCGGCGAGGGCGGGCGCGTGAAGCTCGGGGTAGCCGCCGGGGAGCCAGCAGGAGTCGGCGTGGGGCGGTGGCGGTTCGTCGGCGAGGGGGGAGAAGGGGATGATTTCGGCGCCCTGGGCGCGCCAGGTGGCGATGAGGTGGGGGTAGATGAAGGTGAAGGCGGCGTCCCGGGCGAGGGCGATGCGTTGGCCGGGGGGCGGGAGGGAGGTGGCGGTGGCGGCGTTCAGGGTCAGAGGCCCGGCGGCGGCGATGATGGCGTCGAGGTCGAGGCAGCGTTCCGCCATGGCGGCGAGGGCGTCGAGGCGGGCGTCGAGGTCCTTGTGTTCCCCGGCCTGGACGAGGCCGAGGTGGCGCTCGGGCAGGGTGAGGGCGGGGTCCCTGGGGATGGCGCCGAGGACGGGGAGGCCGAGGGTGGCGAGGGCGTCGGCGACGCCCTTCTGGTGACGGGCGCTTGCGACGCGGTTGAGGATGACGCCGCGGACGTCGACGCCGGGGCGGTAGGTGGCCATGCCGAGGGCGATGGCGGCGGCGGTCTGGGACTGGCCCGAGACATCGAGCACGAGGAGGATGGGGAGGGCAAGGCGGTGGGCGAGGTCGGCGGCGGCGCCGGTGCGGCCGGGGGGGCCGGGGACTCCGTCGAACAGGCCCATGGCGCTTTCGACGATGAGGAGCCCGGGTCCCTGGGCCAGGTAATCGATGAGGGCGGGGGGCATGGCCCAGGTGTCGAGGTTGGTGCCGGGGGCGCCGGAGGCGGCGGCGTGGAAGGCCGGGTCGATGTAGTCGGGGCCGGATTTCGCGGTGCGCAGGGGGACGCCGCGGCGGCGGAGTGCTGCGATAAGGCCGAGCGTGACCGTGGTCTTGCCGGCGCCGGAGCGGGGGGCGGCGATCATCCAGCCCTTTGGAGCGTTCATCGGCTGGGCTTATACCCCGGTGCGTGACGAATGCCCCCATGCTGCGGCGCGGCTGGACGACCGGCGCCTGTGCGGCGGCCGCGGCGAAGGCTGCGTATGCGGCGCTGGAGGGGGGCGGGTTTCCGGACCCGGTCGAGATCCCGCTGCCGCGTGGGGGGCGGGCGGCGTTCGCGCTGGCGGGCAGCGGGGTCGAGGCGGGGGAGGCCTATGCGTCCGTCGTGAAGGATGCGGGGGATGACCCGGATGTGACGCATGGGGCGTTGATCGAGGTGCGGGTGGGCCGGGGGGCGGCTGGATCGGGGGTTTCGTTCCGGGCGGGGGCGGGGGTGGGGATGGTGACGCGGCCCGGGCTCGCGTTGCCGCCGGGGGAGCCGGCGATCAATCCGGTTCCTCGGGCGATGATCGCTGCCGCGCTGGCGGAGGTGCGGGCGGCGCCGGATGTGGTGGTGACGGTGGGGATCGCGGACGGGGTGCGCCTGGCGGAGCGGACGCTGAACGGGCGGCTGGGGATCGTGGGCGGGCTGTCCGTGCTGGGGACGACGGGGGTGGTGGTGCCGTATTCGTGCGCGGCGTGGATCGACGCCATCCACAGGGGGATCGATGTCGCGCGGGCGATGGGGGTTGGGCACGTGGCGGGGAGCACGGGGTCTGTGTCGGAGGCGGCGGTGGCGGCGCTGCACGGGTTGCCGGAGGTGGCGCTGCTGGAGATGGGGGATTTTGCGGGGGGGTTGCTGAAGTATCTGCGGCGGCATCCGGTGCCCCGGCTGAGTTTGGCCGGGGGGGTGGCGAAGATGACGAAGCTGGCGCAGGGGCGGCTCGATCTGCACAGCAAGCGGGGCAGCGCGGACATGGAGGCGCTGGCGGCGCTGGCGCCGGAGGGGGTAAGGGCCGCGGTCGCTGCGGCGAACACGGTGGCGGAGGCGTTCGTGCTGGCGCCGGGTCTGGGGGTGGCGGTGGCAGAGGGGGCGTGGGGGACGGCGGCGGGGGTGCTGGCGGGGAGTGGGGTGGCGTTGGAGGTTGTGGTGTTCGATCGGGGTGGGCAGATGATGGGACGCGCGCCGTTCCGGGCGGTCGACGGGTGAGGTGGACTGCGGCCATCGGGACGCTGGTGGGGGTGGGGCTGGCGGCCTGGCTGCTCGTGAGCTTTGGCGTCGGGGAGGTGCTGGGGCTGTTGCGGGCGGCGGGGTGGGGGATTGCCGTGGTGGCGGCGTTCCATGGGGTGCAGATCCTGTTCTCGGCGCTGGCATGGCGGGCGGTAGCGGGGGTGACCGTGCCGCAGCCCGGTCTGGGCGAGTTCATGGTGCTGCGCTGGATCCGGGAGGGGGTGAACAATCTGCTGCCCGTCGCGCAGATCGGCGGGGAGGTGGTGGCGGCGCGGCTGCTGCGGCGGCGGGGGGTGGCGTTGCCGTTGGCGGTCGCGGGGTCGGTCGGGGACCTGACGGTCGAGATGCTGACGCAGATCGCGTTCACGCTGCTGGGGCTGGGGCTGCTGGTGCTGCTGGTCGGCGAGAGCGGGGTGTCCGGCTATGTGCTGAGCGGGATGGCGGCGGCGGCGGCGGGTGGGGTGGCGTTCGTCGCGGCGCAGTGGTGGGGGCTGGCCGGGCTGATCGAGCGGGGGATCATGCGGCTGTCGAACAGCTTCGGGTGGGCGCCGCTGGGCGAGGTGGGGGGGCTGGATGCGGCGATCCGGGACGTCTGGCGGAATCCGGGGCGGCCGTTGCGGGCCAGCTTCCATCATAGCGTGTCGTGGCTGCTGGGGGGCATCGAGGTGTGTCTCGCGCTGCATGTGCTGGGGACGGATGTCGGGTTGGGCGAAGGGCTGGTGATCGAGGCGCTGGGGCAGGCGCTGAAGGCGGCGGGGTTCGCGATCCCCGGGGCGCTGGGGGTGGCGGAGGGGGGGTATGTGGTGGTGTGCCATTTGTTCGGGCTGTCGCCGGAGCTGGCGATCGCGCTGGGGCTGGTGAAGCGGTTGCGGGAGATCGGGCTGGGCGTGCCGGCGCTGCTGGCGTGGCAGTGGCTGGAGGCTCGGCCGAAGGTGGTGGAGGAACGGGTTTGAGCCACGAGAGCTGGACGCACAAGCTGGCGCGGCGGGCGATCATGCCGCTGCTGGGGACGGGGGTGACTCCCAACCATCTGACGACGCTGCGGTTGCTGACGGGGGTGGCGGCGTGCCTGGTGCTGGCGCCGGGGACGGCTTCGGGGGCGTGGTGGGGCGGAGGGTTGTGGCTTGTTTCGGCGTTTCTCGACAGGGCGGACGGGGAGCTGGCGCGGGTGGGGAACATGATGAGCGCGTCGGGGCACCGGTATGACTACTACGTCGACAACCTGGTGAATGCGCTGTTCTTCGTCGCGGCCGGGTTCGCGGTGCGGGAGGGGTGGCTGGGGGCCTGGGCGGTGCCGCTGGGGCTGGTGGGGGGGGTGTCCATGATGGTGTGCGGATGGTTCAGCGAGATGCTGGAGGCGCGGAGTCCGCCGGGGACGAAGGCGTACGAGGGGGCTGGGGGGTTCGACCCCGACGATGCGCTGTATCTGATGGGGCCGCTGGCGTGGCTGGGGTGGCTGGCGCCGGTGGTGGTGGGGGCGGCTTTCGGGGCTACGGCGATGATGGTGATCACGGGGTTTCGGTTGCGGCGGTTGATGGCGGGGTGAGGCGGGGCTTGTGCTTGGACATGGTGGGTTGCGAAGGGCAACCCACCCCAACGGCGTGGCGGTTTGGACAGGGTTGGGGGGTGTGGTACAAGGGTGCACCAGTCCGGCGCCTTTGCCCGGCCCCTAGACAGGACCCCAATTGAGCGACACGTCCGATACGCCCGGCCCCGCGTCACCCCCGGTGATGCTCGAAGACGAGATGCGCCGGTCGTATCTCGACTACGCCATGTCCGTCATCGTCAGCCGTGCGCTGCCGGATGCGCGGGACGGGTTGAAGCCGGTGCATCGGCGCATCCTGTTCGGGATGAACGAGAGCGGGTACACGTCGGACAAGCCGTATCGCAAGTCCGCGCGCGTCGTGGGCGACGTGATGGGCAAGTACCATCCGCATGGCGATGCCTCGATCTACGACGCGCTGGTGCGGATGGCGCAGCCGTTCTCGATGCGGGTGCCGTTGATCGACGGGCAGGGGAATTTCGGGTCGGTCGACGGGGATCCGCCGGCGGCGATGCGGTATACGGAGGTTCGGCTGGCGAAGTCGGCCGGGTTCCTGCTGGAGGACATCGACCAGGAGACGGTCGATTTCGCGCCGAACTACGACGAGAGCGCCGAGGAGCCGAAGGTTCTGCCGGCGCGGTATCCGAACCTGCTGATCAACGGTGCCAACGGGATCGCGGTGGGGATGGCGACGAACATCCCGCCGCACAACCCGGGGGAGATCATCGATGCGGCGCTGCATCTGATCGAGTTCCCTGAGGCGACGCTCGAGGAGCTGATGCGGATCGTGCCGGGTCCGGATTTCCCGACGGGGGCGATGATCCTGGGGCGTGCGGGGATCCGGTCGGCGTTCGAGGGTGGGCGCGGGTCGTTGATCGTGCGGGCGCGGGCGGAGTTCGAGGAGCTGCGGGGGAACCGGACGGCGATCATCGTCACGGAGATTCCGTATCAGGTGAACAAGGCGACGCTGATCGAGAAGATCGCGGACCTGGTGCGCGGGAAGCTGATCGAGGGGATCAGCGACATGCGGGACGAGAGCGACCGCAGCGGGATGCGGATCGTGATCGAGCTGAAGCGCGAGGCGACGCCGGAGGTGGTGCTGAACCACCTGTTCCGGTTCACGAGCCTGCAGACGACGTTCAGCGTCAATTTCCTGGCATTGGATGGCGGGCGACCGCGGCTGATGGGGCTGAAGGACGCGCTGGAGGTGTTCCTGCGGTTCCGGGAGGACGTGATCCTGCGGCGCAGCCGGTTCGAGCTGCAGAAGGCGCGGGACCGGGCGCACCAGCTGGTGGGGCTGGCGATCGCGGTCGCCAATATCGACGAGGTCGTGCGGATCATCCGGGCCAGCCCGGACAGCGCGGCGGCGCGGGTGGCGCTGATGGAGCCGGACTGGCCGGCGGCGGACATCCAGGGGCTGCTGGACCTGATCGACGACAGCGGCAACCAGATCATCGATGGCCGGGTGAAGCTGACCGAGGCGCAGGCGCGGGGCATCCTGGAGCTGCGGCTGGCGCGGCTGACGGGGCTGGAGCGGGAGAAGATCCAGTCGGAGCTGACCGAGGTGGGCCAGCGGATCACGGAGCTGCTGCTGATCCTGGACAGCCGGCCGCGGCGGCTGGAGGTGATGCGGGACGAGCTGGCGGCGGTGCGGGTCGCGTTGGCCTCGCCCCGGCAGACGGCGATCGTCGACGCTTCGGCGGACCAGGACGACGAGAGCCTGATCGAGCCCGGGCAGATGGTGGTGACGATCACCCGGGACGGGTTCATCAAGCGGACGCCGCTGGAGACGTTCCGGCAGCAGAATCGGGGCGGGCGCGGGCGGACGGGCGCCGGGACCCGCGGCGACGACATCGTCACGCGCAGCTTCAACGCGCATACGCACCAGTGGGTGCTGTTCTTCAGCAGCGGCGGTAAGGCGTACCGGGAGAAGGTGTGGCGGCTGCCGGAGGCGAGTCCGACGGCGAAGGGCCGGGCGCTGGTGAACCTGCTGCCGGAGCTGGGCGGCGACGGAATCACGGCGGTGCTGCCGCTGCCGCAGGACGAGGGGCTTTGGGAGAACCTGCATCTGGTGTTCGCGACGGCGAGCGGGGGGGTGCGGCGGAACAAGCTTTCGGATTTCGGGCGGATCCGGTCATCGGGGATCATCGCGATGAAGCTGGAGGAGGGGGACCGGCTGATCGGCGTCGCGACGTGCCGGGAGCTGGACGACGTGTTCCTGGCGACGAGGCTGGGGCGGTGCATCCGGTTCCAGATCACCGACGACACGCTGCGGGTGTTCACGGGGCGGGACAGCCAGGGTGTGCGCGGCATCAGGCTGGCGAAGGGCGACGAGGTGATCGGGCTGTCCGTGCTGGGGCACGTCGACGCCACGATGGAGGAGCGGACGGCGTACCTGAAGGCGGCTGCGGCGCGGTCGGGGATACCTGCCGCGGAGGTGGAGGCCGCGTCGGAGGCGGATGAGCCTGTTGCGGCGGTCGAGCTTTCGGCGGAGCGGCTGGCGGCCTTGGAGGCGGCGGAGGAGATATTGCTGACGGTGACGAGCGCCGGGTTCGGCAAGCGGAGCTCGGCGTATCATTACCGGGTGACGGGGCGGGGCGGGCAGGGGATCGCGAACATCACGCTGGCGGCGCGGAACGGGACGGCGGTGGTGGCGAGCTTCCCGGTGCGGGCGGGGGATGGCGTGATGCTGGTGACGGATGGGGGACAGCTGATCCGGGTGCCGTCGGACCAGGTGCGGGTGACGGGGCGGGCGAGCATGGGGGTGACGCTGCTGCGGGTGGCCGAGGGGGAGCGGGTGACGAGCGTGTTCCCGATCCTGGAGGACGCGGACGACATCGAGGGCGTGCCGGAGCCGGAGGCGCCGGCCGATGCCTGAGACCCGCGTGCATACCGGGATCTATCCGGGGACGTTCGACCCTGTCACCAACGGGCATATCGACATCATCGCGCGGGCTGCGCGGGTGGTGCACCGGCTTGTGGTGGGGGTTGCGACCAATGCGGGCAAGGGGCCGCTGTTCCCGCTGGAGGAGCGGGTGGAGCTGGTCCGGGCGGAGGTCTCGGCGATCGCGGCGCGAACCGGGACGGTGATCGAGGTCACGAGCTTTTCCGGTCTGCTGATCGATTTCGCGCGGAGCGTGAACGCGGGCGTGATCATCCGGGGGCTTCGGGCGGTGTCGGATTTCGACTACGAGTTCCAGATGGCCGGGATGAACTATCGTTTGGACGACGGGATCGAGACGGTGTTCCTGATGGCGAGCGAGCATCACCAGTTCATCTCGTCGCGGTTCGTGAAGGAGATCGCGACGCTGGGCGGGGATGTCAGCAGCTTCGTGCCGGCGTTGACGCTGGAGCGGACGCTGGCGCGGGTCAGGACAGCATGATGGAGACGAGGATGCATCGCAGGACATTGATGGCGGCCGGGCTGGCCGTGGCGGCCGGGCCTGCGTTGGCGCAGGCGCTGGACGATCCGCAGAACACGTTGTTCATGGATTTGAAGGACGGGCGGGTCGTGATCCGGCTGCGTCCGGACCTGGCGCCGAAGCACGTGGAGCGGGTGAAGCAGTTGACGCGGGAGGGGTTCTACAACGGCACGCCGTTCCATCGCGTGATCGACGGGTTCATGGCGCAGGGGGGCGATCCGACCGGGACGGGGACGGGGGGCAGCAAGCTGCCGGACCTGCCGGCGGAGTTCACGACGGCGACGAAGTTCCTGCGGGGGACGATCGGGGCGGCGCGGACGTCGAACCCGAACAGCGCCAACAGCCAATTCTACATCTGCTTCGCCCCGGCCTCGAACCTCGATGGGCAGTACACCATCTGGGGGCAGGTGATCTCGGGCATGGAGAATGTCGACAAGATCAAGCGGGGCAGCGGCGGGAACGGGATCGTGCAGGGGCCGGACAAGATCATCCGCATGCAGGTCGCGGCGGACGCGAAGTAGCAACAACGAACAGGACGGATGATGTCAGACACGACGGCACTTGACCCCGAGAACACGCTGCACATGCAGTTGAAGGACGGGCCGGTGGTGATCCAGCTCCGCCCGGATCTGGCGCCGAAACACGTGGAGCGCGTGAAGGCGCTGGCGCGGGAGGGGTTCTATGACGGCACGGTGTTCCACCGTGTGATCGAGGGCTTCATGGCGCAGGGCGGCGACCCGACCGGGACGGGCACGGGCGGGAGCAAGCACGGGACGCTGAAGGCGGAGTTCAGCCGCAGTGCGAAGTTCCTGCGGGGCACCGTGGGCGCTGCGCGGACGGGCGACCCGGACAGCGCGAACAGCCAGTTCTACATCATGTTCGCCCCGGCGCCGCACCTGGATGGCCAGTATACGATCTGGGGCCAGGTGGTTTCGGGGATGGAGCATGTCGATGCCATCAAGCGGGGCAGCGGCGGGAGCGGCAGCGTGAGCGATCCCGACAAGATCGTGAGCGTGACGGTGGCTGCCGACGCGTAACGGCGTTGGCAGGAGGCCCGGGACGACGTATGTCCCGGGTCCGTCGACGATATGGGCCTGTAGCTCAGCTGGTAGAGCACGGGACTTTTAATCTTGTGGTCGTGGGTTCGAGTCCCACCGGGCCCACCAGTCTGCTGGTACACAGAGTCGTGTTCGGTTGATGCTTACCCGCGCCATCGCGGCGCCATCGTTCCTGCGTTCACTCCATCATCGCAGTGGAGGACCGGACATGAAGAGTATGAAGGTGTTGATCGTCGCGGCCGGGTTGGGCCTGGGCGCGATTTTCGGGGCACAGGCGGCGCCGTCCGGTGTCGTGGCGCCCGGGGTTTCCGGCGGGATCGAGCTGGTTTCGGGCGGGTGCGGGGCTGGGGGTCACCGGGACGGGTATGGGCATTGCCGGCCGAACTACCGGCCCGAGTATCGGCGCTGCCCGCCGTACACTCATCCGACGCCGTATGGCTGCCGCCGCAACTACTGAGGCGATGGCGGCGCTGGCCGTGATGGGCCGGCGCCGTTCCGCGGCTGCCGGATGACTGAGAGGCTCTGCGGGCCGGGGGTGATCAGGCCGGGCCGTTGTGGAGCATTCGATGCTCGATACGGATCATCACGCGCACCTGTCCGGGCTTCTGGTAGGCTCTGTTGCCTCTTAATAGCGCATCTGCTCGGTCTTTAGGCGGGTGTTGCTGGAGTTAAATGGCGGCCGGTGGCTTTGCCTTGGCTGCGTGCGGATTGGGCGAGTGGCGTCCTGGCCTGGCACGGAGATTGCTCTGCTGTGTGCTAAGACTGACCGGTCTGTTCCTGGTCAGCGCATGCCAGGGAGTCTCGAGATGAGCGCAGCCGTGAAGCCCCCCGCCCCGCCGACCGCGATGACCGGGTGCCTTGCGCCCATCGACAAGGGCGGGCTGGAGAAGCTGATCGCCAGCGGGCGCGCCAACCCGGCCGCCATCAAGACCGTGAAGTGCAAGACGATTGCCGAGGGGCGGTTCCGGCACCTGAACATGATTCGCGACCTGCCGCCGTACATCGTCGACGAGCCGCCGGGTCTGCTGGGCGACGACACGGCGCCGAACCCGTCCGAGGCGTCGCTGGCGGCGTTGGGATCGTGCCTGGCGGTCGGGATCCATGCGAACGCGGTCAGCCGGGACATCACGGTCCGCGCGCTGGAGATCGAGCTGGAGGCGGATATCAACATCACGGCGGTATGGGGGACGGGGGATACGTCGCCGAAGCCGGTGGGGTTCGATGCGGTGCGTGTGAAGGTGCACCTGGACGCGGATGCGCCGCGGGCGGAGCTGGATGCGCTGATCGCGCACGCGAAGACGTGGTCGCCGGTGGCGAACACGTTCATGAAGCCGGTGCCCGTCGACGTGACCCCGGCCTGACGGTGCAGAACCCCGCCCAGCACGCAGCGGACGACCCGCTGGCCGGCGTCATCGCGGCAGAGCTCGCGCCGCATGTGCGGCGGATCGACCATGACGGGTATTATCCGGCCGAAGCCATGCGGACGCTGGGCGGGGCCGGGTTGTATTCGCGGCATCTGGGGGCGCATGCGGCCCGGCCTTCCATCGGCGCCGCCATCGCGGCGATGGCGCTGGTGGGGCAGACCTGCATGTCGACGGCGTTCTGCACGTGGTGCCAGGACGCGTGCGGCTGGTATCTGGAGCAGTCGGAGAATGCGGCGCTGCGGGATGCGCTGCAGCCGGGGCTGGCCAGTGGCGCGCAGATGGGCGGGACCGGACTGTCCAACCCGATGAAGAGCTTTTCAGGGATCGAGGGGCTGAAGCTGCGGGGGCGTCGGGTCGCGGGCGGGTACGAGGTTTCGGGCGTGCTGCCGTGGGTCAGCAACCTGGGCGAGGGGCATCTGTTCGGGACGGTGTTCGAGGATGCGGAGCGGCCGGGGCACCGGGTGATGGCGATGTTCCGGTGCGGCCATGACGGGGTCGAGATCCGGCAGAATGCCCGGTTCGTCGCGCTGGAGGGGACGGGGACGTACAGCGTGTTGTTCCGGCGGGCGTTCATCGGGGACGGGGCACTGCTGGCCGATCCGCTGGGCGACATGGTGAAGCGGATCAAGGCCGGGTTCATCCTGCTGCAGACGGGGATGGGTCTGGGTGTGACGGCGGCGTGCATCGACCTGATGCGCGAGGCGGACGTCACGCATGGGCACAGCAACAAGTATCTGCCGCGGCGGGCCGACGACTTCGCCGGCGACCTGGCGGCGTTGCAGGGCGAGATCATGCGGCTGGCGGCGACGCCGCTGGAGCAGGCGCCGGAGTATCTGCGGGCCGTGCTGCAGGCGCGGCTGCGGTGCAGCGAGCTGACGCTGGAGGCGGGGCAGGCGGCGCTGCTGCATACGGGGGCGCGCGGGTATATCGAGGGATCCGCGGTCAACCGGCGCATCCGGGAGGGGCATTTCGTCGCGATCATCACGCCGTCGATCCGGCATCTGCGGCAGGAGCTGCAGCGGCCGGAGCT